>JBPCLE010000067.1:0-7120 GCA_051003575.1 Acidimicrobiales bacterium | reverse complement strand
GCCCCGCCGCGCTCGCCGACCAGCGGCTGGCCGGAGGGATCATGTGGGTGGCCGGCGACCTGGTGCTGCTCGCCGCCGTCCTGCTGGTGGCCGTGGCCTGGGCCGGCAGCGAGGAGCGCCAGGCCCTGTTGGCCGAGAAGGCGCTCAGCGAAGAAGCAGAGCTCAGAGAAGAAGCAGGGATCAGCGAAGAAGCAGGGATCAGCGAAGGAGCTGATCGGCCGCCATCGCCCCGAACAGCAGGGTGATGTAGGTGATGGAGTACTTGAACAGCTTCATCGCCTGGTCGGGCCGGTGGCTCCGGGCCAGCTTCACCGCTTTCCACGTGAACACCCCGCCCAGGCCCAGGGCCGCGGCCAGGTAGATCCAGCCCATCGAGCCCGCGGGCCAGAACACCAGGCTGGTGGCCCACAGCACGACCGTATAGACAACGATCTGCCTGGCGGTCTCGTCGAAGGAGGCGACGACCGGCAGCATGGGCACCTCGGCGGCGGCGTAGTCGGCCTTGTAGCGGATGGCCAGGGCCCAGAAGTGCGGGGGCGTCCATAGGAAGATGATGGCGAACATCACGAACGGGGCGATGGCCAGCTCGTTGGTCACCGCCGCCCACCCGACCAGCACCGGGACGGCGCCGGCGGCGCCGCCGACCACGATGTTCTGGGTCGAAGTGCGCTTCAGCCAGAGCGTGTCGACGAAGAAGTAGAAGAGGGTGGCCGAGAGGGCCAGCGCCGCGCTGAGGGGGTTGACGACCATCGCCAGCCAGGCGGCGGCGGCCACCTCGAGGCCCACAGCGAAGATGAGGGCGTTGCGGGGGGTGATCTCGCCCGTGACCAGCGGCCGCTTCCGGGTGCGGTGCATCAGCTTGTCGATGTCGCGGTCGATGACCATGTTGGTGGCGTTGGCCCCGCCCGCGGCCAGGGTGCCGCCGACCAGCGTGGCCAGGATCAGCCACGTCGGCGGCATGCCCCGCTCGGCGACGATCATGGCCGGCACCGTGGTCACCAGCAGCAGCTCGATGATGCGCGGCTTGGTGAGGGCGACGTAGGCGGCCAACCGGCTCCGCCCCGGGACCGAGACCGGGGGGACGGTGGCTGGGAGGGCGGCCTCGCTCATTGCGACCCGAGACTACGGCCAAGCATCGTGACTTGGGAAAACGGGCCCATGGGCCGGGAGACCCGGCCGGGTCCCGTCAGCGCCGGCGGGTGGTGGTCGTGGTGGTCGGCGCGACCGTGGTGGTGGTGGCCGGCGGCCGGATGGCGGGGTCGCGCCAGTCGGGGACGTAGCTGTTGTACCCCGACCCCCCGGTGATCTGGGCCAGGCCGGTGCCGTCGAGGTTGACGACCAGGATCCTGATCCCACCATTGGCGTGGCTGGAGAAGGCCAGCTTGGTGCCGTCGGGCGACCACGCCGCCGCCACTGCCGACGTGTCCGTCCGGGTGACCTGGCGCTCGTCGCTGCCGTCGGCGTTCATGACCCAGATGTCGAAGGAGTTCCCGTCGGCGCGGGCCCGCTGGAAGGCGATCTTGGTCCCGTCCGGCGAGTACACCGGCAGCCAGTCCTGGGCCGGGTCGTCGGTCAGCCGGATCTGGTTCGTGCCGTCCACGTTCATCACGAAGATGTCGTCGTTGCCGTCGCGGAGGCTCTGGTAGACGATCTTGGCCCCGTCGGGGGAGAAGGCCGGGGCCGTGTCGGTGGACGCCTCCCGCGTGCGCCGTTCCTGGCTCTTGCCGTCGGCGTGCATCACGAAAATGTCGAAGTCGCCGTTGCGGGCGCTGGCGAAGACGATCCTCCCGCCGTCGGGCACCCACCGCGGGAACACGTCGTCGGCCGGGCTGTCGGTGAGCTGCACCACGTTGGAGCCGTCGGCGTTCATGACGAAGATGTCGAAGTTGCCGTTGCGTCGCGACTCGAAGACGATCTTGGTCCCGTCGGGTGACCAGGCCGGGGTCTGGTCGTTGCCCCGGGCGTCGGTGAGCCTGACCCGCCCGGATCCGTCGGGGTTGACAACGTAGATGTCGAGGTCGTCGCCCCGGTCACTGCTGAAGACGACCCGGCCGGTGCCACCGGTGGACGCCGTCAGCGGCGCGGCTTCGCCGAGCCGCTGGAACACGAGGACGGCGCCGGCCACGAGGAGCAGCAGGGCCAGGGCGCCGAGAGCCCCTACTGCGGGGCTCGGCCGTCCGTCATCGGTGAACGCCGGGAGCATGAGGCGCCATTCTGCCCCGTCCCGGCGCCGGCCGGCGTACAGGGCACGCGATCGCGCCGGGTCGAGCGGGCCGGCGCCGGCTGCGGCGGCGCCCCGGGCCGCGACGAGGCCGGCCACCGCCGTACCCGTGCCGACGGGGTGCCGACGACCGCACCCCTCGGCGGTGCCTACGATGGTCGCCCGATGGGTTGGTGCCACGAGTTCGGCTGCCAGATCACGAGCGGCTGCAACCATCCGATGAAGGCCGGGGCATCGGCCTGCTCCTGCACGATCTGCGACACGGTCTGCACCGGCAAGTTCTCCGGCTGCCCGGAGGTCTTCGCCCGGGCCGTCCCCGTGGCCGCGCCCTCCCGGCCGGCACCACAGGCGCCTCCCGCCACAACGCCGGCACCGGCGGCCGCCGCCCGCCAGCCCGCGGTCCAGCACCAGGCCGACGGCATGCTGTCGAGGGAGAACGGCGCCCGGGTGCTGCACTGGATGCGCGCCGAGTTCGACGGGGTGAAGTCCCAGCTCCACGCGGTGGCCAGCGGCCTGGCCCACCAGCAGGCCGTGGTGGCCGACCTCGCCGCCAACCGGGCCGGCGAGCTGCACAACGCCCTGGCCGAGCTGGAGGGCTCCACCACCGCGCTGCGCACCGAGGCGTCGCGCATGCGGCGCGACGCCGGCGGGCTCCAGGAGGACGGCGCCGAGCTGCGACGCGAGTCGGCCCGGCTCCGCGAGATCGAGCGGGAGATGAACGACCGGCTGCCCCAGGTGGTGGCCGACGCGGTCCAGCCCGAGCTGCGGGCCGCCCTGCGCGAGGTCGAGGCCATCACCGCCGGCCTGCGGGAGGAGGCGTCGCAGCTACGGGCCGTGCGCGATGGGCTGCACGAGCAGCTCCCCCGCCTGGTCGAGGCCGCGGTCCGCGAGGTGCTGGCGTCCTTCACGCCGCCGGCGCCGGCCGCCGGGCCCGCGCCCATGACGCCGGCCCAGGCCCAGGTCGCACCCCAGGCCAACATGTTCGGCGGCCAGCAGGGGGCCGACACCGCGCCGGGGCCGGCACCCGCCGAGGGCGCCCTGGCCGACGAGCCTGCCGACGACGACGCATCCTCCTTCGGCGCCCCGCCCCCCGCCCGGCCGGCGGCGGCCACGGCCACCGACGAAGGCGTGGGCGAGGACCCGCTGGCCTGCACGTTGCCTGGCCTCGTGGTGGGGCCGTCGTTCGCCCTCAGCGTCAGCGAGGCGCTCCGGCGGGCCGGGCTGCGCAGCAGGCGCCGACGGCGGGACAACAGCCACTCGCCCGGCCTCCCCCGGGGAGATCCCTTTGCCACCCACATCACCAGCCGGGTCGACCGCTACGCCCGGGCCCGCGCCGACCTGGCGGCCATCCGCCCGCCCGGCCAGGCTTCCGCCGGCAAGACCCCCGCCGGCAAGGCCCCCGGCGGCAAGTCCTCAAGCGGCAAGGCTGCCAACGGGAGCGGGCCGCCGCCGCCCAGCCCGACCACCCTGGCCATCGGTTTCCGCGACGCCGAGGAGGTCACCCTCGACCTGGCCGAGGTCGGGCTCCTGTCGGTGATGGGGCCGGCGGCCTCCGACGTCGCCCGCTTCCTGACCACGTCGTTCGTGGCCCAGGGCGCCGGCACCGGGGAAGCCCTCGTCGTGGGCGACCTGCTCCCCCCGGGGTTGGCCGTACCCGGCCTGAACCAACCGCGCGACCTCGCCGACTGCCTCCGCCAGCTCGCGGAAGACCGCTCACCCACCGCGCCGGCCACCGTGCTGGTCGTCGCCCGCGACCCGGCACCCGACGACCTGGAAGCCCTGCTCCAGCTGCTCGACCGTTCCGCCGGCGCCGAAGGCCCCCGGGTCCTCGCCGTCCTGGTCGACATCGCCCCTGAGCGTGCCGTCTCCTTCCGCCTCGAGGCCAACGAGCGGGCGGCCGAGATCAGCGACGAGGCCCTTGCCGGCCGCCTTGGCGGCGCCCGGCTCTACACCCTCGGCCGGGAGGCGGCCAGCGAGCTGCTGGCCGTGCTGGCCAGCGCCCGCACCGACGACGACGCTTCCACATCGCCGGCGCTACCGCTGCTGGCCGCGGCGGTTGGCGAGGCCGAGCCCTTCGAGGTCGTGCTGGCCGAGTCGCCCGCCGTCGACGTGCAGCTTCTCGGCACGTACCGCATCGAGGTGGACGGCACCGAGATTCGAGCCGGCCTGCGGGCCAAGGCCCGAGAGCTGCTGGCCTTCTACCTGCTCCACCCCGCCGGCACCACCCTCGACGCCGCGGTGGAGGCCCTGTGGCCCGAGGCCGACCCGGGCCGGGGGTCGGAGTGGTTCTGGACCGCCCTCGGAAACCTTCGCAGCCGCCTGCGCGACGCCACCGGCGAGAAGAAGCTCAAGGTCATCGAGCGCGACGGAGACCGCTACCGCGTCGAGCCGCTCTTCGACGTGGACCTGTGGCGGCTGGAACAGGCCCTGAGCGAGGGGGCGGCCGGCGGCGACGACTTCGTGCGCGCCGCGGCCTACGACCGGGTGGCCCAGACCTACGCCGGCGACCTGCTCGCCGGCGCCGACTGGGCGTGGGCGGAGACGCCCCGCGACGACCTGCGCCAGCGGGTGCTCGACGTACAGGTGTGGCTGGGCGACATCCGCTGGGCGTCGGGCGACGCCCGGGGCTCCTGGCAGGCGCTCCAGCGAGCGGTCGAGGTGGACCCCTACGCCGAGCAGATCTACCGGCGCATCATGCGCCTCCAGTCCAAGCTCGGCCGACCCGACGACGCCACCGCCACCTTCCGCCGGCTCCAGGCCCGGCTGGAGGAGGTCGAGCTGGAGCCCACGCCCGAGAGCGAGAAGCTCCACGCCGACCTGGCGAGCATCCCCCAACCCTGACGGCCGGCCGACGGCGGCGGCCGGGGATCAGCGGGTCAGGAACCGCAGGACGGTCTCGGCCAGGGCGACCAGCGCCGGGCACCCGCCCTGGCTCTCGGGCACGGTGGCCGACAGCAGGTAGCGGGCGCCGTCGCCGCGCTCGATCAGGGTCACGTCGAGGCAGTCGCGGCGGGGCACCTGGCCGGGCTTGCCGTAGATCCGGGCGTCGGCCCCCACCACCCGGGCCACCGCCGGCTCGAACCAGCCCTCGGCCCCGAGCAGGGCGCGGTTCAGCCCGATGACGTCGGTGGACGCGATCCGAAAGCGCTCGGCCTGGGGGATCTCGTCGTTGAGCACCAACCGCCGGACCGACTCGCTCATCTCGAACAGGTTCGAGCACTGGCCCTTCGGGCAGTCGGTGTCGACCTTGCCCGTGCGGGCGGGGACGACCAGCCTCCTCGTCCCCTCGGTGATGGTGAGGGCGGGGTTGGCCCGCAGGTTGCCGCCGACGGTGTAGGACCGCTGGATGACGGTCACCGGGAACCCGCGGGCCGGGGTCAGGAACTCCTTGTTCAGGTAGTCGACGCCGGCGATCTCGACGAGCGTGTCGTAGGCCGCGTTGTCGCTGATGCGGATGGCGGCGTCGTAGATCGACTGGATGGTGCGGGGGGCACCGTTGCCGAAAGACACGGTGGCGGCACCGGTGAAGCCCCGCTCGCCCACGTACTCCAGGGCGCCTACGGCGGCCAGCACCTTGATGGACGATGCCGGCCAGAAGTTGGTCCCCAGGGCGCCGACGCCCCCCTGGAAGTCCTCGTACGCCAGCCCGCCGGCCTCCTTGGTGATCCGGGCCGCGTAGACGCCGGCGCCGGCGGGGAACCGGTAGCCGGCGGCGGCAAGGGCGGCGTCGAGCGACGTGGGGCTGGAGAGGGCCAGGGCCCGGGCCCCGAGCGACGCCGGCGCGGTTGCCGGCGGGGCAGAGGCGGCGGCTGCCGCCCCGCCGCCGCCCACCCGACCGCCGGCCACGAACGCCAGGGCCCCCGGGGAGGTGGAGGTGCGGACGACCACCGTGGCGGCGGCGACGAGCAGGAGTGCGGCCACCGCGCCGGCCAGGGCCCGCCGGGTGTCGCCCAGGACGACCACGTTTGCCACCGTCATAGGTTGTCACGGTGGATCCCGTCCAGGCACTACAGCGAATCGCCTACCTGCTGGAACGGCAGGGCGCGCCGACGTACCGCGTCCGGGCCTTCCGGACCGCGGCGGGCACCCTGGCCAAGCTCGACCCCGCCGATCTCGCCGACCGGGCGGCCAAGGGCCGCCTCCGCGACCTGCCCGGGGTGGGCAAGACCACCGAAGCGGTGGCCACGGAGGCCATCGCCGGCCAGGTGCCGTCCTACCTCGCCACCCTGGAGCAGGAGGCCGGCGCAGCGGCGGCCGAGCAGGCGGTGGCCCTCACCGGCCGCAGCGCCGAGATCCGCGCCGCCCTCCGGGGCGACTGCCACACCCACTCGGACTGGAGCGACGGCGGCAGCCCGATCGAGGAGATGGCCCGGGCCGCCCGCGACCTCGGCCACGACTACATCGTCCTGACCGACCACTCCCCGCGGCTCAAGGTGGCCAACGGGCTCACCGCCGAGCGCCTCCGCACCCAGCTGGATCTCGTGGCCGAGATCAACGGGCGGCTGGCCCCCTTCCGCATCCTCACCGGCATCGAGGTCGACATCCTCGACGACGGCACGCTCGACCAGACCGACGAGCTGTTGGCCCGCCTCGACGTGGTCGTGGCCAGCGTCCACTCCAAGCTGCGCATGGAGTCGGTCGCCATGACCCCGCGGATGGTCGCCGCCGTCCGCAACCCCCACGTCGACATCCTCGGCCACTGCACCGGGCGGCTGGTCACGGCCAAGGGCCGGCCCCAGTCCGCCTTCGACGCCGGCGCCGTGTTCGCCGCCGCCGCCGAGTCCGACACCGCGGTCGAGATCAACTGCCGGCCCGAGCGCCTCGACCCGCCGAGGAGCCTGCTGCGCAAGGTGGTCGCCGCCGGCGCCAAGGTGTCCATCGACACCGACGCCCACGCCC
>JBPCLE010000066.1:0-3718 GCA_051003575.1 Acidimicrobiales bacterium | reverse complement strand
CTGGCGGTGAGGGAACATGGAGGGCGTGACGAACGCCGAACGCCCAGCCTCGATGCGGATCGGTCGTGTCGCCGCCGAGCTCAAGATGCGCCGGCGCCGGCTCGACGTCTACCAGAAGTCGTCCCCCTGGCCCGGGAAGGAGCCGGCCTGGCGATGGGAGCGGGCGCGCTACGACGAGTTCTTGCTGCTCGCCGCGTCGATGCTCGACGTCGCCGTACCCACGCACGAGGGGCCCCTGCTGGCACCCGAGGTGCGGGCCATCGTCGAGGATCGTCTGTCGCAGGCCGGCCTCGATGTCTGGGCCCCTCGGCTGATCCGCGGGGGCGGCTGCTACTGACCTTTCCTCGGAGGCGAACGGAAAAAGAGCGCCCACTCTCGCCCGACCAGCGGCGACGGAGACCGCGGCAGCGGCCGGCGTGTCCGCTCAGGTCGGCTTCGACATCGACAGGTTGGCCAGGATGGTCCGGGACAGCTCACCCACCGCCACCTCCACGGAGGTGACGTCCACCGGTACCCGGGAGCGGGCGAGGCCGTCGACGGCGCCCCCCACGGCGGTGGCCTCCAGCGTCTCGCCGATCACCGAGAGGCTCACGGGATAGCCGTACTGGCCCCGATGGTCGTCGCCCCGCCGGTCGACCCGCTCCTCGGTGATGACGTCGCCCCATAGGGCCACCTCGCCGACCACGAGCGGCACGGGGCGCAGGCACAGCGCCTGGGCGTGCAGCGAGGCCAGGTCGACGCTGGCATGCAGGCCACAGCCGCAGCCTGGTGCGGGAGCACGATGACGATGCTCGCCTCTGCCGGTCCTGCCGCCGGCGTCGGCGCAGCGGGCGACCATGGACACGTCCGGCCGCCAGGTGAACCCTCGCTGCGAGAGGGAGCGAAGCTCGATCGTCGGGTCGACGGCGAGCTGCCAGTAGCGCCAGCCGACGACGGGTTGGCGGCGGGAGCGCACCTCGAGGTGGCTCACGGGCGCACCGCCGGTGTGATGACCGTGCTAGCCCGAGCGGGGGACGCCCCGGCCTTTGACGTTGGCGGCCCAGGCCTGCATCTCCGGGAAGTCGGGGTCGAAGGAGCAGGAGTCGTCGGGCTGCCACAGGTGCGAGGCCTGCTCGTGGCACCCGGGGTGGAAGGTCATCGAGATGGGGCACATCAGCTGGCTGACCGACACCTCGGCCTGGATGGCCTCGCCGGCGGGCACGGCCTGGCCACAGATGTCGCAGGTGGCCGACGGCTCCATCAGCTCATCCTACCGTCCCACCGGCGGCCGCCGACCGGTAGCTCGGGCGCGGGGTGGTGGACCGGACGCTCCATCTCGGCTGAGATACTCATCCCAACGCTGACCATCCGGCGTGTCGGTGCCCACCGGCGCGGTGTACCCTGAGCATGGGCGCACGTTTGCCCACCCAAAAGCCCCAGACCTACCTCCTCCGGGAGGATCCCTGCCCACAAGGATGGAGGCCGATGGTGCAAGCGCCCGAACGGATGGACCGGATCGACAGCGCCAAGGCGTTGCAGGCGTTGGAGATCGAGGTCCACACCGACGGCCGAGAGCCTCCCATCCTCAAGCTGCGGGGAGAGGTCGACATCGCCACCATCGCCATCCTCGAAGGATCCCTGTCCACGTTGGCCGACGGCAGCGGCGACATCGTGGTCGACCTGGCTGACGTCGACTTCATCGGCCTGGCTGGGCTGGAGGTCCTTTGCGGCCGGGCCCGGTGCATGCACCAGCGCGGCGACCGCCTGGTCATCTCCTCGCCCCCGCCCATCGCCCGGCGCGTCATCGACATCCTCGGGGTGGGGGAGCTTCTCTCGCTTCACGACCCGTTGGCACCGGTCGGCTGACCAGCCGCCGGCGGCCGCCGCGGCCTCCCCGTCGCGCCACGAGGTGCGAAGATGCAGGTGTGCAGGCCGTGGTGATCCCATCCCAGCACTCCGTGACCCCGTGATCGGCGCCGGCTTCGCCTCCATCCCGTCGCCCTCGAGCAACAAGATCGAGATCGGGCCGCTTGATCTCACCTTCTACGGGATGCTCATCGCCCTTGGCGCCTTGGCCGCCATCGCCCTGGCCCAGCGCCGCTGGAGCCAGCGGGGCGGCGATCCCGAGCTGATGCAGCGGATCGGCGTCTGGTCGGTCGCCGCCGGCGTGGTCGGCGCCCGGGTGGCCTACCTCATCCCCCGGCTCGGCCGCTTCGAGGGTCGTTGGCTCGAGACGCTCTACATCTGGGAGGGTGGGCTCGCCATCTTCGGCGGCCTCATCGCCGGCACCGTCACCGGGTGCCTCATGGCCCGGAGGGCCGGCGTCGACCTGCCCAACCTGCTCGACGCCGTCGCCCCGGCGATCCCTCTCGCCCAGGCCATCGGTCGGTGGGGCAACTACTTCAACCAGGAGCTCTTCGGCCGGCCGACCGATCTCCCCTGGGGCCTCGAGATCGCCGCCGAGAACCGCCCGCCCGATCTGGCCGGCGCCGAGCTGTTCCATCCCACCTTCCTCTACGAGTCGCTGTGGAACCTCGGGGTCGTGGCCCTGTTGGTGTGGCTCGACCGGCGGCGCATTCTGCCCCGGGGCAACCTCTTCGTCGCCTACCTCGGCCTGTACGGCGTCGGTCGGTTCTGGATCGAGCTGTTGCGCGTCGACACCACCTTCCGCCTCTTCGGCCTTAGTCGCAACGCCATGTTCGCCTTGGCTGTGGCCGCCATCGCTGCGGTCGTGCTGGTCATCCGTGGGCGCCGGACGGCCGGAGAGGCTGGAGAGGTAGATGTGCACGAGCATGAGCCGGCGCCCCAGGGGCAGGGCGAAGAGCATGGCTGAACCCGTGTGCTGCCGCAGATCGTCCTCGCACAGTTGGCAGGCACCGCGACTCGGAAGCGGCCTTCGGCCTCCGCCTCGGTAGCAAGATCTTCGCCCTGCTCATGCGTGTCGGCGTCATCTCCCCCGGGTGTGGGCGAGCGATGCACCGACATTCGGCGCTGAGCCCTTGGCGAAAGCGATCCCATGGGTGATGATGGGCACAACAGAACCGGGACGTGGCGAGGGGGCAGGGTCATGAAGGTCGACAGCATCCTGAAGGGCAAGGGCCGCAACGTCGAGACGGTCCGGCCTTCGACCAGCGTGATGATCATCCTCCACAAGCTGACCACGCTGCGCATCGGCGCCCTGGTCGTCTCGGTGGACGATTCGAGCGTGGACGGGATCGTCAACGAGCGCGACGTCGTGAGAGGACTCAACAAGCACGGGGCCCGGTTGTTGGAGATGCAGGTTGGCGAGGTCATGTCCAAAGGGGTGCCGGTGTGTTCGCCCGACGACACCTTGCGACGGGTCATGGAAGAGATGACGCGAACCCGCAACCGGCACCTGCCCGTGGTTGATCAAGGCAAGCTCTGTGGGCTCATCAGCATCGGGGACGTGGTGAAGAACCTCATCGAGGAGGTCGACCTAGAGGTCGGCGTGCTCCGGGATGCCTATATCGCAGGACGGCGGCCCACGAAGTAAGCAGGGACCTGTCCCCATCTCCCGTCCGTGTGGGGTTCACGACAGCGTGCCGGTCCCGCAGCCGGTCGAACGCAGGATGTGCTGAGAGCGGGTGACGAGTGTCGAACTCGCGTCACCAGCTTGGAA
Source organism: Acidimicrobiales bacterium (assembly GCA_051003575.1). Classification (GTDB taxonomy): domain Bacteria; phylum Actinomycetota; class Acidimicrobiia; order Acidimicrobiales; family AC-14; genus CADCTB01. The sequence goes on along the minus strand of JBPCLE010000066.1, from coordinate 99 downwards.
GGCAGAATTGAGGGGTTCGCTGACCAGGGCGAATCTGTAAAAGTGCTGGTCGGGAGGGGTATGGAGTGTCGTCCAGTGCCGGCCAGTGACCCCTCGTGA
>JBPCLE010000065.1:0-8925 GCA_051003575.1 Acidimicrobiales bacterium | reverse complement strand
GACCTCCGGCGCCTGGCCCGCCAGACCTTCGGCTTCGAGCGCCTCCGCCCCGGTCAGGAGGAGGCGATCCGGGCCGCCGCTGGCCATAGTTTTCCGGGAGTTGATCTTCCGGCGACCAGGAGTTGATGCAACGCCGGCGTCCTGTTGATCCATGACGTACCGCGTTCGCTCAAGCGGCGCCAACGGATGGTCGATGCTCCTACCTCGGCCGCGGCGCGGGGGAGTGGGATGAGTCGGCGAGGTGTAGTCACCGCGATCCTGGGCGTCCTGCTCCTGCTGATCCTGGCCGCGGCCGGCGGCATGCCGGCGTCGGGCAACGAGCCCGAGGGTCAGGGCACCACGCTGAACGTCCAGCCCAGCGACGACCTACCGCTGAGCGTGATCGTGAAGGTGTCCGGCACCGGGTTCGTCCCCGACGTCTCCATCCCCGTCGTGATCATCCAGCAGTGCGTCCCCCAGCAGGAGGCGTGCGGTCCGCCCACTCAGGTGACGCCGAACGGGGACGGCACGTTCAGCGTCAATCTCGTCGTGGTCCGGTACCTTTCGCTGTCCGACACGACCGTGGACTGCGCCGCCCCCGGGGTGGTGTGCGAGGTGTGGGCCGACGACGGCCGTGGCCGTCACTCCCTGAGCTTCTCGCAGGTGGTGCCGACGACCACCACGCTCAAGCCGGCGCCCACCACGACCGCGCCGCCGCCCACCACGACCACCCGGCCGGCCCCCTCCACGACGAGAGACCTCCGGCCCCAGCCCGGCGCCACCATCCCGCCGACCACCCGGGTGATGGTTCCCCCCACGACGACGACCGTGCCGCCGGCTACGACAAGCACGTCGACGACCACGACCACCCTCCCGCCGCCGCCGCCGGCGGGCGACGGCGCCTCTCTGGTCGCAGTCACGTCCAAGAATGAGCCGGCGGGGCCACCGGGCGGCGGGCTGCGGGTGCAGGGCGGCGGTTACTCGTGTCCGACCGTTTACTTCTTCTTCGACGGTGTCCGGGTGGGATCGGGGTCGCCCGACGCCGCCGGCCGGGTTGGCAGAAGTGGGCTCTCGGTCCCTGGCGACGCCGGCACGGGCACCCACCGGGTCACCAGCTCCTGTGACCCGTCGGGCGCCACGATCGAGCAGGCGTCGCTGTTCGAGGTGCTGGCGGTGTCGGTCCACAGGCCGGCGCTCGTCACCTCCCTGCCCCTGCCCAGCCAGGTCTCCCTCGATCCAGGTGTTCTCCTGGCCAGCGCTGCGCTGGCCGCCGGCGCCATTGCGCTCATCGCCTTCCCGTACGAGCTGTTCAACTCCACCATGGAGGAGAACTACGACGAGGTCCGCGGCTGGTTCGGCATGGGCCCACGGGGCGTGCCCGATGTCAAGACCCGCAGCCGTGCGCTGGGGTTCTTCGCCTTGGTCGGGATCACCGCGCTGGCCACCGGGTTCCTCAGTCCAGACTTCGGCCCGAATCGCACCAGCGTCGTCCTCTTCCTGGGCATCTGCGTGGCCCTGCTGGTGATGGCGGTGCTATTCAGCCTGCCGGCCGACATCGGCATCCGGCGCCAGTTCGGTGAGTGGGGCAAGCTGAACTTCCTGCCCGGCAGCGTGATCGTGACCATCGTCATGGTGGCGGCGTGCCGCATCTTCGATTTCCAGCCCGGGTTCTTCTACGGGGCTCTCGCCGCCCTGGCCTTCCGCAGCGCCCTGTCCGAAGAGGTTCAGGGCAAGATGACGGCGGCCAACTGGCTCTTCAGCCTGGTGATCAGCTTGGGGGCGTTCTTCCTGCGGGTGCCGGTGTCGGCGGCCGCCGCCGCTTCGGGATCGAGCATCTGGTGGATCGGCGTGGAGATCTGCCTGTCGCTCATCTTCCTCTGGGGCATCGAGGGCCTGGCCGTGGGGATGATGCCGATGCGGTTCCTGGACGGTCGCAAGGTGTTCCGGTGGAACAGGCCGGCGTGGGCGGCGCTGTTCTTCGTGGGCGTGTTCGCCACCGTCCACGTGCTGCTGCGACCGGGGAGCGGGTACGTGGGCTCGACCAGCGGCGAGGTCGGCGTGGGGGTGATGGTCCTCTTCGTCCTCTTCGGCCTCGGATCGGTCGCCTTCTGGGCCTACTTCCGCTTCCGCCCCCAGCGACGGGTGCACTCGAGGGCGCTGGCCTGAAGGCCGGCGGCGATCACGATGGACGTGCGCCCCCGGTGGAGAGCCAGAGCGCCACGAGCCCCCGCAACCGTTCGATGCCCGTGCCCTTGGCCGCGCTCACCCAGACGATGTCCTGGGCGCTGAGCCGGCAGGCGGCGGCCACCTCCTTGGCCCGCCTCGTGCGGCGGGAGGGCTTCACCTTGTCGTGCTTGGTGGCCACGATCGTGTGGGGCAGCTCGTGTTCCCTGAGCCAGTCGAGCAGGTCCAGATCCAACCGGGTGGGCCCGACCTCCCCGTCGACCAGCACGATGAGCATGGCCAGTGGCTCCCGCTCCAGCAGGTAGCGCTCGATCATCGTCCACCACGACGCCCGCATGGCATTGGATGCCTCCGCGTACCCGTAGCCGGGGCAGTCGACGACCGTCGCGCCGGCGCCGGCGAGGGCGAAGCAGTTCAGCAGCCGGGTCCGCCCGGGAGTCTTCGACACCTTCGCCAGCCCTTTCCGCCCGCTGAGCGCGTTGATCACCGACGACTTCCCGACGTTGGACCGACCGACGACGGCCACCTCCGCCGGCGAGGGCGGCAGGTCGCGCACGTTGGCGGCGGAGGTCACGAACTGCAGGGGCAGGGGAGGCATTGCCGACCCATCGTCGCCCATCCCGGCAGCAGGTAGGGTCGAGAGCGCCCGTCCAGGCGTTTTCCGAGATTCCCGACTGAGGGCGGGTTACCCTCGCGCAAGTGTTCGACCTGCGCTCGTTCGGACTTACGGACATCCTCGAATGCGGCGCCGTGATGCGACATCTGGGTCGGGACGCGTCGTCCATGGAGGATGCGGCGCGGGCGGTCGTCCGGTACCTGCACGCCCATCTGATCGACAAGGAGACGAACGAACCGGCCGTAGTACTGGTGCGCCTGTACAAGACGCATCGCTTCGACGAGCGCGAGCCCGATCTGCGTGCCTTCGCCGAGGCGAGGTCGGCCACCGGGCGCGTGGGGCCGGCGGCGTCGTGCCTGACGCTGTTGGCAACGGCCGGAGACGAGCCCGCCTGGAACGACCGCCACCAGTCGCGGTCGCACCGTGCCATCCCGCTGCAGGACTCAGCGGCGGTAAAGGCGCTGCCCATGGTGTATGCGCTCACCAGGAGCTTCGGGCTCGGCGACGACGAGGTCGTGCGTCCCGAACCGGCCCTGTTCCACGCCCGGAGCGGCCGCCCGGGCGGGGTCTTCTTCGTCCCCGATGCCGCAGGAAGCGAGTGCGTGCCGGCGCAGGAGGACTTCGTCGAGCCCTTCGGCATTCGGTCGGTGGTCGGCTTCGGCGGCCTGCTACCGAGCGGTTACGTGTTCGCGGTTGTCATGTTCGCCAAGGTCGCCATCTCCCGTGACGTCGCCGAGGCATTCGGCTCGCTGGCCTTCGCCGCCCAGCTCGCATTGCTGCCGTTCGTCGAGCGCCAGGTGTTCGAAGGCTCGCCGGTCGCCGGTGCCGGCCCAGTCATGGAACGGGACCTCCGGATAGCGAGGGCCGAGGTGGCGGCCCTCGGCCACCTGCTCGACACCCGTCACGAGATCGTCGCCGAGCAGGCGACCAGACTCGAGCAGGCGCGCCGTGAGGCGGAGGATCGGGCAAACGCCCTCGAGAGGTCACGGCGGAGCCTGGAGGCGAGCGAGGCAGTCAAGGCCGCCATCCTGAACGCGGCGTTGGACTGTGTGATCACCATGGACGACCAGGGCCGGGTCATCGACTTCAACCCTGCGGCCGAGCGGACGTTCGGCTACGGCCGGAACGAGGCCGTCGGGCGCCTGTTGGCCGACCTCATCATCCCAGCTGAGCTGCGGGAAGCACACCGGAGCGGCCTCGACCGCTACCTGCGGACGGGTTGTGGCAGCATCCTGGGCCAGCGCATCGAGATCTCCGCCCTGCGGTCCGACGGTCGCGAGTTCCCGGTCGAGCTGACAGTAGCGGCGGTGGAGGCTGGGGGTCGGCGACTGTTCAGCGGCCACCTCCGCGACATCAGCGACCGGGTCGAGGCGGAGGGCCGGCTCCGCGCCGCCGGCGAACGCTACGCTGAGGTGGCGCGGATCCTCCAGGCCAGCCTGCTTCCCCCGGCGTTGCCGGTAGTCCCGGGGGCGGACATCGCCTCCGCCTACCGCCCTGGCCAAGAAGGGCTCGACGTCGGCGGCGACTTTTACGACGTGTTCGCCGTCGGCGGCGATCGGTGGGGGGTCGTGCTGGGAGATGTCATGGGCAAGGGCGCCGAGGCGGCAGCCGCCACCGCGCTCGCCCGCTACACCGTGCGAGCGGCGGCCATGAGTGCCGACAAGCCGACCGAGGCGCTCTGCTTCCTCAACGACGCGCTCTACCGCAACGATCCGGAGCGGCTGTGCACGGCCGTGTACGCCCTCTTCGACGTCGGTCGGCGGCCAGGCCTACTCCTCGCCTCCGGGGGGCACCCGCCGCCGCTCCTCCGCCGGGCCTCCTGTGTCAGTGTTCTCCAGGCGCCCGGTCCCTTGCTCGGCCCGTTCCCCGACTGGGCGGGGGTCGACCTCCAGGTCGATCTCCAGCCCGGTGACCTGGTGCTCTTCTACAGCGACGGTGTCACCGAGGCCAGGCGAGGCCACGAGCAGTACGGGATGGACCGGCTGATCGAGACGCTCGCCGCAACGGGAACCGCCGATGCCGCCGGCACGGTCGCCACGATCGCCGGGGAGGTGGCACGGTTCGCGACCGCGGCCCGCGACGACGTGGCCGTGGTGGCACTGACTCTGGCCGGCGCCGGGTCGAAGGCCACCGCGGCGCAGCCGGGACCGGCTTCAGCGAGGACCGGAGGCCGCTGACCGCCTTGGTACGCGCTTCCGACAGCCGCGGCCCCGGTGCGCGGCGATCGCGTGGTCAAGGTCCTGCCTATTCTGGTCCCTTGGAAGTGAGCCTTTCGTGCGACGGAGCAAGCGTCGGCGCCGGTCGGCGAGCGGTAGGTGCCGAGCTCGCCCACCGGGGCGTTACGCCGGAGGTGGTCGAGGTGGTCGAGCTCATGGCCAGTGAGCTGATTACCAACGCGGTGTTCCACACAGGGGGCAGGGTCGGACTTGTGGTGACCATGGTCGACCAGCTCATCCGGGTCGAGGTGACGGACGACTCCCTCGGGCGGCCGGTCCTCCGACATCCGCCGGCTGACTCGACATCGGGCCGGGGCATGGAGATCGTCAACACCCTCGCCTCCCGGTGGGGCGTCGACGAGCTGCCCGCCGGTGGCAAGTCGGTGTGGTTCGAGGTCGTCCGGTGAGTGACGGGGACGGCCTGCGGGAGGTGACCTGGTGCAGCGTCCCCACCGGGACCTTCCTCGCGACCCTCCGGCACCTCGAGGACCTCACCCATGAGCTTCGGCTGATCGACAGCGGTGCCCGCAGCGGTGTGGTGGAGGTCCCGCCGACGCTGGCCGCCACCATCCACGACATCATCGCCAGGTACGAGGCGCCCCAGCAGGAGACCTGGCGGCAGGTCCTCGATGCCGAGCGGTCAGGGTGTGATCGCATCGACCTGCGCCTCCGCCTGCCCCCGCACGCCGCCGAGGAGCTGTGGCGGCTCGTGGAACTGCTCGAGAACGCCGACGAGCTCGCCCGCGCCGGGGTGCTCATGACCATGCCCGCCACGGAGGAGATCATCGCTCTCCGCCGCTGGAACTGCGCCGAGGCCGAACGCCAGCTCGTCCACAGAGCCGAGCCCACCCCTCATCCCTGAGCCTCCCTCGGCGAAGACGGGCGGGATCTCGTGCTCGGACGGGATCGGCGTGCCACGATGGTGCCGGTGCGAAACGGCGGCGACAGTGAGAACCCGTCGAGCGAGGTCGCGCCCGGCACGCGGGGGCTGTTTCGGCGGTCCAGGATCCGAAGTCGATCACCCGACCATCTGCTCGCTGGCACGGCAGCCGCCGTCGGTACCTCGGCTGGCGAGCGGTGAGCAGCGAGACGGCGACATATGCCGTGGTCGGCGCCAGCGGGTATGTGGGCGGCCGGCTGGTGGAGCACCTGATAGCGCAAGAGAAGACCGTCATCGCCCTCGGGCGCCGAATCGAGCGGATGCCGGCGGGCGGCATTCGCCGGGCCGTCGACGTCTCCGACACCGCGGCCGCCGCGGCCGCGCTCAGGGGGGTCGACACCGCGTACTACCTCGTCCACAGCATGGCTGGTGGCGAACATTTTGCAGCCCGCGACCGGATGCTGGCCGAGTCGTTCTCGAGGGCGGCGGCCCAGGCCGGCGTCCGCCGGATCGTCTACCTCGGGGGCCTTGGTCACGGCGACCTGTCCGAGCACCTGCGCAGCCGCCAGGAGACAGGTCGGGCCCTCGGTTCGGCCGGCGTCGAGGTCGTCGAGCTGCGTGCGGCCGTCGTGGTCGGGGCAGGCAGCATCTCCTTCGAGATGCTGCGGTACCTCACCGAACGGCTGCCGGTCATGATCTGTCCCCGGTGGATCACGACCAGGATCCAGCCGATCGCCGAGCGTGACCTCCTGCGTTACCTCGATCAGGCACCCCTCGTGACGCCCGGGGTCTACGAGATCGGGGGGCCCGAGGTCACCACCTACCGGGACATGATCGCCAGCTACGCCGCGGTGCGGGGACTGCGGAAGCGCATCATCCTGAACGTCCCTGTGCTGACCCCGGCGCTGTCCGCCCACTGGGTGGACCTGGTCACACCTGTCGACCGTCAGGTAAGTCATGCCCTCATCAAGAGTCTGACCAACGAGGTGGTCGTCGAGGACCCGTCACCGGCCGCAGCCGCCTTCGATGTGAACCCGTTGGGGGTCGCCGCAGCCATAGGCGCCGCCCTCGATGAGCAGGCAAGCAGGGTCCCGTCGACGCTCATGGGGCTCGGTGGCGGGTTGGGCGATGGCATCTACGCCATGCGGTCCGAAGCTGACCTGGATGCCGCTCACGTCAGCAGCGCCCGGGACGATCTGGAGCGGTGCGGGGGTGACCTCCGCTGGTATGGCCTCCCGTGGGCGTGGCGCCTGCGGCTGCTCCTCGGGCGTCTTTTCGGCGAGCGGTTGCACCTCCGGCGGCCCCCGACGATCGCTGCCGGCGCCGAGGTGGACTGGTGGCGGGTGGAGTTGAAGTCCGCCGACACACTGGTGCTGGGGACCAGAAGGTGGTTCTGCGGGGAGGCCTGGCTCGGCTACCGCGTCACCGATCCGCCCCACTCCCGGATGGAGCAGGTCGGCGCGCTGCGGCCCAAGGGGCTCCTCGGCGTCGCCTACTGGCGGGCTCTCTGGCCCGTCCACCTGGTCGTCTTCCACGTGATGTGTCGCCGTCGGACCCGCCGGCCTCCGGCGCGGACCGACCCGGCGGCGCCGAGGATCTGAGGAACTACCGTTGGGCGTGGACCAACTCTCGCCGCTTGACCGCGGCCGAGTCCGCACGACGGTCTGACGCAGAGGGCGCTTACCGCCTCTGACCAGGACTCTTACAATCCCAGCCCTCGTAGCTCAGGGGATAGAGCATCGGTTTCCTAAACCGTGTGTCGCAGGTTCGAATCCTGCCGAGGGCGCAGACAAAGGTGCTGGTCAGAGCGTTGCAACATGGGAACCGCTCCCAGAAAGTGCCTTACATAACGCGTTCGTCCCATCTAAGTGTCCCATCTAGCCGCTAAACTGCGTTTCGTGACCAGGCGGTGTCCCATCCGGAGGCGGCGATGAAGGGGTCGATGCGGGAGAAGCGCCCGGGCTACTGGGAGCTGCGGGCCTTCGCCGGCACCGACCCGCTCACGGGCCGGAAGCACTACCGGACGAGAACGTTCCGGGGGACGAAGCGCCAGGCATCGAGCGCCCTCGCCGTTCTCGTCACCGAGGTCGACGGCGGCGTCGTCGAGCCCAAGAAGTGCACGGTCGCCGAGCTGCTCGACGCGTGGCTCGATCACATCGAGCACGTCGGCCGGTCGCCGTCCACGCTCTACGGATACCGGCGGCTCGTGCGACAACTGCCCGAGGGGTTCCTCGGCCAGCCGCTGGCCAAGGTCACGCCCAAGGTTCTCGACGACCTGTATCGCCTGCTCTCCAAGCCGACGACCCGCAAGCCGGCAACGGTCCTGCGCTGCCACAGTGTCCTGCGGGCGGCGTTCGCCCAGGCCGTGCGCTGGGGTTGGCTCGAACGCAACCCGGTCGAGCGGGCCACGCCACCGCGCGTCGATCAGGTCGAGACGGTGCCACCGGTGGTCGCCGATGTCCTCCGCGTCCTGGACGCGGCTGCCGCATCCCGGAACCCGGAGAATGCTGTGGTGTTCCGTCTCGTCGCCGCCACCGGGTGCCGGCGAGGTGAGGTCTGCGGGCTCAAGTGGTCGGCGGTCGACATCGACGGGGACACGCCCCGGGTCATGATCCGGCGGGGCGTGCTCGACATCGAGAGGCAGCGGATCGTGCGGGACACCAAGAACCACGGCGTGCGCTGGGTCGGCCTCGACCCCGAAACGGCGGAGCTGCTGCGCAAGCACCGGGACCGTTCCTGCGAGCTGGGCGAGGTGGCCGGCTCGCCGGTGACCGCCGACGACTTCGTGTTCCCGAGGTCACCCGGAAGCGATGAGCCACTTCCGCCGAACCGGATCGGCCAGGCCTGGCGCCGGCTCTGCCGGCAGCTCGGCGTGGAGGCGCGCCTGCACGACCTTCGCCACCTGCAAGCGTCGCTTCTCCTCGACGCAGGAGAAGCCATCACCACCGTTTCGGCCAGTATCTGTCACTGGGACACCTCGACGACCCTGAAGGTCTACAGCCACCTCATGCCGGGCGCAGATGCCCGTGCAGCCGAGATCGTCGGTAAGG
>JBPCLE010000064.1:0-6150 GCA_051003575.1 Acidimicrobiales bacterium | reverse complement strand
CGGGCTGGTACCCCGACTTCTGGACGCCCTCCCGCAAGCGGTGGTGGACCGGCTCGGCCTGGACCTACGCCACGGTACCGTCGGCGGCGGTCGGCGACCCGCCCCCCGAGGAGGCGCTGCCCCTGCCGGACGGCCACGGGCTGCCGGCGCCGGTCGTCCACCGGCCCGCCTCGGCGCCTTCCGGAGCGGTGCCCGAGAAGCGCAAGAAGCCGATCCTGTGGGCCTTCGCCGTGGTCGTCGGGGTCCTCGTGGGTCTCATCGGCATCTACTTCTCGACCGGCGACACCGACTCCACGCCCACGGCGGGAGAGCCGCTGCCGACCACCACGCTCCTTCCGGGTTCCCCGGCACCGTCGCCCACCCTTCCCTCGCTCAACGCCGGCAACGACCCCTCCGCTCCGGCCCTCGAGTCGCTGATCGTGACGCCACCGGACGTGCCGCCGTCGGCCGACGTGGTGATCCTCCCCGGCGGCGTGGGGCTCAACCAGGCCACCCTCGACCTCTGCAACGGCCGGTACCCGAGCGAGTCCCGCCGCACGGCCCGCATCCAGGACGCCGTGCTCGACGCCCAGGGCGCGCTGGCGTTCAGCACCGAGGCGGTCCTCTACGCCGACTCCGGCGGCACCACCCAGGCCTTCGCCGAGCTCGAGGCGGTGGTGGCCGCCTGCCCGCCGACGCCCGTCCAGGGGCCGGCCGGCGACCCGCCGGTGATCACGAGGTTCAATGCCGCGCCCGACACAGGCTGGCGCGAAACCCCCGGCGTGAACCGCCGGGCCTACGACCTCACCAGCGACAGCGGCACCGGCCCCCGCCGGATCGTCGCCGTCTACCTCCAGCGGGGCCGGGTGCTGCTCGGGGTGTACTTCTCCCGCCCCGACGGCGTCCAGGTGCCCGTCGACGGCCAGACATCGCTGGAGGCCATCGTGAACGTGTTCGCCGACCGCATGGCCGCGCTCCCCACGTCGGTGGTCGGCGCCTAGCGTGACCGCCGGCCGCGGATGCGCCGGCCGGCGAGCACGGCCAGGACCAGCGCCACCAGGGCGGCCACGCCGACCAGGGCGCCGCGCCGGGCCGCGGGGGCCGGCGTGGGCCGCTCGTCCTCGAGGACGGCTTCCCTCTCGTCCGGCTCCATCGTCCCGAGCTTGGCCGCGAACCGGTCCAGGTCGGGCTTGTCCTGGTCCTCGTCCGGGTGATGCCCCGGCTGGTTCTCGGGCGGGACCGGTCCTCGGTCGGCTCCGACATCGGGGCCCAGCTCCGGCTGTTCAGGGTTCGGCATGTTTTGGGGCTACCCAGCGCCGGCCTGTGCCAAGCTGGGACCACACGGGAGCCCGACATCCTGCCGTTCCGCACGGAGCTAATGGGGGCTGAGAGGGCGCACGTCACCGCCGACCGTCTGAACCTGTCCGGGTCATGCCGGCGAAGGGAGCGAGTGTCGAGATGGCCGCAAGGCGCAAGGTCTACGTCGATGGTGTCCCGTTCACCGAGGTGTCGCTGACCGACGGGTCGTCGATCCGCCTCTACGACACCAGCGGGCCTGGCGCTGACCCCGTCGCCGGCCTCCCGGCGCTGCGGAGGGACTGGATCCTGGCCCGGGACGACGTCGAGGAGTACGACGGCCGCCGCCCCACGCCCCGTGACGACGGCCGGGCCGCGGCCCGTCGGGGGGACATGACGCCGGCCACCACCGGCCGGGTCCTGCGGGCCAAGGCCGGCCGCACCGTCACCCAGCTCCACTACGCCCGCCGGGGCGAGATCACGCCGGAGATGGCCTTCGTCGCCACCCGGGAAGCCATGCCGGCGACCTACGTGCGCGACGAGATCGCCCGGGGTCGGGCCATCCTGCCCAACAACGTCAACCATCCCGAATCCGAGCCCATGGTGATCGGGCGGAACTTCCTGGTGAAGATCAACGCCAACATCGGCAACTCGGCCGTCAGCTCGTCGATCACCGAAGAGGTCGACAAGCTCACCTGGGCCACGCAGTGGGGCGCCGACACGGTGATGGACCTGTCGACCGGCGCCGACATCCACACCACCCGGGAGTGGATCGTCCGCAACTCCCCGGTGCCCATCGGCACGGTGCCGATCTACCAGGCGCTGGAGAAGGTCGACGGGAAGGCCGAGGACCTCACCTGGGAGGTCTACCGCGACACGATCATCGAGCAGGCCGAGCAGGGGGTGGACTACTTCACGGTTCACGCCGGCGTGCGGCTGCGGTACGTGCCCATGACGGCCAAGCGCCGGACCGGCATCGTCAGCCGAGGCGGCTCGATCATGGCCGCGTGGTGCCTGGCCCACCACAAGGAGAACTTCCTCTACGACCACTTCGAAGAGCTGTGCGAGCTGCTGGCGGGCTACGACGCCGCCTTCTCCCTCGGTGACGGCTTGCGCCCCGGCTGCATCGACGACGCCAACGACGAGGCCCAGCTCGGCGAGCTGGCCACCCTCGGCGAGCTGACGAAGATCGCCTGGGACCACGACGTGCAGGTGATGATCGAGGGGCCGGGCCACGTGCCCCTGCACAAGATCAAGGAGAACATGGAGCTCCAGCTGGAGCTGTGCCACGAGGCGCCCTTCTACACGCTCGGCCCCCTCACCACCGACATCGCCCCCGGCTACGACCACATCACCTCGGCCATCGGGGCGGCCATGATCGGCTGGTACGGCACGGCCATGCTCTGCTACGTGACGCCCAAGGAGCACCTCGGCCTGCCCGACAAGGACGACGTGAAGGAGGGCGTGATCGCCTACAAGATCGCCGCCCACGCCGCGGATTTGGCCAAGGGCCACCCCGGCGCCCAGGCCTGGGACGACGCCCTGTCGAAGGCCCGCTTCGAGTTCCGCTGGGAGGACCAGTTCGACCTGGCCCTCGACCCCGACACCGCCCGCCGGTACCACGACGAGACGCTGCCGGCGGGGGCGGCCAAGACGGCCCACTTCTGCTCGATGTGCGGGCCGAAGTTCTGCTCGATGCGCATCAGCCAGGACGTGCGTGACTACGCCGCGGCCCACGGCGTGAGCGACGAGGAGGCCCTCGACCTGGGCATGGAGGAGAAGTCGGTGGAGTTCGTGAGGAAGGGCTCGACGGTCTACCCGGCGGTTCCTGCCGAGTGAGGCACGCCGCCCCGAGATGGGCGCCGTTTGGTCAATCCGCGGCGCTATGGCACCCCCAATTGACCAAACCGCGCCCGGTCAGGTGACGGCGCTCCCGGCGGGCCGCTCGATGTCGGGCTCGATGTAGATCACTCGGGCGACGGGCACGGCCTGGCGCACCCGGTGCTCCACCTCGTTGATGGCGGCGCAGAGGCCGGCGGCGTCGAGGGTGTCGTCGAAGGCCAGCTTGGCGCCGACCAGCAGCTCGTCGGGGCCGAGGTGTTGCGTGCGCAGGTGAATGACGCGGGACACGTGAGCGGTGGACTCCATCGTGGCGGTGATGCTGGCGATGGTGGCCGGCGAGGCCGCCTCGCCGATCAGCAGGCCCTTCATCTCGATCACGAGGATGATGGCGATGATCACCAGCAGGATGCCGATGGCGATGCTGCCGGCCGCGTCGAAGCGGGGGTTCCCCGTGATCTCGGCCAGGCCGAGCCCGACGACGGCGAAGATCAGGCCGACCATGGCGCCGAGGTCCTCCAGCAGGACCACGGGCAGCTCCGGGGACTTCGACCGGCGGATGAACTGCCACCAGGACGCCTTGCCCTTGACGTGCCTGCTCTCGACGATCGCGGTCCGGAACGAGAAGGCCTCGACGATGATGGCGAGGGTCAGGATGACGAACGCCACCGCGGCCGACTCGATCTCGTGCGGGTGGCGGAGCTTATCGATTCCCTCGAACAAGGCGAAGAGGCCGCCGAGGGTGAAGAGCACCAGGGCCACCACGAAGGCCCAGAAGTACCGCTCGCGCCCATAGCCGAAAGGGTGCTCGGGCGTGGCCGTCTTGCGAGCCCTCGCTCCGCCCAGGAAGAGCAGGCCCTGGTTGCTGGCGTCGGCGCCGGAGTGGACCGCCTCGGCCAGCATCGACGCCGCCCCGGTGAGGAAGAACCCGACCAGCTTGGAGATCGCGATCGCCAGGTTGGCAAGGAAAGCGGCGAGGATTGCCTTCTTGCTCCCATCCTGCATGCCGGCGGATGCTATTCCCCGCCGGCCCGGAATGGTTAGGTGACCGCCAGCTTGATGGGTACCTGTACGGGCCGCCGGCCCGGCTCGACCACGGTCGTCGAGCCCTCCCACGAGCCGGTCATGCTGAACTTGAGCCGGGCGTCGTAGGACCCCGGGGATGTCTCCTCGCCTATCGCCGAGACGCCCGGGTGGTTCATCTCCCGCATGTCGAGCCTCAGGCACACCTTGGCCCCGGCCACGGGCTGGCCGTCGCGCTGCACGGTGAGCCGGAACTCCGTCGCCTCCGCCTTGGGTGGGTTGGGGTCGGTGTCGACAGCGACGCGGTAGGCGGGGTCGGGCGTGCCCTTGCCGCAGCCAGCCGGCTCGGTCGCCGGCTTCGCCGGCGGTGCGGTGGAGCGGATCACGACCTCCATCGGCACCTCGACCGTGTCGGCGGGGGACTGCACGACGGCGGTGACCGTCCAGCTCCCGGCGATGGACAGCATCGTGCCCGAGCCCCGCCAGCGGGCGCCGACATCGGGAGCCAGGTTCAGCGTGGCCGCTGCCACGTCGGCCCGCCCGAGGAGCTGGAACCGGAGCGTGACCGCGTCGGCGGGGACGGGCTCGCCCGTGTCGTAGTCCTCCACGAGGGCGTCGAAGGTGTTGGGCCCGGCCGAGCCCGGGGTGACCTCCATCCGGACGCGGACCGACGTGGCGTAGTCGTTGCCGGTGACCGTGAGGGCGGGCGGGGCGACGGCCTTCGACGCCGCGGCCACCACGACCGAGGGTGGGAGGCCGGTGAGCACCGCGGTGGCCCCCAGCACGCCGGCGGCAATGGCGACCTCGCCGCGCGCCAGCCGCCGCAGGCCTGCGCTCCGCCGCGCCGGCGCCGGCGAGGCCGGGCGGGCGTGCCGGAACCGGATGGTCGCACCCAGGCCCACCAGGGCCGCGACGAGGGCCAGCTTGACCAGGAGCGCCACGCCGAAGCTGGTGCCGGCCAGGCGGCCCCACGCGCCGACCTCGTCGAAGGCGCGGAACGTGCCCGAGACAACGACGACCCCGAGCGTCCATCCCGCCACGGTGGAGAACCTCCGGGTGAGGCCGCGCCCCTGGCCGGGGTCGCCACGGCGGAGGGCGAGCAGGTACCAGGCCAGGCCGCCGACCCACGCTCCCACGGCGGTGAGGTGGGCCCACTGCATCCCCACCGTGAACCAGCGGGGAGATGCGGCGTTTGCATGGCCGGCCAGGGCGCGGGCCAGCATGGCGCCCGACGCGGCCACGCCCACCGCGGCCAGCGCCCACCGGCTGCGACGCCGGCAGGCCCATGCGACCGCCACTCCGGTGACCGCGACCGCCGCGACCTGGGCCGACAGCCGGCGGCCGGTGGCCGATGCGAGGAGGACGCCGAGCGACGTCTGGGCTGCGGCGCGCTGGTCGGCAACGGTGACGAGTACGCCGGCGCCGGCCGCGACCCACGCCCCGACCAGCGCCCGCCGGGAGATGGCGGCCGGGCTCGAGAGCACGGCGATCCCCACGGCCGCCGCCCCGACAAGCAGGACCACCCCCACGTAGAAGAGCCACCGTCCGATCACCGATGCCGGCGTGGGGGCCGGCGTGGTGAAGTTGACCGGGCCGCCGCCGGCTCCGGCGGCGACGGCGGGGACGCCGACGCCGAAGGCCACAGAGCCGACGGTGGTGTGGCCGTCGGCGGGCGAAGTGACCCGCCACGTGGCCGTGTAGGTGCCTTCGCCGAGCGACCCCAGCGGTACCCGCAGCTGCGACCGCTGGCCGGCGACGGGTACGGCGTCGCCCGCGTCGGCATCCTGGCCGGCGGAGTCGAGGAGGTGCACCGTCGACAGCGCGGGGTCGAGCGCCTCGGTGAAAATCAGGATCATCTCGGTCGGCGCCTGGTCGACGCTCGCGCCGTCGGCCGGGACCGACGAGGCCAGCAGCGCGTGGGCGTCCGCCGGCCCGGCCGCCCATGCCATCGCGGCGACGGCCAGGAGCGCGCCGGCGACGCCGGCGCCGATCCTGCGCCGCACGGCCAGTGCC
>JBPCLE010000063.1:0-2950 GCA_051003575.1 Acidimicrobiales bacterium | reverse complement strand
CCATCGGGCAGCGCCGGCGGAAGACGCCGAGGACCGACGACTTCACGATCCGAACGAGCACGGCGCCGTCGTCGCCCTCGTCGACCATCTCGATCTCGACCTTGCCGGCGGTGGACGCCGGCAGCGCCTCCAGGTCGCTGACCCGGGGCACGACCACCGTCTCGCCCAGGCGCAGGGCCCGGCGGGTGGCGTTGGCCACCATCGTCTCGTAGTTGGCGATGGTGAGCCGCACCGACACGCCGGAGCGCTGGTTGACATGCGGGCTGGCCCGGGCCTCGTGGGTGACGGTGGCCACGATCTCGGCCATGTGGTCGGGCACCTCGACGGTGAGACCGGGCACCCCCATCGGGGTGGCTTCCTGGCACACGACCGCCAGCTCCAGGTCGACGTCGAGGGGGTAGTGGGTGCGGATCTGGGCGCCGAAGCGGTCCTTGAGCGGGGTGATGATCCGGCCCCGGTTCGTATAGTCCTCCGGGTTGGCCGAGGCCACCAGCATCACGTCGAGGGGGAGGCGGATCTTGTAGCCCCGCACCTGGATGTCGCGCTCCTCCAGCACGTTGAGCAGGCCGACCTGGATGCGCTCGGCCAGGTCGGGCAGCTCGTTGATGGCGAAGATGCCCCGGTTGGTGCGGGGGACGAGCCCGTAGTGCAGCGTCAGCTCGTCGGAGAGGTACCGGCCCTCGGCCACCTTGATCGGGTCGACCTCGCCGATCAGGTCGGCGATCGACGTGTCGGGGGTGGCCAGCTTCTCGCCGAACCGGGTGGAGCGGTGGACCCACTCGATCGGCGTGTCGTCGCCGTGGTCGCGGACAAGGTCGCGGGCGTGGCGGGACACCGGGTGGTACGGGTCGTCGTTGATCTCCGAACCGGCGACGATCGGCATCCACTCGTCGAGCAGCTCGGTCAGGGACCGGATGATCCGGGTCTTCGCCTGGCCCCGCTCGCCGAGGAAGATCGTGTCGTGGCCGGCCAGGATGGCGTTCTCGAGCTGGGGCAGGACGGTGTCGTCGTAGCCCACCACGCCGGCGACGATCGGGGTGCCGGCGGCGATCCGCGCCGCGGCGTTGCGCCGCACCTCCTCCTTGACCGGGACGGACTCCCATCCCGACTCGCGCAGCTGGCCGAGGGTGGCAGGCCTGGCTGCGTGCCCGAACGCAACGGTGGACATCTCCGTCCACCGTACCCTTGGCCCCGATGCAACGGGTCGTCGCCTACGTCGCCGCGCTTCTGGTCACTGCGATCGCCGTGTTCTTCGGGATCCGGGTGATCGCCGGCAACTCCTCCGCGCTCGACGGGATCAAGGGCGGGGCTCCGGCCACCACGACCACGGTGGATCTCGGGCCGGCGCCGGCCCCGGGGCAGTACGTCGTCTCGGGCACCGTCGACCGGCTCACTGCCGAGGGGGCGCAGGCGCCGGCCATCGCCACCCCGTTCACCCTGACCGCGGTCGAGCGGGGGGTGGGTCACGCCGCCATCGAGAACGCCCTGGTCGACGGAAAGCGCACCACCATCGCATGGGGCGGGGGAACGCCGCTGCCTGTGTCCGGCGACGGCGGCTCGATCGACTTGGGCGGCTCGAAGGTCGAGATCGACGCCACCGGGGCGACGTGGACCGTCGACGGCGCCCGCGCCCTGAAGCCGGGGACGTACCGGGCCGGCGCGTCGGTGGCGGTCGGCGTCGGCGGCCTGGCCACGCCCCGCGACTCGGTGACCTTCACCGCCGACGCCCGGACGATTCTCAACGCCGGCGGCGGGGTGACCCTGAAGGTGGCGCCGGCCCGCACGGAGCTGGCCGGGCCCGGCAAGGTGGTGGCGACCGGCCGGCTCCAGGTGCGCGACCAGTCATCCCGCACGCCGGCAGCCCGCTTCCAGTTCGGCGAGGGGCCGTACACGATCACCCTCACGCCGGCGGCCGGCCGCATCGAGATCGCCGCCGTGCTGCAGGGCCCGCTCACCCGGTCGTAGCTGGGGGCGGCCCCCTATGGAACCGCCTCCGGGGGGCGCTCACACTGGCACCATGGCAGCCCTTTCCGACACGCTCACGTGCCCACGGTGCCGGCGGTCGGTCGATGCCGACCGCTGCCCCGCCTGCGGCCTCCCCCAGACCGGAGAGCAGGTGACCCGCCTGCGCTCCATCGTCGCCCGACTCGACACGGTCTCCCGCGCTCAGCAGGCGATGACGGCCGAGTCCGCCGCGCTCCGGCGGGAGCACGACGACCTGATGCGGGCCGTGGCCGGGTCCGGAAGCGTGCCGAGTTCGGCGAAACACCGCCAGCCCGCGCCGGCGTCACCCAGCCGGCCGGGGACCGAGTCGCGGCCCGAGGTGGTGCGCGACGTGCTCCTGTGGCTCGGCTCGACCCTCGTCGCCGTCGCCGCGCTGATCTTTGCCCTGTTCGCCTGGCGCCGGCTCGGCGACAGTGGCCGCGCCGTCCTCCTCTTCGCCACGACCTTCCTGGCCGCCGGCGCCGCATGGGGCACGCGCCGGCGCCTGCCCGCCACCGCCGAGGCGGTCGGCGGTCTCACCCTGGCGCTGTGTTCCTCGTCGACTGGTTCGTCCTCCGCAAGGGCGGGGCCGGCGCCGGCCTCTCGACCGCCGCCTGGTGGGCGATGGGTACCGGGCTGGCCGCTGCGCTCTCCGCCGTCTCCGCACGGTGGCTGCGGCTCCAAGCGGTCGCCGGGGCCGCGCTCGTGCCGGTGTCGGCGGTGCTCCTCGTCAGCCGCGTCGGCGAGCTGTGGCTGGTCGCCCTGGGCCTGGCGCTGGCCGCCGCGCCGATTGCCGGCGGCGCCGGCCGGCTGTCGGGCGACCGGGCCTGGCGCCCGGCGGCGGCGGTGCTGACCGCCGGCGTCGCCCTCATGCTTGCCTCGGTGGTCATCATCGCGGCCGACCTGTTCGTCCTCGGCGACTGGGCCACCTCGATCAGGGTGGCCCTCGTGCTGGCCGCAGGGGCGC
>JBPCLE010000062.1:0-3189 GCA_051003575.1 Acidimicrobiales bacterium | reverse complement strand
CGTGTGGGTGTCCATTGTCCAGCCTATGGAGCTGCTGGCGCTCGTTGCCAATCGCCTCGGGATCTGACCCATTTTCAACCCTCCGGCCTGCGCGGTGTTCTTACCGTGTGACCGACGACCTGCCGCTGCGGCTGGGCCACGACCTGGAGGAGGCGTTCCCCGACGTGGTGGCCACCTACCAGCAGGTCGTGTACACCACCGCGCTGCGGGTGTCGGGGTGCCACGACGACGCAGCCGACATCGCGGCCGAGGCCTTCCTCCGCGCCTACGCCGCCCTGCGCACCTACCCGGCCGAGCGCGTCGGCCAGCTCCAGCTGCGGCCCTGGCTGGTGACGATCGTGCTGAACCTGTGTCGCAACCAGGCGCGGGCGGCCGGCCGCCGGCCGGCGCAGGTCGGGCTCGAGGACTGGGCGCCGGTGGCCGACGAGCGCGAGGGCCCGGAGGACCATGCGGCGCGTCGCGACGGGCAGTCCCGTCTGGGCGTCCTGTTGACCGAGCTGCCCGACGCCCAGCGCACCGCGGTGGTGCTCCGCCACGTCGTGGGGCTGCCCTACGCCGAGCTGGCCGTGGCCATGGGGTGCCCGGAGGGCACGGCCAAGTCCCACGTCGCCCGGGGCATGGCGCGGCTGCGGACGATGACGCCCGAGGAGATGCGATGACGACCCATCCCACCGACGACGCCCTTGTCGAGGGCCTGGCCCGGCTGGCCACCCCGGCCCCGGACCACTTCGCCGACTCGGTCTTCGCCCGGTGGGTGGAGGCCGACGGCCCGGTCGGGCCCCTCTACGTGGCTTTCACCGACCGGGGCATCAGCTCCGTGTGCCCGACCGCCTGGGTGGACGGTGACCCTGAGCGCTTCCTCGACCACTACCGCGACCGGTTCGGCCGGCCGCTGCGCCCCGCGGCCCGGGCTCCCCGGGGCCTGGCCGGCGCCTTGCGGGAGGGCCGGGGTACGGGGCTCGACTACGACCTGCGGACCGTCGGCGACTTCGACCGCAAGGTGCTGGCCAAGACGCTGGAAATCCCGAAGGGCGAGGTCCGGCCCTACGCGTGGATCGCCCGCGAGATCGGTCATCCCGCCGCGGTGCGGGCCGCGGGCTCGGCGCTGGGCCGCAACCCGGTGCCCATCCTCATCCCCTGCCATCGGGTGGTGCGCAGCGACGGCGCCACCGGCAACTACGGGTTCGGGCCGGCGCTGAAGGTCCTCCTTCTCAACGCCGAGCAGGTCAACCTCGACGAGGTGCGCGCCCTGGGCCGGCGGGGGGTGCACTTCCTGGCCAGCGACACGACGGGTGTCTTCTGCCACCCGAGCTGCACCCATGCCCGCCGGATCACACCGACGCACCGGGTGGAGCTGGCTGGCGCCGCCGCCGCCGGCGCCGCCGGGTTCCGGCCGTGCCGGCACTGCCGGCCGGCAACGGACGATCGGTAGGCGCTATGCCTGCTCGTCGGCCGCCTGCTCGTCGGCCGCCTGCTCGTCGGCTGGTGCCCTGACGTCGAGCCCGCCCTCCGCCAGCCGCTGCTCCAGCACGGCACGGTCGGCGTCGGTGAAGAGGAACTGCTCCCGGCGCCGGGTGGCCGGCGCCTCCACCTGGACCATGGCGGCCGCCTTGAGCAGGCGCCGGTCGTAGCGGTCGATGTCGGCGGCCAGCTCCTCCTCCTTGGTGGGCCAGGAGTACTGGTTGGCTTGCTGGGCGTCGATGCGAGCCCGGAGTGCCCGTAGCTGTTCGGCCACGTTCTCGATCGTCATGTGAGTTCCTGAGGGTCGGGGTCCAGGTCCCACACATTCTTCCCCGCTCGCCCGCCCGCGACACCCGGGTCTCAGAGCTGTCCCCGTGCGATGTGCACCGCCTGCCAGCAGTACCAGGCCGCCACCGACCGGAGGGGTCGGAGCGGCTCGCCGAGGGCATCGAGGCCCTTCGGCGTGGGCTGGATCTCCCGGCCGTGGGCCAGCCGCCAGCCCTCCCGCACGCCGAGGTCGCCGGTGGGCCAGACATCGAGGCGGCGGAGCTCGAAGAGCAGGAACATCTCCGCCGTCCACCTCCCTATCCCCCGCACAGCGGTCAGCCGGTCGACGACCTCGGTGTCGGGGAGGCGCGACAGGCCGCCGAGGGCCAGCGCGCCGCCGGCAGCCCGGTCGGCGAGATCCCGCACGGAGGCGGTCTTGGCCGCCGAGAGGCCGGCGCCCCGCATGGCCTCCTCGGGCAGGGCCAGCACGGCCACGGGCGTGAGGGGGCCGGTGACGAGCGCGCGGAAACGGCCGTGGATGGCCGCCGCCGCCTTGCCCGCGAGCTGTTGGTAGGCGATGGCGCGCACCAGGGCGCCGAAGGGCCCGTCGGGGTCCTTCGTGCGGAGCTGGGCCGGGCCTGCCCGGGCGATCACGGGAGCGAACGCCGGGTCCCGCCCGGCGAGCTCGAGGGTTGCCGCCTTCCAGCTCAGCTTCGCCATCGCAGCCATCCTCTCCCGTCCAGGGCGGCCACGAAGCGCTGGTAGCTCTCCGCCAGCCGCTCGCGCTCGCCGGCGACGGGCTCCACCTCGGCGCCGGAGGCGCCCGCCATGGCCTCGACCGCGGCGGAGAGGGTGGGGTGGAGGATGCCGGCGGCGGCGAGAACGCAGGCCCCGAACGCGGTGTCGGCCCGCTCCGGCCGGGTGATCGGCAGGCCCAGGACGGTGGCCCGGATGGCGGTCCACGCGTCGCTCCGGCTGCCGGCGCCGGCGCTGCGGAGGGGGTCGGCGAGCGGGGCGCCGAGCTCCCCGAGCCGCTCGTACCCCAGGCGCTCGACGAAGGCCACGCCCTCCAGCACGGCCCGGTAGGCCTCGATACGGTCGGCGGGGGGCGCGGTCCACAGCTCTTCGGCGGCATCGTCGGCGAACGGGAACCGCTCGCCGACGCTGGCCAGGGGGTAGCACTGGGTGCCGGCGGGGCCGAAGGCGACGGCCTGGCGGTCGAGGGCGGCCAGGTCCTCGCTCGGGAAGCGGGCGACCAACGAGCCACCGCCGGTGTTCGACGCGCCGCCGGGCAGCCACCAGCCGTCGGGGTGGCGGTGGCTGTAGATGCCCGAGGCCTCGTCGTCGAGCCGGGCCTCCGTCGCCCCCTTGACCACCATCGTCGTCCCCAGGACGGTGACGAACCGCCCGGGCCGGTCGGCTCCCGCTCCCAGCTGGGCGGCGCACCCGTCGGTCATGCCC
>JBPCLE010000061.1:0-8002 GCA_051003575.1 Acidimicrobiales bacterium | reverse complement strand
CTGGGACCTGTTGGGATGCGAGGGGTTTTAGTTCGGGGGGTTTGAGGCCGGCCGGTGGCGTGGAGCCCTCCTCCCCTCGACCGTGGCGGTCGGCGACGAGCCCCTCCCGTCCGGGCTGTCCTCGCTGCCGCCTTCCTCGCTGGCGCCTTCCTTGCCGGCGCCTTCCTCGCTGCCGCCTTCCTCGCCGTCGCCTTCCTCGCCGGCGCGGGCCGCGGCCAGCCCCTCGCTCCGGTCACGCTCGTCGCCGATGGCCTGCTCACGGGCCGTGGTGCGCTCTCGCTCTCGCTCCAGCTCCAGCTCGTGGGCGCGGACCCGTCCCTCGGAGCGGGCCAGAGCGAGGTTGGCCTGCGTCCGGGCCTGTTCCGCCTGGCGTGCGGTCGCGGCCTGGGTGCCGACGGTGGGGTCGGCGGCCCGGGCGAACAGGCGGGCGTGCCAGCGCTCGCCGAGGACGCCACCGAGCAGCGACCCGACGACGACGGCGACGATCGAGGCCACGCCGGCAACGGTGCCGGCCTGCCCCCACTCGTCCGCGGTGGTCGGGATGCCCAGCGAGCGGAGGCTCGTGGCGATGGTGGCGGAGTCGGCGGATGCCCGGGCGAGGGCGGCGACGGCCGCCACGACGACGATCCCAAGTACCAGGACGCCCGACCCGTGGGCCAGGCCGTTGCGGCGGGCCATGCGGCCGGCGACGTAGCCGCCGAACAGGTACGACAGGAGCAGCAGGCCGGCGATGACCACGCCGCCCGTGGTGCCCAACCCTGCCCAGCTCGTCGTGAGGTCAGTGTCGCTTCCGAAAGCGTCGAGGGTGGCGACCGCGAGGCCGGCCAAGATGGCGAAGGCGCCGTAGCCGACCAGCACCCCCGCCAGCACGCTGGTGACCGAGAAGGCGCCGAAGCCGGCGTCGGCGGCCAGGTCCCGGCGCTCCCGGGCGGTCTCGCGCGCGGTTCGGACCGCCCTCACAGGTTCTCCTCCCCTGTCTCCACCTCGGCGAGGGACTCAGCCTCGTCGGAGCGACCCTCCTGCATGAGTTCCTCCTCAAGCCCTTCGCGCTTGAGAACCTGGTCCTGCTTCTCGTCCTCGATCTGGGTTGTTTCGCCTTGCCGTGCGTCGATGTCGGCCATACCTGGCCCGTACCCGATGTAGCGCGAAGCCATGCCCGCTTCGCCCGCGCCGCCCAGCGGCCCTACCATCGCCGTCCGAGATGCGAGCGCCGACCCTCACGCCGCCGACCTATCGCCGGATCACCCTTTTCGCCCTGGTCGCGCTGTGCTTCATCGTGGTCACCGGCGGCGCCGTCCGCCTGACGGGCTCCGGCCTCGGCTGCCCCGACTGGCCGACGTGCGCCGAGAACCGGGTGGTGGCCCCATGGGAGTACCACGCCATGGTCGAGTTCGTGAACCGCACTATCACCGGCCTCGTGTCGGTGGCGGTGATGCTGGCGGTGCTCGGGTCGGTCTTCCGCCGGCCCCGCCGTAAGGATCTGCTGTGGCTCTCTGTCGGGCTGGTGGCCGGCGTCCTCGGCCAGATCGTGCTGGGTGGGCTGACGGTGATCTTCCACCTCAAGCCCGGCTTCGTGATGGCCCACTTCCTGCTTTCGATGGTGCTGATCGCCAACGCAGTGGTGCTCCACCACCGGGCCGGTCGGCCCGCCGGCCCCACGCGGCCGACGGTGGGCGACGATCTCCTGACCCTGGGCCGGGTGGAGGGGGCGGCCGCCACGCTCGCCATCTTCCTGGGCACGATCGCGACCTCCTCAGGACCGCACGGCGGCGACGAGGACGCCGAGCGACTGCCGTTCCTGCTCCCCGACGTGACCCGCCTACACGACATCGCGGTGATGCTCTTCCTCGCCGTCTCGCTGGTGGTCCTCTGGCGTCTGCGGCGGGCCGGCGTGGCCCGGGCCCTCCAGCGACGAAGCGAGGTGCTGCTTGGGTTGCTCGTCGCCCAGGGCGCGCTGGGCTACGTCCAGTACTTCACGGGGGTCCCCGCCCTGCTCGTGGGCTTCCACATCGCCGGCGCCACCGCGGTATGGGTCGCGGTGCTGCGGCTGCACCTCGGCTTGCGTACCCCGGTGGCCAGGGCCGGGGAGGATGCCGGCGGCGGTAGCGTGGAACCGTGGTCGGTGGCTGTCAGCTCGAGATGACGACCGCGCCGGTCGAGGTCCGCGAGCCCGATGTCGACGATGTCGTCGTTCCCGACCGGCCCTGGATCGTGATCGTGTGGAACGACCCGGTCAACCTCATGAGCTATGTCACGTTCGTGTTCCAGAAGCTGTTCGGCTACAGCCTGGAGAAAGCCACCAAGCTGATGCTCGATGTGCACGAGAAGGGCCGGGCGGTGGTGTCGAGCGGCCCGCGGGAGAAGGCCGAGCTCGACGTGTTCCGCCTCCACGAGCACGGGTTGTGGGCCACGATGGAGCGCGAGTCGTGATGGCGGTGCGTGTTGATCCGTAGGCGGGTCAAGCGCAGCGCGGCGGGCGGGTTCGATGTGCGGATGCCCGACGACGAGCGCGCCATCCTCCGCTCCGTGGGCCCCAGCCTCCGGGCCGTGTTGGTCGACCAGGCCACGGCCATCGAGCCGGGCGAGGACGCAGCCGTCGACCGGCTCTTCCCAGCCGCCTACCCCGACGACGACGAGCGCCAGGCCGAGTTCCGGCTCCTGGCCCACGACCAGCTCCTCGAGTCCCACCTCGGTTCACTCGCCGTGCTGGAGGAGACCGCCGGCGCCGACCACCTCGACGAGGACCAGCTGCTGGCCTGGATGCGGGCCCTGAACCACATCCGCCTGGTGCTGGGCGTCCGCCTCGGGGTGACGGAGGAGGGCGACGAACGACCCCGGAGCCGCCGCGACCCCCGGGCGCCGGCGTTCGCCGTGTACGACTACCTCACCTACCTCCAGGGCGAGATCATCGAGGTCCTCGCCGGCTCGTAGGCTCGTGGCCCCGGCGCCGGCCGTGGCGGCGACGGGCGGACTAGCACGCCCGGCGGGGTTCAGGCGTCAGGGTTCGAAGCTGTAGCCGACGCCACGTACCGTGCGGATCCGGCGCGGGCGGGCCGGGTCGACCTCGATCAGGTGCCGGATGCGCCGTACGTGCTCGGTGACGGTGCCGGGGTCCTGCCAGTCGGGTGATGATCCCCACACCTTGTCCAGCAGCTCGCCGCGGGTGAAGACGTGCGACGGCGATGAGGCCAGGAACGTCAGCAGGTCGAACTCCTTGGTCGTCGTCGACACCAGGCGGCCGTCGACCGTCAGCCTTCGGCTCTCGATGTCGAGCGCGAGGCCGCCGAACTCCAGCTTCGGGGGCGGCGGCGGTCCGCCTCTGCGCCGGAGGACGGCGGTGATCCGGGCCACCAGCTCCGCCGGCGAGAAGGGCTTGACGATGTAGTCGTCGGCGCCGAGGCGCAGGCCGTTCACCCGGTCCGCCTCCTCGCCACGGGCCGTCACCATGATCACCGGGAGGTCGCCGGCGCGACGCAGCTCGGCCAGCAGGTCGAGGCCGTCGCGGCCCGGCATCATCACGTCGAGCAGGACCAGGTCGGGCCGGTGACGGCGGATGGCGGCCAGGGCGGCGGCGGCGTCGCAAGCCTCCTCGGCGCGGAACCCGTCGAGGGCCAGGTACATGCGGAGCAGCATCCGCACGTCTGAGTCGTCGTCGACAACAAGGATGTTCGGGCCTGTCGCGCCGGCGCCGGGCCTCTGGGCTGCGGGTGCCGGACGGCCTCCGGACTGTGGCCGGGCCGGCGCCGGAGGTGCTCCGGCCCCGGCCCATGGGCGGCTTGGGCGTTGCGATACGTCTGCCATACCTGGATGGTGGCTGAGGAAACCCACGCCGACGCCAATGCCGGGACAACTCTCGGACAACGACCGGTGTCGACCCGGCCGTCGGTGACTATGTGGGGGCGAACATGGCGCCTACGGTGCCGGGCCCGGTGTGGGCGCCGACGCTCGGGCCGATCACGTACCGGACGACCTCGCGGACCTCGGGCGCGGCCCGAAGCAACTCCTCCACAGCTTCCACCAGGGGCAACGTAGCGGCATCCGACACCCCGACACCGACCCGGAGGCCGGCGCCGGCGGCCCGCACGTGGGCGGCCATGGCGCCGGCGATCTCCTCGACGTGGCCGCAGCGGGCCAGCTCGGAAATGACGCCGCCGGACAGGGTGAGCACGGGGATGGTCGCCGCCGAAGCATGCACGTCGCCGGCCAGTCGCCCGCCGGCCCGCGCCATGTCGAGGGCGCCGACCACGAACACGTTCCCCACGGTGGCGCTCACGCCCTCGGCGGCAGTGGCCGCCTGGTCGAGCGTCGCCCCGGCGGCGACGGCCTCGGCCGCCTCCCACACGCACAGGGAGACGGCGAAGCTGGCGGTGCCGGTGTCGACGATACGGACGGGCACCGGGGCGACACGGCTGGCCAGGCGGGCCGAGTTGACGGTGCCCGACACCGACGAGCCGATGTGGATGGAGAGGATCTCGCCGGCGCCGCGCTCGGCTACCGCCTCGTACGCGGCCGCGAACCGCCCGGGGCTCGGCTGGGCGGTCGAGACCGATGGGCGCCCGGAGCGGAACCGTTCGTAGAACTCGCCGGCGTCGATGTCGACCCCCTCGAGATACTCCTGGCCGTCGACCACCACCGAGAGCGGCACGACCTCGACTCGGTACCGCTCTACCAGCGCCGGGGGAAGCTGGGCGTTGGAGTCGGTCACGATCCCGATCACGATCCCTACCCGTTCACGGGCGGATGTCGGCGGTCAGGAACTTGTAGATGATGGCGGCGCTGCTCACCGCGGCCGACAACGGGAGGGCGGCCGTCGGTGCCGGCCCCCAGCCGTTGGGCCAGCCTTTGCGCCACCAGAGCACGCCGGCGCTCACCCAGGTGGCCGATGCCACCGCGGTGCCGGGCAGCGTCCGTCCCGTCCAGCGCCCCACCGCCCATGCCACCCCGAGGTCGACCGGCATGTACGCGGGGAACGTCGCCGCGCACTGGCCGAGGCTGACGGCGACGCCCTTACCGCCGCGGAAGCCGTTCCACGCCGGCAGGCGGTGGCCGATCACCGCGGCGGCGCCGGCAACGTGGGCCCCGGCCGGCCCTGCCAAGCGCCGGCCGGCGGCGCAGGCCAGCGCGCCCTTGGCCGCGTCGGCGGCGAGGATGGCCGAGCCCCACGACGTACCCAGCACCTGCATGGCATTGACCGCGCCAGGGTTGCCCGTGCCGACCGTGCGCAGGTCGGTGCCGCCGCCCGTCGCCAGCCGGGCGGCGGTGTCGGCGCAGGGGATGGTGCCGATGAGGTAGCCGGCGACGGCCGAGGCCAGGGCGGCGATCACGGGGTCGAGCGTAGATGGCCGCCGGCATGGCATACCGTCGGGCGGGTGAGGATGCGGGCGACGATCGGGGTGCTGGTGGCGGCGGCGCTGGCCGCATGCTCGTCGGGCGCCGGCGAGGGCCCGGCGGCCCGCCGGGCCGGCGCCGGCTTCACGTTCGCGGTGATCGGCGACTACCCGTACCTGCCCGACGATCTCCCGAAGTTCGACCGGCTGATCGACGCCATCAACGCCGAGGCACCGGCGTTGGTGCTCCACGTCGGCGACATCTCCAACGTGGCGTGCACCGACGCGGCGTTGAACACCAGCCTCGCGGCCCTTGCCCGCTTCGCCATGCCCGTCGTCTACACGCCGGGTGACAACGAGTGGACCGACTGCCAGGGGGCCGGCGCCGACCCGATCGAGCGCCTCGGCCGGGTGCGGCAGCTCTTCTTCCCGACCGACCAGTCGCTGGGCCGGCGCCCGCTGACCGTGACCCGCCAGAGCGCGGCATACCCCGAGAACGCGAGGTTCGCGTTCGGCGACGTGACGTTCGTCGCGGTCCACCAGGTCGGCAGCAGCAACGGCACTGGCCGCAGCCCCGAGGGCGACGCCGAGGCCGCGGCGCGGTCCGAGGCCGGCGCCGCCTGGATGCGTGCCGGCTTCGAGGCCGCGGTGGCGGCTGACAGCAGGGGGATCGTGGTGTTCTTCCAGGCCGACCCCAACTTCGATCTCTACCGGTTGGGGGTCCGCAACGTCCACACCCCGTTCCTCCGCACGATTGAGGGGGAGGCCATCCGCTACGGCCGGCCGGTGCTGCTGGTGCACGGCGACACCCACGTCTTCCGGGTCGACAAGGCGCTGGTGAGCTCGGCCGACGGGCGGCCGATCGAGAACGTCACCCGCCTCGAGAACTTCGGCGAGAGCGAGGTCCACTGGAGCCGGGTCACCGTGGACCCGACCGGCCCGGAGCTCTTCACGTTCAGCCCCGGGATCGTCGCCGCCAACGTCGTGCCGCACCCCGCGCCGCCGCGATGAAGGTCGAGGTCGAAGACGGGGTGTCACTGGAGTGCGACCTGTGGGCCGCCGGGGCCGGCGCGCCCTTCCTGCTGGCGCACGGGCTCTCGTCCAACCGCCGGCTCTGGGAGGGCACCGCCGCCCGCCTGCACGAGCTTGGCCACCCCGTCGTCACCGTCGACCTGCGCGGCCACGGCCGCAGTGAAAAGCCCGACACCGGCTACGACTTCGAGACGATGGGCGCGGACCTGCTGGCGGTGCTCGACGAAGCCGGTTTCGAGCGGGCCGTCGTCGTCGGCCAATCCACGGGCGGGAACATCGTGGTGGACCTGGCGGCGCGGGCGCCCGGGCGGGTCTCAGGCGTTGCGGGCATCGACGGGGGCGCCCTGGAGCTTTCCCGCCGATGGCCGGAGTGGGAGCGCTGCAAGACGGCGCTGGCTCCGCCGGCGCTGGCCGGTACGCCGGCGGCGACGGTCGAGGGTTGGATCCGTGGCGGCCATCCGACGTGGTCGGAATGGGCGGTCGCGGCCACCATGGCCAACATGGAGCACTTGCCCGACGGCACCGTGCGGCCCTGGCTGAGCATCGACAACCACCTGCGTCTTCTCCGGTCGCTGTGGGAGCACCGACCCTCGGCGGTCATCCCGAAGCTCGCCGTGCCCGTACTCCTGGTGATGGCCGACACGGGCGACGCGTGGGCCGAGGAGAAGCGGGCAATGGCCGCCGAGCTAGCCGAGGCGTCGCGGCGCGTGCAGGTCGAGTGGTTCACACCCGGCGACCACGACCTCCACGCCCAGCATCCCGTGGAGCTGGCCGACCTGCTCCACGCCACCTTCTAGGGTGGAGGCGATGGCACGGCTGCTCGTCATCATGGGTTCCGGCGAGACGAGCCCGACGATGAGCAAGGTCCACCGCGACCTGCTCGAGCGGGTCGGCCCGGGGCCGGCGGTGATGCTCGACACGCCGTTCGGCTTCCAGGAGAACGCCGACGACATCACGGCCAAGGCCCTCGGCTACTTCAGGGAGAGCGTGCAGCGGGAGCTGGCGGTGGTGTCGTTCCGCGCCGCCGAGGGTGTCGACCCGCTGGCCTATGAGACCACCCTCGCCCGGCTGCGCGAGGCGTCGTACGTGTTCGCCGGGCCGGGAAGCCCCTCCTACGCCCTGGCCCAGTGGTCGGCCAGCCAGGTGCCGGCGGTGCTGGCCACGAAGCTGCGAGCCGGCGGGTGCGTCACCTTCGCCAGCGCGGCGGCGTGCACCCTCGGGCCCTTCGCCCTCCCGGTCTATGAGATCTACAAGGTGGGTGAACGACCCCGGTGGCTGGAAGGTATGGACCTGATGGCCGAGGTGGGGCTGCCGGCGGTCGTCGTCCCCCACTTCAACAATGCCGAGGGCGGAAACCACGACACCCGCTACTGCTACATGGGCGAGCGCCGGCTGGCGTCGCTGGAGGCGATGCTCCCCGACGACGTGGTCATCCTCGGCGTCGACGAGCACACCGCATGCATCTTCGACCTCGACGCCGCGACCGCGAGCGTGGCGGGCCTCGGCTCGGTGACGGTGCGCCGCCAAGGGCGGATGACGGCGGTGCCGTCGGGCGCCACCGTGGCGATCGCCGAGCGGGCCGGGGTGGCGGCCGCCGGCCCGGCGCCGGCGCCGGCCGGCGCGTCAGCTGGCGTGTCCCGGGC
>JBPCLE010000060.1:0-2581 GCA_051003575.1 Acidimicrobiales bacterium | reverse complement strand
CCCCAACACCGGTCACCCCTACTGGGCCGGGGAGCATCTCGACCTGGGCCTGGCCCTGGATGCCGTGTTCTCTCGGCGGGCGCCGGTGTCGGGCTGAGCCGAACGACCGCCGAGGAGCGCCGACGCCAGGGGCAGCCTGCTGACAGGGAGAACCACCTGCCCACCGACAACGAGACCGAACGGGACCGCCCAACCGGCGATCGGGGGGCTCCTCCGCCGCAACCGGGATCGTCAAACCGGCGCGGACCGGCGCCGCACCAGCAGCATCCCCCCCGCCGGCCCCACTCGGCGCGCCCCTGCCCCGCTTCCCCCGAGCTTCGTCGGCGGCACTGCCGCGGGAAGGCAACGCCACGGTGGTCGGATGGCCCATAGCCGGGGATGCGGTTCAGCGGTGGTGCGGGGGCGGACGGGCCCTAAGCTCAGGTCACCGGCTCCAGCACCACGATGTGCTGCCCGGCCGTGACGAGCGCGATGCCATCGCCCGCCTGCACGGCATTGCTCGGATCGACGAACGGGTCAGAGACTGCGAGGCGCCAGGCCACCCGGCCGTCCGGCCATCGTCCAACGATCTCCTTGAGGTCCAAGCTGACTCGGAACTGCGTCGGCGCCGGCGCCGGGAAGGGGCTGAACCCGGCCGCCGGCTCATCGCCGTGGCTCCCCATCGAGAGGAGGCGGCCGGTCCGCCGGTCGACTCGGAGGTCGTAGTTGTACGGGGCGATCACCCGCACGACGTCTGGTCCGTCGAGCCCGATGACGACGCCACCGTCGGCCTCGATGGCCTCGCCCTCCTCCTCGTACATCCAGGCCACCGACCCGTCCTTCAGGTCATAGGCCGTGAGCTCGCTGGCCATGACGTACAGGAGGCCGTCGTCCACGGCGATCGCCTCGGGGATGTCACTCACCTCTACCCACCGGATGCGCACCGGCAGCGTCCCGTCGTCACCGGGCAGCAGCTGGAGGCCATCTGCCGTCGTCTTCGCCATGTGTCTCGCTCCTTGCCCTCGTGACGCCGGGATGCCGCCGACCGATGGTTGATCACTGGCGCCGCACGCCGCAAGCGGGATGGCGGCGAGGAGCACGCCGGTCCAGATCCGAAGTCGCCAGCGTCGCCGCACTGCGCTCGCAGCGTACTCCTGAGGTCGACCTGGGCGAGGAGCGAAGCAGCGGGCCGGCTCGCGGCCACCCTCGGTAGTGGGTCCCGGGGTGGGCTCGCCACAGCTGCTTTCGACGAGCTTGGCGAGGCGCGGCGATACGGCGAGGACATCGAGCGTTACGCACGGTCTGTGAGCGACGCCATCCGCTAGGCTCGAATCACAACATTGTAAGTAGTCCACAGGTTGCCTGTGGATTGTGGACAGCGGGAGGCGGATCGAGCCGTGGCGAGCAGTTTCGCCCATCTTCACACCCATACCGAGTTCTCCATGCTCGACGGCGCCGCTCGGGTGGCCGACGTGGTGGCCGCCGCCGCCGCCGATGGGCATCCGGCGCTCGGCATCACCGACCACGGCAACATGTACGGGGTCCTCGACTTCTACGCCGAGTGCCGCAAGGCCGGCATCACTCCGGTGGTCGGCACCGAGGCCTACATGGCGGGGGAGAGCCGCCACGAGCGTCCCCGCCGGAGGGGGCGCCTCGACGATGGCGGGGGCGACAGCGACGCCGGCGAGAAGCTCTACTACCACCTCACGCTCCTGGCCGAGAACAACGTGGGCTACCGCAACCTGCTCAAGCTCTCCAGCCGGGCCTACCTGGAGGGCTACTTCTACAAGCCCCGGGTCGACTGGGAACTGCTGGGCGAGCTCCACGGAGGGATCATCGCCACCACCGGATGCCTGGGCGGGGTCGTGCTCCAGTCCCTGTTGCGGGGCGATGTCGAGGGCGCCACGGCCAAGGCGGCCCGGCTCCAGGACATCTTCGGACGCGACTCGCTCTTCGTCGAGCTTCAGGATCACGGCCTGGCCGACCAGCGCCGGACTAACCCCGAGCTCATCGAGATCGCTCGGCGCCTAGACGCCCCCCTGCTAGCCACCAACGACAGCCACTACACCTGTCAGGACGACGCCGTGGCCCACGACGCCCTGCTGTGCGTGCAGACGGGCAGCACCATCGACGACCCCAACCGCTTCAAGTTCGAAGGCGACCAGCACTACCTGAAGTCGGCGGCCGAGATGCGGAACCTGTTCGCCGAGGTCCCCGAGGCCTGCGACAACACGTTGTGGGTCGCCGAGCGGGCCGACGTGGAGATCGAGTTCGGCAAGCCCCGGCTGCCGGCCTTCCCCTTGCCCGAAGGCTTCGCCGACGATGCCGCTTACCTGCGCCACCTGACCTACGAGGGGGCGTTCCGGCGCTGGGACCGGCCCCTGCCCCCGGCGGCGGTCGAGCGCCTCGACTACGAGCTGGGTGTCATCGCCGAGATGGGGTTCTCGTCGTACTTCCTCATCGTTTGGGACCTCATCGCCTACGCCCGGGGGCGCGACATCCGGGTGGGGCCGGGGCGGGGGAGCGCGGCGGGGTGTTGCGTGGCCTACTGCCTGCGCATCACCGACATCGACCCCATCCGGTACGACCTGCTGTTCGAGCG
>JBPCLE010000059.1:0-4272 GCA_051003575.1 Acidimicrobiales bacterium | reverse complement strand
GACGAGGCCGGCCCAGCACGCGGCGCCGAAACCCCGCACGGGTTGGTCGACGACCGCGGCGCCGAACTGGCGGGCGATGTCGCCCGAGCCGTCGGTGGAACCGTTGTCGGCGACGACCGCGGTGTAGCCGGGGGGCATGGCCGCGAGCAGCGCCGGCAGGGCGCCGGCCTCGTTGAGCACTGGGATGACGACGTGGGGCATTGCACTGCAGTCTGCCCAACGATTGCTTGCGGACCACAACCGAAGTGCTGACGATTCGATGAACTCTCAGGCGCCGCCGGCCTCAGGAGACGGGCCTGGGGCACAATCGAGCGGTGCCCGCCACCGCCGCCCCACCGCGCATCCTGGTGGTGGAGGACGACCTGACGGTCTCGGAGGTGGTCACCCGCTACCTCGAGCTCGGGGCCGACGACTACGTGTCCAAGCCGTTCTCCCCCCGCGAGCTCACGGCGCGCATCAAGGCGGTGCTGCGCCGCGCCGGCGGCACAGTGGCCAGCGCCGGCGCCGGCGAGGGGCCGGCGGTCCTGCGCGCCGGCTCGCTGGAGGTCGATACCGTTGCCCACGAGGCCCGGTCCGCCGGCGAGCCCGTGGCGCTGACGTCACGGGAGTTCGACCTCCTGGTCCATCTCATGCGCCACCCGCGGCGGGCATTCCGGCGGGAGCAGCTGCTGGAGGCGGTGTGGGGCTTCGCCTATGGCGACACGTCGACAGTGACGGTGCACGTCCGGCGCCTGCGGGAGAAGGTCGAGGTCGATCCGGCCGAGCCTCGCTATGTCTGCACGGTCTGGGGCGTCGGCTACCGGTTCGAGCCGTGAGCGCCCGCACGGCCGGCGCCGGGGTGGCTGGCGGCGGGGTGGCATGGCGCGCGCCGGCACTCGTGGCGGTCGCCGCCACCGGCCTGCTGGGCGCCACGCTGCTGGCGGCCGACGCCAGCATGGGCGCCTCGGACACGGGCGTCATGCTGGGCTGGGCCCTCGGGTCGGCGGCGGTGGCGGCGGCCGTGGCCGCCCTGCTGCTTCGGGCCCTCCGCAATGCCAGCCTGGCCCTGCAGGCCAGCGTCGCCGCCCTGGCGCCGGTGCTGGCCGTCACCGTCGCCCTGTTGGGCACGGGCACCACCATGTTCATCTCCGCCCACGACCTCCGGGCGCTGTTGGTCGTCACCGTGGCCGCGGCCACGGTCGGGCTCGTGACCGCGCTGGTCCTGGGGGGCAGGGTCGCCTCGGCCAGCCAGCACCTGGGCGACCTGGCCCAGCGCATCGGGGTCGACGGTGCCGGCCGGGTGGCGCCCGGTGCCCCCGCCGCCGCTCCCGGCGGGCCGAGCGAGCTCGTGCGCCTTTCCACCGAGCTGGAGGGGGCGCTGACCCGCCTGGCCGAGACCAGTGAGCAGGCGGACGCGGCCGAGGACAGCCGGCGCCAGCTGGTGGCGTGGGTGTCGCACGACCTGCGCACGCCCCTGTCGGGCATCCGGGCCATGGTCGAGGCGCTCCAGGACGGGGTGGTCACCGACCCCGAGACGGTGACCCGCTACTACCGCACCATGGCCCGGGAGACCGACCGGCTGGCCGGCCTGGTCGACGACCTGTTCGAGCTTTCCCGCATCCAGGCCGGCGCCCTGCGGCTGGAGATGGAGCGGATCGCCCTCGACGAGCTCGTGTCGGACGCGGTGGCCGGCGTGTCGCTGGCCGCCACCACCAAGGGGGTGCACCTGCGGGGCGACGTCGCGTCGCCGACCCCCGTGGTCGAGCTGTCGATCCCCGAGATGGCCCGGGTGGTCCGCAACCTGCTCGACAACGCCATCCGCCACACCCCACGAGGGGGCACGGTGTGGGTCGAGGCCGTCCTCGACGACGACCGGGCCACCGCCCTCGTGTCGGTCCGCGACGGGTGCGGCGGCATCCCCGCCCCCGATCTGCCCAGGGTGTTCGAGCTGGCGTACCGGGGCGACACGGCCCGCACGCCGGGCGACGGTGGCGCCGGCGTGGGGCTGGCGGTCGCCCGCGGGTTGGTGGAGGCCCACCGGGGCGAGATCACCGTTCGCAACGAGGGCCAGGGGTGCCGGTTCACCATCCGCCTGCCGCTGGCGGCCTCACTGTGAGGGTGCTGGTCACCGGCGGCGCCGGCTTCATCGGGTCCCACGTCGTCGACGCCCTCCTCGCCGGCGGCGCCGAGGTGCGGGTGGTCGACAACCTCGCCGCCCACGCCGGCGTGCCGGGCGACCTGGACCCCCGGGCCGACCTGGTCGTCGCCGACCTGGCCGAGCCGGGCGTGGCCTCCGCCGCGGTGGCCGGCGTGGACGCGGTCTGCCACCAGGCGGCCAGGGTCGGCCTCGGGGTGAACTTCGGCGACGTCGCCGCGTACGTGGCCGACAACGACCTGGGGACCGCCCGGCTGCTGGAGGCCATGTGGCGGGGGTCGTTCACCGGCCGCCTCGTCGTGGCCAGCAGCATGGTGGTCTACGGCGAGGGCCGCTACCGCTGCGCCGACCACGGCGACGTCCGCCCCCTCCCGCGCACCGCCGCCGACCTGGCCGCCGGCCGCTTCGACCCGGCCTGCCCGGCCCCGGGGTGCCGGAGCCGGGCGACGTGGGCCACCATCGACGAGTCGGCCCCGGTCGACCCCCGCAACGTCTACGCCGCCACCAAGCTCCACCAGGAGCACCTCTGCGCACAGTGGGCCCGCGAGGCCGGCGCCACCGCCGTGGCCCTCCGTTACCACAACGTCTACGGGCCCCGCATGCCCCGGGACACGCCGTATGCCGGCGTGGCGTCGATCTTCCGCAGCGCGGTTGCCGCCGGCCGGGCGCCCGAGGTCTACGAGGACGGCGGCCAGACCCGAGACTTCGTGCACGTCACCGACGTCGCCCGGGCCAACGTGCTCGCCCTCACCGCGCCGGTCGACGGGTTCGTCGCCTGCAACATCGCCAGCGGCACCCCGCACACGGTCGGCGACCTGGCCGCCGCCCTCGGCGGCGACCGCGAGCCGGCCGTCACCGGGAAGTGGCGCCTGGGCGACGTCCGCCACGTCGTGGCGTCGCCGGCGCGGGCCGCCGACCGGCTCGGTTTCGTCGCCGAGGTCGACTTCGCCGCCGGCATGGCCGACTTCGCGCGTGCGCCCCAGCGCTCCTGAGGCCAGCGCGCCTAAGGCGCGCCCGCGCCGGGCGGCGGCGGGCTTCGCCGTGGCCGCGGCGGCCGGCGCCGGCCTGTGCCTGTCGTTAGTCACCGCCGAGCCCCTTCGCAACGACCGCTGGGCCCTGCTGGTGCGGCTGGCGCTGTGGGCCGTGGCCTGGGGGGTGGGGGTGGCCTGCGCCCTGCGCCTGCCGAGGCGGGTGGCGCTGCCGGCCATCGTGGGCGTGGCGTTCGCCCTGCGGCTGGTCGCCCTGGCCGGCCAACCCATCCTTTCCGACGACCTCTTCCGCTATGCCTGGGACGCACGGGTGCAGGTCTCCGGGACCGACCCCTACCGCTACACCCCCAGCTCGGTCCACCTCACCGACCTGCGCGAGGGCTGGCTGTGGCCCGACGACGAGGGGTGCGCGTCCCTCCAGCGGGAGCCCGGCTGCACCCGCATCAACCGGCCGTTCGTGCACACGATCTACCCGCCGGTGGCCGAGGCGTGGTTCAACGTGGTCTACCGGGTGGCCGGCATCGAGGCCCGCCACA
Organism: Acidimicrobiales bacterium; assembly: GCA_051003575.1. Classification (GTDB taxonomy): domain Bacteria; phylum Actinomycetota; class Acidimicrobiia; order Acidimicrobiales; family AC-14; genus CADCTB01. The sequence goes on along the minus strand of JBPCLE010000059.1, from coordinate 613 downwards.
AGGCCTGGCAGGTCGCCGGCCTCGTGGGCGACATGGCGCTCGTCGGCCTCCTCCCCGTCGTGCTGCGGGCGTGGAAGCGCGACGAGCGGTGGACCGCGCTGTACGCCCTGTCGCCGGTGGCGGTGGTCGAGGTGGTCAACAACGCCCACGTCGACGGCCTCGCCGCCCTTTTCGTGGTCCTCGCCCTGCTGGCCGCGGCCCGGCGCCGGCCGGCGTGGGCCGGCGCGCTGGTCGGGGCCGCGTTCCTGGTGAAGTTGTACCCGGCGGTGGTGGGGCTGGCCTTCGTGGCCGCCCTCGGCCGGCGCGGCGCGCACGGGGCCACTCGGGCCGTGGCCCGCACGGCCGGAGCGTTCGCCGCGGTGGTGGCCGTCGCCTACCTGCCCCATGTGGCCCGGGTGGGCCCGAAGGTCCTCGGCTACCTCCCGGGCTACCTCGAGGAGGAGCGCTACGGGGAGGGCGGCCGCTACCTGCTCGCCGGCCTCCTGGGTCTGCCGCAGGCGGTCACCGCGGTTATGGCCGCCGCCGGCGTGGGGGGGGGGGCCGCCCCGGGGGTTCGGTGGCGGAACAAAGGGGCGGGGGGGGGGGAGGAGGCGGTGGGGGCCCTGTCCCCTCC
>JBPCLE010000058.1:0-15251 GCA_051003575.1 Acidimicrobiales bacterium | reverse complement strand
CCCGCAGGCCGCGCCGGCGGGCCCGGCGACCTCCGCGACGCCGACCTGGTGGTCAACGCCACGCCGCTGGGCCTGGCCGGGCGGGGCGCCGCCGGCCTCCCGTTGGCGCCCGAGCTCCTGCATGCCGGGCAGCTCGTCGTCGACCTCGTGCCCAACCCCGCCGTCACCGCGCTCATGCGGGCGGCGCGAGACCGGGGAGCCCGGGCCGCCGGCGGGATGGGCATGCTTGTCCACCAGGGGGCCCTCGCCTTCGCGCAGTGGACCGGACGGCCGGCGCCGGTGGAGGTCATGCGGGCGGCGGCCGAGCGCGCCCTCCGATGACCGCAGCGGTCGCCGTGCTGTGCGCGCTGCTCGGCGTGCCGGGCGGGTTGTTCGCCAACCTCCTCGTCGAGCGCATCCCCGAGAAGCGGCGCCTGCGCCCGTTCCCGCCGGCCCACATGTTGGCGGCCAGCCGGGTCCAGATCCTGACCATCGTGGCCGCCGTCGTCCTCTTCGCCGGCGCCGGCCTGCGCTTCGGCGCCGACATGGTCGTCCCCGGCTACCTGGTCTTCTTCGTCTGCCTGGTCTCGATCTCCGTCATCGACTCCCAGCGCCAGATCATCCCGAACCACATCGTCTACCCGACGATCTTCGTCTCCGTCCCGCTGCTCGCCCTCGCCGCGCTGGTGCAGGGTGACTGGGACCGCTTCGGCCACGCCATGCTCGGCGCCACGCTGGCTTGGCTCGCCCTCTTCGCCATCCACATGATCTCGCCGGCCGGCATGGGCTTCGGCGACGTCCGCCTGGCCTTCGTGCTCGGGCTCTTCCTGGGCTGGATCAGCCTGTCCCACGTGGTCACCGGCCTGTTCCTGGGCGTGGTCCTCATCTCCGCGGTCGGCATCGTGCTGGCGGTCCTGCGATTGCGCAGCCTCCAGGAGCACATGGCGTTCGGCCCGTTCCTGGCCGCGGGGTCGACGATCGCGGTGTTCTTCGGCGAGCAGATCATCCGGTGGTGGACGGGGTAGGGATCCGTCCGGCCGGTGAGCAACGCCAACTTCAATTGCGCCGCATACACCAGGGCGTCGCCGAGGGGCGACGCCCGCGGCCCGGTAGATTTGGGCCGATGCTCCGCTACCTGACCGCCGGCGAGTCCCACGGCAAGGCCCTTGTCGTAACCATCGACGGGCTCCCCGCCGGCCTGCCCGTCACCGTGGAGGAGATCGCCGGCGAGCTGGCCCGCCGGCGCCTGGGATACGGCCGCGGGCCGCGCATGCGCTTCGAGCAGGACGAGCTGACCCTCCTCGGCGGCGTTCGCCACGGGCGCACGCTGGGCTCGCCGGTCGCCATCGAGATCGCCAACACCGAGTGGCCCAAGTGGACCAAGGAGATGGACCCGGCGCCGGGTGCCACCGAGAAGCCCCTCACCCGGCCCCGGCCCGGCCACGCCGACCTGGCCGGGATGCAGAAGTACGGGCTCACCGACGCCCGCGACATCCTCGAGCGGGCCTCGGCTCGGGAGACCGCGGCCCGCGTGGCCGCCGGCGCCTGCGCCAAGGCCTTCCTGTCCCACCTCGGCGTCTCGGTGATCTCCCATGTCGTCCAGATGGGCTCGGTGGCCACCAAGTCCGCCGAACGGCCCACGCCGGCGGATCTCGACCAGGTCGACGCCTCCCAGGTCCGCTGCTTCGACCCCGCGGCAGAGGAGGCGATGATCGCCGAGATCAAGGCCGCGGCCAAGGACGGCGACTCCCTGGGCGGGGTGATCGAGGTCCTGGCCTACGGCGTCCCCGTCGGACTGGGCAGCCACGTCCACTGGGACCGCCGGCTCGACGGGCTCCTCGCCCAGGCCATCTGCAGCATCCAGGCCATCAAGGGCGTCGGGTTCGGCGAGGGGTTCGACTCCGCCGCCCAGCGCGGATCCGAGGCCCACGACGAGATCCACTGGGACAAGGCGCAGGCGTACTTCCGGGAGACCACGCGGGCCGGCGGCATCGAGGGCGGGATGTCCACTGGCGGCCTGATCGTCCTGCGGGCGGCGATGAAGCCGCTGTCCACGCTGAACCGGCCGGTGCTCAAGACCGTCGACATGGGCACCAAGGAGCCCACGGTCTCGTTCAAGGAACGCACCGACGTGACCGCGGTGCCCGTCGCCGGCGTGGTGGCCGAGACCATGGTGGCCCTGGTGCTGGCCGGGGAGGCGCTCAACAAGTTCGGCGGCGACTCGCTGGCCGAGGTCGTCCGCAACCGCGACGCCTACCTCGACAGCCTTGGGTGACTCCTCGATCGTCCTGGTGGGGATGATGGCCGTGGGCAAGACCAGCGTGGGCCGCCGCCTGGCCGCCCTCCGGGGCTGGGAGTTCCTCGACTCCGACGCTCAGATCGAGGTGCTGACCGGCCGGACGGTGGCCGAGATCTGGCGCGCCGACGGCGAGCCGGCCTTCCGCCGGCTGGAGACCCAGGTGCTGGCCGAGGCCCTGGCCTCGACGACCCCGCGGGTCATCGCCGCCGCCGGCGGCACCGTCGTCGACGAGGGCAACCGCCGGCTTCTTTCCCGGCACCGCCCGGTCGTGTGGCTCCGTGCCAAGCCGGAGCTGCTGGCGGCCCGCGTGGGCTCGGCCGCGCACCGCCCGCTGCTCGACGAAGACCCCGCAGGCGTGCTCGAGCGCCTCGACGCCATCCGGCGCCCCCTCTACGAGGAGGTCGCCGACATCGCGGTCGACGTCGACGACCTCACACCCGACCAGGTGATCACCTGCATCGAGGCGGCGCTGGAACACGATGTCTGATCGGAAAGCAATGTCTGACGGGAACGCCGTGTCTGACGGGCTCATAACCGTCCCGGTGCCCCTGCCCGGGGGCCGGTCCTACGACGTGCTGGTCGGCGCCGGCGCCCGCCACCGCCTCCTCGAGGTGCTGCCCGCCGGCGCCCACCGGGCCGCGGTCGTCACCCAGGCGGGCATCGGGGTCACCGTCGACGCCGGCATCTCCCAGCGCACGTTCCTCGTCGACGACGGCGAGGCGGCCAAGTGCCTGGAGACGATCGAGGAGCTGTGCCGGGCCTGGGCCCGCTGGGGCCTGCACCGGGGCGACGTGGTGGTGGCCGTGGGTGGGGGCGTGGTCACCGACGCCGCCGGGTTCGCCGCCGCGGTGTACCACCGGGGGGTGGCCGTCGTCCACATGCCCACCACCCTCCTCGGCCAGGTCGACGCGGCCATCGGCGGCAAGACGGGCGTGAACCTGCCCGAGGGCAAGAACCTGGTCGGCGCCTTCTGGCAGCCGGCGGCGGTGCTCTGCGACACCGAGGTGCTGTCCACGCTGCCGCCGCGGGAGTACCGCAGCGGCCAGGGGGAGATGGCCAAGTACGCCTTCCTCGGGGTGGACAACCTTCCCGACCTGCCCCTCGACGAGGCGGTTGCCGCCTGCGTGCGGTGCAAGGCCGGCCACATCGCCGCCGACGAGCTGGAGACCACCGGCACCCGGGCCCTGCTCAACTACGGCCACACCCTGGCCCACGCCCTGGAGACCGCAGGCGGCTACGACCTGCGCCACGGCGAGGCGGTGGCGGTCGGGCTGGTGTTCGCTGCCCGCCTGGCCCGCCGACTGGGCCGGGTCGACGACGCCACCGTGGCCGAGCACCGCCGGGTGGTCGCCGCCTACGACCTGCCCGCCGCCATCCCTCCCGGCTCCGACGCGGCCGAGCTGGTCAGGCTCATGGCGCGCGACAAGAAGGCGCTCGACGGCCTCACCTTCGTGCTCGACGGGCCCCGCGGCGTCGAGGTCGTGCCCGGCGTCGGGGCCGGCGACGTGGAAGCCACCCTCGAGGAGCGTGACTGATGCCCACCGTCCTCCTCCTTTCGGGGCCCAACCTGAACCTGCTCGGCGTCCGCGAGCCCGACGTCTACGGCGCCGCCACCCTCGACGACCACGTGCGAACGGCTACGGCGGTCGCCGCCGGCCTGGGGTTGGAGCTGGAGCACCTTCAGTCGAACCACGAGGGCGAGCTCGTGGAGGCGGTCCACGCCGCACGGGGCCGGGTGGCGGCTGTCATCGTGAACGCGGCGGCGATGACGCACTACTCCTGGTCGTTGCGCGACGCGCTGGCCGGGTTCGACGGGCCGGTGGTGGAGCTCCACCTCTCCAACACCGCGGCACGGGAGGCGTGGCGGCACACCTCCGTCGTGTCGCCGGTGGCCTCGGGCGTCATCATGGGCTTCGGCGGCCACGGCTACCGGCTGGCCGTGGAAGCCGTGGCACTCTTGCTGTCATGAGAACGCCGATGGAAGTCGGCAGCCGCATCCCCCGGCTCCGCTCGGCCTTCGCCGGCGCCGGCTGCGACGCCCTGCTGGTCACCCGGCTGGTCAACATCCGCTACCTGACGGGCTTCACCGGCTCGGCCGCCCTCCTGCTGGTCCTCCCCGACGACCTGGTCTTCGCTACCGACGGCCGCTACCGCGACCAGTCGGCGCTGGAGCTGGGCCGGGCCGGCGTGGAGGCCCGCATCCGCATCGGTGCCACCGCCGCCAGTCAGAAGGAGCTCCTCCAGGCCGAGGCGGCCGGCCTCGCCCGCCTCGGGCTGGAGGCCCAGGCGGTCACGTGGGCCCAGCAGCGGAAGTTCGACGCCGACTGGTTCCCCGACGCCGAGCTGGTGCCCACGGAGGGGCTGGTGGAGGAGCTGCGCAAGGTCAAGGACGCCGGCGAGGTCGAGCGGATGGCCGAGGCGGCGCGGATCGCCGACGAGGCGCTTGGCCGGGTCCGCCACCGGTTGGCCGAGGGGCCGACCGAAGAGGAGTTCGCGCTGGAGCTGGACTTCGAGATGCGCCGGGGCGGTGCGACGGCGCCGTCGTTCGACACCATCGTCGCCGCCGGCCCCAACGGCGCCAAGCCTCACCACCGCCCCAGCGGCCGGCGCATCGGGCCTGGAGAGCTGGTGGTCGTCGACTTCGGGGCCATCGTCGAGGGCTACTGCTCCGACATGACCCGCACCCTGTGCGTGGGCGAGCCGGCGTCGGCCACCGCCCGGCGCATGGTCGAGGTGGTGGCCGAGAGCCAGCGGGCCGGCGTGGAGGCGGTGCGGGCCGGCGCCGAGGGCAAGGCGGTCGACGATGCGTGCCGGTCGGTCATCGCCGCCGCCGGCTGGGCCGACGCCTTCCTGCACAGCACCGGCCACGGCGTGGGCCTCGAGATCCACGAGGACCCACGGGTGGCCTCCACATCCACCGATACCCTGGTCGCCGGCCATGTGGTGACCGTCGAGCCGGGCGTGTACCTGCCCGAGCACGGTGGGGCCCGCATCGAGGACACCATGGTCGTCACCGACGAGGGCTGCACCGTCCTCACCAACGCAACCAAGGAGCTCGCGGTTCTGTGAATGTCTCGACCAACGACCTGCGCAACGGCATGGCCCTCGACCTGCCCGAGGGGCTCTTCACCGTGGTCGAGTTCCAGCACGTCAAGCCGGGCAAGGGCGGCGCCTTCGTGCGGACGAAGCTGAAGAACGTCCGCACCGGCGCCGTGCTCGACCGCACCTACCGGGCCGACGAGAAGCTCGAGCAGGCCATCATCGACAAGCGCGAGATGCAGTACCTCTACCGAGAGACCGCCCACTACGTCTTCATGGACAACACGTCCTATGACCAGTTGAACGTCGACGCCCCCACCCTGGGCGACGCCACCAACTACCTGCGCGAAAACGACTCGGCCGTGCTGCAGATCTATGACGAGCAGGTCGTGGGGGTGGACCTGCCGGCGTCGGTTGAGCTCTCGGTGGCCGAGACCGAGCCCGGTGTGCAGGGCGACCGGGTCTCCGGCGCCCGCAAGCCGGCCACGCTGGAGACCGGGCTGGTCGTACAGGTCCCGCTGTTCGTCAACCCCGGCGACAAGATCAAGGTCGACACCCGCAGCGGCGACTATCTCACCCGTGCCTAGCTCACCCGTGCCTAGCTCACCCGTGTTGAGGCCCCGGCGTGAGTGAGGCCGGCGGCTCACGCCGGCAGGCCCGGGAGCGGGCGCTGTCCCTGCTGTACGAGGCCGAGAGCAAGGAGGTGTCGCCGGCGGCGGTACTGGCCGGGTTGCCGGTGGAACCCGATGCCTACGCGGCGGCGGTGGTCGCCGGTGTCGGCGACCGCATGGCCGAGCTGGACGCCCTGATCACCGCCTACGCCAGGGACTGGACCATCGACCGCATGCCGGCACTCGACCGGGCCCTGCTGCGCATGGGCATCTTCGAGCTGCTGCACCGCGCCGACGTACCGACCGGAGCGGTCATTTCCGAGGCTGTCGAGCTGGCCCAGCGGTTCTCCACCGACGAGTCGAGCCGGTTCGTCAACGGCATGCTGGCCCGGATCGCCGAAGCCGTCCGCCAGGCCCCGAGCGGCGCCTTGAGCGGGGAGGACGCCTCACATGCTGAACCGGTGGATCCGGAAGCTGTCGGCACCGACCCGGCTGAAGACCACCAGCCGCCGACCGGCGAGGTGGTCGAGGAGCGCCTCCACCAGTAGGGGCGATTCGCCGAGGTCGGCGCCGAGTGCCACGGCCACGTTGGCCTCGACCCCGTCGAGGATGTCGAGCAGGCGCTCGGTGACGTCGGCCAGGTCGGGCCGGGCCCTGGTGACGTAGATCCACAGCCCGGGCTGGGTGAGCGCCAGGAGGGCGACCTTGCCGTCGTAGTCGCGCAGCTGCACGAGCTTCTGCGCCCGCAGCTCGACCAGGCCGCTGAACCACTCGTCGTTGGTCATGCCGGCACCCTCGCAGGCTGTGATGAGGGCGGCGTGGTCGATCATCTTGTGGCCGGCGGCGAGCGCCTGGTGGCCGGCGAGCAGGAGGACGTCGTCGCTGGACGCCATCACGGCGCCCCGCTGGCGCTCAGCCTGGTCACGCACCGTTCCACGCTGTAGGACTACCACCGCAGTGCGGTCGCCGACATCTTCGCCGGCCGGTGAGCTATTCTTGGCCCACCCGTTAACGCCGGTCCTGTGAGGCTGGTACGGACCAAGGAGCCGACCGCATAGCCGAGCGAGAACGCGCCGCAACGCCCCCGTACGGGGGCGTTTTCTCTGCCCGCAGCCAGGTGATGGATGCCGAGGACCTGCGGCGGGCCGTCACTCGCATCGCCCACGAGATCGTCGAGCGCAACCACGGCCTCGAAGGCATCGTCCTGATCGGGCTCCAGACGGGCGGCGTACCGCTGGCCCGTCGGCTGGCGGGGGCGCTGTCGCGCATCGAGGGCACCGACGTCCGCGTGGGCAGCATCGACGTCGCGTTGTACCGCGACGATATCGGGATCCGCCCGGTGATCCCCGAGGCGGTGACCGACATCCCCTTCGACCTCACCGGGCTCACGGTCGTGCTGGTCGACGACGTGCTCTTCACCGGCCGCACCGTGCGGGCCGCCCTCGACGCCCTCAACGGCTACGGCCGTCCCAAGGCCGTGCAACTGGCGGTGATGGTCGACCGGGGCCACCGCGAGCTGCCCATCCGGCCCGATTTCGTCGGCAAGAACCTCCCCACGCGCCTCGACGAGGTCGTCGACGTGCGCGACGACGGGGTCGATGTGGGGGAGAAGCGACCGGCCCCAGGGCCCGAGCGGCCCTCTGAGCGGGGCACACAGAGGCCTGAGCGGGATCTCCCGTGAAGCACCTCTTGTCCATCGCAGACCTGGGTGCCGGCGGGATCGAGGAGGTGATGCGCGTCACCGACTCCTTCGTCGAGGTGTCGGAGCGGGCCATTCCCCGCGTGCCGGCGCTGCGGGGAAAGACGGTGGTGTCGCTGTTCTACGAAGAGTCGACGCGGACCCGGCTCTCCTTCGAGCTGGCGGCCAAGCGGCTCTCGGCCGACACGATGAACTTCACCGTCGGGTCGTCGTCGGTACAGAAGGGAGAGTCGCTGCGCGACACCTGCCAGACCATCGAGGCAAGGGGCGTCGACGCCCTGGTGGTCCGCCACTCCTCGGCCGGCGTCCCGTGGCAGGCCGCGTCCTGGCTCGACTGCGCGGTCGTCAACGCCGGCGACGGCTGGCACGAGCACCCCACCCAGGCCCTGCTCGACTGCTACACGATCCGCGGGGCGCGAGGCTCGATCGAGGGCATGCGCATCGCCGTCGTCGGCGATGTCAAGCACTCGAGGGTCGCCCGCTCGAACGTGCTCGCCTTCTCCATGTTGGGCGCCGAGGTCACCATCGTCGCTCCGCCCACGCTCCTGCCGCCCAGCCTCGAGGGCTGGCCGGTGGAGGTCAGCCACGACCTCGACGCCGTGCTGGCCAAGACCGACGTGGTGTACCTCCTCCGGATGCAGGCCGAGCGCCAGACCGAGGCGCTGCTCCCGTCCCTGCGGGAGTACACCGCCCGATACGGCCTGACCAGCAAGCGGATGCGGCTCATGCCCGACGACGCCCTGGTCATGCACCCCGGGCCCATGAACAGGGGCGTGGAGATCGCCGCCGACGTGGCCGACCTCCCCCGATCGCTCATCACCCGCCAAGTGGCAAATGGAGTCGCCGTGCGCATGGCCGTCCTGTTCCTGCTCCTCGGCCAGGCCCCGAGCGGCCCGGCGAGCACCGACCCGGAGGTGCGGGGTGGCTGACCGGCCGGTGCTCATCCGGGGCGGACGGGTGGTCGACGCCACCGGCGAGCGGGTTACCGACGTCCTGGTCGAGGGCGGGGTGATCACCTCGGTCGAGCCGTCGATTGAACCGCCGGCCGGCGCGACGGTGCTCGACGCCGGCGGCTGCATCGTCGGGCCGGGGCTCGTCGACCTGCACGCCCACCTGCGCCAGCCGGGCCGGGAGGAGGCCGAGACGGTCGAGTCCGGCGCCCGGGCCGCGGCGCTCGGTGGCTACACGGCGGTCGTCGCCATGCCCAACACCGACCCGCCGATCGACACCGCGTCCGCCGTCCGGGAGGTCCTGGAGCTCGGTGCCACCGCGGCGTGCGACGTGCGGGTGGCCGGCGCCATCACCAAGGGCCGGCGGGGCGAGGAGCTGGCCCCGCTCGGCGAGATGGCGGACCTCGGCGTGCGCCTGTTCACCGACGACGGCGCCGGCGTGCAGGACGCCCGCCTCATGCGCCGGGCCCTTGAGTACGCGTCGGCGCTGGGCGTCACGCTCGGCCAGCACTGCGAGGACGAGGTGCTCGCCGGCGGCGGCCACATGCACGAGGGTGAGTGGTCGAGCCGCCTCGGCATCCCCGGCCAGCCACACGAGGCCGAGGAGCTCATGGTGGCGCGCGACATCGCGCTCGTCCGCCTGGCCGGCGGCCGCGTCCACTTCCTGCACCTGTCCACCGCCGGCTCGGTCGCCGCGGTACGGGCGGCGAAGGCCGCGGGCCTGGCGGTCACCGCCGAGGCCGCCCCCCACCACTTCACCCTCACCGACGCCTCGGTGGCGTCGTACGACACCGTGTTCAAGGTCAACCCCCCGCTGCGGACGCCGCCCGACCTCGACGCGGTGAAGGCCGGCCTGGGTGACGGCACCATCGACGCCATCGCCACCGACCACGCGCCACACGCCGCCGAGGACAAGGACGTGCCTTTCGACCAGGCCAAGCCGGGGATGCTTGGCCTCGAGACGGCACTGGCCCTCGCCCTCACCGAGCTCGACCTGCCCATCTCCGTGGTGCTGGCGCTCCTGTCCTGGAACCCGGCCCGCATCGCCGGCCTGGACGCCAGCCACGGGGGCCCGGTGGTCGCCGGCCGGCCGGCAAACCTGTGCGTGGTCGATCCCGACGCCACCTGGGTGGTCGACGCCGGCGCCCTGGCCAGCCGGTCGCGTAACACGCCCTACGCCGGCCGCAAACTCACCGGCAGGGCCCGCCACACCCTCCTGCGGGGGGAGCCCACCGTGATCGACGGAGCGTTGCAGCGATGACCGGCCCGGGAGGCCGGTCAGGCAAGCACTCACTGCGCCATCCCTCGAAGAGGGTGGACCAGTGACGGACGCGGCGTTGATCCTCGCCGACGGGACGATCTTCGAGGGCGAGGCCATCGGTGCGCCGGCGGAGGTCGCGACCGGCGAGGTGGTGTTCAACACCGTCATGTCCGGTTACCAGGAGGTCATCACTGACCCGTCCTACGCCGGCCAGGTGATCGCCTTCACCTACCCCCACATCGGCAATTACGGGATCAGCGATGCGGATTCCGAGAGCGCCCGCCCGTTCTGCCGCGGCGTGATCGTGCGCGAGCTCGCCCGCCGGCCCTCGAACTGGCGGTCCACCGTCGACCTCGACACCTGGCTCGCCGGCCATGGCGTGCCCGGCATCACCGGCATCGATACCCGTCGCCTCACCCGTCACATCCGTGAGGCCGGCGCCATGCCGTGCGCGTTCGGGACCGCGGGCGAATCGACGCTCGCGGCGGCGGCCGCCGCCGAGCGCGGGACAGAGGGGGTCGACCTCGTCTCGGGCGTTACCACACCCGTCCGCTACACCGTCGGCGACGGCCCGCTGCGGGTCGTGGCCTACGACTACGGCATCAAGCGGAGCATCCTGCGCCTCCTGACCGAGTTCGCCACCGTCGAGGTGGTGCCGGCGGACACCGCCGGCCACGAGCTGCTCGTCAACCCGCCCGACGGGGTCTTCCTCTCCAACGGCCCCGGCGATCCGGCCGCCGTCGGCTACGCCATCGGGCACGTCGCCACCCTGCTGGGCCAGGTGCCCATCTTCGGGATCTGCCTCGGCCACCAGCTGCTGGCGACGGCCATGGGGGCCAAGACCTACAAGCTGCCCTTCGGCCACCACGGCGGCAACCACCCGGTGAAGCGGCTGCGAGACGACACCGTCGAGATCACCAGCCAGAACCACAACTACGCGGTGGAGGTCGGCTCGATCTCCTCCGCGGACGTGACGCACCTCAACCTGAACGACGGCGTGGTCGAGGGCCTGAAGTGCCGGGACGCCCCCGCTTTCAGCGTGCAGTACCACCCTGAGGCCGGCCCCGGCCCCCATGACGCCCGCTACCTTTTCGAGGAGTTCGCCACCATGATGCGCGGATCCAGGGGCCCCTTCTAGTGCCGTGGACACAAGCGTTTGCCGCGTTCCCGCGAGAGGCTGCGGCCGCTCATGCCGCCAACGGCGGCCCCGGCGGCTGCGGGCAGGACAGGGCAGGACAGGGCGGAGGCGGGGGGGCTTCGCCCGCCCGCTGGAGCGCGACCACCTCGACCGAATGGAGTGAGCGAAGCGAACGAATGAGGTCGAAGAACTAGATGCCCAAGCGCACCGACATACGTTCGATCCTGCTGATCGGGTCGGGGCCGATCATCATCGGCCAGGCATCGGAGTTCGACTACTCGGGCACCCAGGCGTGCCGGGTGCTGCGGGCCGAGGGCTACCGGGTGATCCTGGTCAACTCCAACCCGGCGACGATCATGACCGACCCGGAGTTCGCCGACCGCACCTACGTCGAGCCCCTCGAGGCCGACGTCGTGGCCGCCATCATCGAGCGGGAGCGCCCCGACGCGCTGCTGCCCACCCTGGGGGGGCAGACGGCGCTCAACCTTGCCGTGGCGCTGGCCGAGGGCGGGGTGCTCGAGCGCTTCGGCGTGGAGCTGATCGGCGCGTCCATCGACGCCATCCACACCGCGGAGAACCGGGAACGGTTCAAGGCGGCGATGACCGAGATCGGCCTGGCCGTGCCGGCGTCGGGGTTCGCGTACCACCTCGACGAGGCGGCCAAGGTCGGCCACGACGTCGGCTATCCGGTGATCGTGCGGCCCTCCTTCATCATGGGTGGCCGCGGCACTGGCATCGCCGCCGACGAGGACGAGCTGCTCAGGCTGGCCGCCACCGGCCTGGCCGCCAGCCCCATCTCGGAGATCCTGATCGAGAAGTCCATCGCCGGCTGGAAGGAGTACGAGCTCGAGGTCATGCGCGACCACGCCGACAACTGCGTCGTCGTGTGCTCCATCGAGAACCTCGACCCGAGGGGCGTCCACACCGGCGACTCGATCACGGTGGCGCCGGCGCAGACGTTGTCCGACGTGGAGTACCAGCGCATGCGTGACGCCGCGTTCGCGTGCATCCGCCGCATCGGCGTCGACACGGGCGGGTCCAACATCCAGTTCGCCGTCGACCCCGCCACCGGCGAGATGGTGGTCATCGAGATGAACCCGAGGGTCTCGCGGTCGAGCGCGCTGGCGTCCAAAGCCACCGGGTACCCCATCGCCAAGATCGCGGCGCGGCTGGCCGTCGGCTACACCCTGGATGAGATCCCGAACGACATCACCCGCATGACGCCCGCCAGCTTCGAGCCCACGATCGACTACGTGGTGACCAAGGTGCCCCGGTGGGCGTTCGAGAAGTTCGCGGGCACCTCCGGGGTGCTGGGCACCCGCATGCAGTCGGTGGGCGAGGCGATGGCCATCGGCCGCACGTTCCCCGAGTCGCTCCAGAAGGGCCTCCGCTCGCTGGAGCACGGCCGGTGGGGCCTCAACTGCGATCCCGGGGAGGCCGCGCTCGACGCCTTCGACGACGACGAGCTGGTGCGCCAGGCCGCCATCGCCACCCCCGACCGGCCGTTCCAGCTCGAAGGCGCACTGCGCCGGGGGATCAGCGTGGAGCGCCTGCACCAGGCCACGGGCGTCGACCCGTGGTTCCTCGACCAGATCGCCCTCATCACCGCCGAACGCGGTGCGTTGGCCGAGGTCGGCTTCGAGGGGATGAACCGCCGCCAGTGGCGGCGGGCCAAGCGCCTTGGCTTCGCCGATGCCCAGCTGGCCTGGCTGTGGGGTGTGGCCGAGGACCGCGTGCGGGCGGCGCGGCTGGCCGCCGGCGTCCGGGCCACGTTCAAGACCGTCGACACCTGCGGGGCGGAGTTCGACGCCCACACGCCGTACCACTACTCGACCTACGAGGACGAGGACGAGGCCCGTGGCGGCCGCCGGCCGACGGTGGTGATCCTCGGCTCCGGCCCGAACCGCATCGGCCAGGGCATCGAGTTCGACTACTGCTGCGTGCACGCCAGCTTCGCCCTGCGCGACGCCGGCTTCGACACGGTGATGGTCAACTGCAACCCCGAGACCGTCTCGACCGACTACGACACCAGCGACCGCCTGTACTTCGAGCCCCTGACGCATGAGGACGTGATGAACGTGCTCGACGTGGAGAGGGACCAGCTCGTCGGGGTAATCGTCTCCCTGGGCGGTCAGACGCCCCTGAAGCTGGCCGGGCGCCTCCCGCCCGAGCTGGTGCTCGGCACGCCTCCGGCGGCCATCGACGAGGCGGAGGACCGGGAGCGATGGAACGCGCTCTGCCACCGCCTAGACATCCCGCAGCCCGACGGCGGTACCGCCGCGGACCTGGACGCGGCCCTGGCGATAACGGCGCGCATCGGCTACCCGGCCCTGGTCCGGCCCTCCTACGTGCTCGGCGGGCGGGCGATGGAGATCGTCTACGACGACGCCGGCCTGGCCCGGGCCATGGCCGAGCTGGCCGGCTTCGGGTCGCTCGGGCGAGAGGGCGGCCTGTCGGCGGAGCGGCCGGTGCTGATCGACCGGTTCCTGGAGGACGCCACGGAGGTCGACGTCGACGCCCTTCGCGACGCCACCGGCGAGGTCGTGATCGGCGCGGTGATGGAGCACGTGGAGGAGGCCGGCGTGCACTCCGGCGACAGCGCCTGCGTGATCCCACCGCCGACGCTCTCGGCGGACGTCATCGACTCGATCGGGACGTACACGTCCGCCATCGCCGACGCGCTGGGCGTGCGGGGCCTGCTCAATGTGCAGTACGCGGTGCAGCATGGGAACGTCTACGTCATCGAGGCCAACCCGCGGGCTAGCCGCACGGTGCCGTTCGTGGCCAAGGCCACCGGGGTCCCGCTGGCCAAGGTGGCGGCCCGGGTCATGGTGGGGGCGACGCTGGCCGAGCTTCGGGCCGAGGGTGTGCTTCGGCCGCCGGCCTCCGGCGCCCACGTGGCGGTGAAGGAGGCGGTGCTGCCCTTCAACCGGTTCCCCGACGTCGACACCCTTCTCGGGCCTGAGATGCGGTCCACCGGGGAGGTCATGGGCATCGATGCCACCTTCGGACTGGCCTTCGCCAAGAGCCAGACCGCGGCCGGCGACCGCCTCCCCGAGCGTGGCACGGTGTTCCTCTCCCTCGCGGAGCGCGACAAGCCCGGTGGGCTGACGGCGGCCCGGCGGTTCGTCGACCTGGGTTTCGCCCTGGCTGCCACCGACGGCACCGCCCGCCACCTGCGCGACAACGGCGTGCCGGTGGCCGAGGTGGTGGACAAGGTGGGGGAGCCGTCGCAGGGCCACCGGCGCACCGCCGTCGACCTGATCGCCAACGGCGAGATCGACCTGGTGGTCAACACACCCCGCGGCCGCGGGCCCCGCGCCGACGGTACCTACATTCGCCTGGCCGCGAGCGTGCACGGGGTGCCGTGCCTCACCACCGCAGCGGCGGCACTGGCGGCGGCCGGCGGCATCGCCGACTGGGCCCGCCACGGCCTGTCGGTGCGTGCGCTGCAGGAGTACCACGAGGAGGGCCAGCAACGGCTCGACCTCTGACCGGCGGGCGCCGCCGGCCGGCGAGCGTGGTCGGCCGGCCTCCGGCGAGCACGCGGTGGAGCTCATGCTGGCGGGCGCGTCGGCGGTCCAGGTGGGCACCGCGACCTTCGCCGACCCCCGGGCGCCGGCCCGCGTCGCGGCCGAGCTGGAACGCTTGGGCCGGCACCATGGCGTCGGGAGGGTCGCCGATCTGGTAGGGAGGGCCCGTGCAGACACGTGACCGGCTTGTGCTCGCCCTCGACGTCGACGACATGGTGGAGGCCCTCAGGCTGGCCAAGCCGCTGCAGCCGTACTTCACCACGGCCAAGGTCGGGCTCGAGCTGTTCAGCGCCGCGGGGCCCGATGCGGTCACCGCGGTGGCCAACCTGGGCTACGACATCTTCCTCGACCTGAAGCTCCATGACATCCCCACCACCGTCCGCAAGTCGGCGCGCGTGATCGGCGCCATGGGCGCCCGCTACCTCACGCTGCACGCCCGGTCCGGCCCGGTGATGCTGCGGGCCGGCGTGGAGGGGCTGGCCGAGGGGGCGGAGCGGGCCGGGCTGGCGCATCCGGTCGCCCTGGCCGTCGCCGTGCTCACGAGCGACGGCGACGCGCCCGCCCACATCCTCGGTCACCGGGTCATGGCGGCGGTCGAGGCCGGCTGCGGAGGGCTCATCCTGGCCGCGGCCGACGTGCACGAGGCCAAGCAGCTGGCCCCCCGCCTGCTGGCCGTCGTCCCCGGGATACGCATGCCGACCTCCGAGCCCCACGACCAGGCCCGGCCGGCCACGCCGGTCGA
>JBPCLE010000057.1:0-30485 GCA_051003575.1 Acidimicrobiales bacterium | reverse complement strand
AGCGGTAGGTGCGCTCGGCGAGGGGCAGGCTTGGCTTTCGCCGCCCACAGCCCGAGCACGTCTTGGAGGACGGGTACCACCGGTCGGCCACCACCAGGCGGCCGCCGTACCAGGCCGTCTTGTAGGCCAGCTGGCGGCGCAGCTCGGCCGGGGCGGTGTCGAGCAGGGCCCGGTTCAACCCGGCCTTGCCCCGCCAGTGGCCGGAGCCCCTGGCCGAGGCCGTCATCCCGGCGACGTTGAGGTCCTCGACCACCACCGTGGCGGAGGTGGTGGCCAGGCGGGTGGTGAGCTTGTGCAGGCCGTCGGAGCGGGCGGCAGCCACCTTGGCGTGGGTGGCGGCCAGGGCGGCCTTGGAGCGCCGCCAGCGCTTCGACGGTGCCCGGCCCCTGCCCGGGGCGAGCCGACTACCGGCTGCTCATCTCCGCCGGGATGCTCGTCGCGAGATTCGATTCGCAGTCGTCGGCCAACTCGCGCCCGATGGGGCGGTAGAGCTCGTCCAGCTCGACGTCGACCTCCAGCCAGGGGAACAGGCCCGAGCCCGCACGCCGTCATCCTTCGTCGGCCCTGAGCGACTCCCACCACGCCTCGAGGATCTCGGGTCGGAGCCGGCCCCTGTCCGACACCGTGAGCCCGTTGGCCCGGGCCCACGCCCGCACCTCGGCGGTGGACGGCGCCGGCATCGGCGCGCCGGCGCCGGCGCCGTTCTCGCCCACGCCGATGCGGGCCACCGCGGCGCCCTCGGACCCAGCCCACGCGTAGGCGGCGGCCAGTTACCGGTATGTCCGCTGCTCGGCCAGCTTGCGGTTGTCACAGAACACCAGGGGGATCGTCGGCCAGCGGACCTGGAGCTCGGCCAACCCGTCGGCGATCTGGGCCGGCCGCACACGCTCCAGGGCGAAGATGGCCGAGTACCGCTCCTCCACGACCACCGCGGCCCGGGGCAGGGCGGCCAACTCCCCCAGGGCGAACCGCAGACGGCCGGTGGTGAGGCTGGCCACCAGGTCGGCCAGCGACTTGCGCTCGACCGAGGCCACCAGCTTGCCGCCGGCGGCCACCGCGTAGTCCCCGCAGGGCAAACCGCGCCGGGCGAGGCGCACCTGCAGGCCCGCGAAGCCGTAGGCGTACTTCTCGTGGGCGTCGACGAGGATCTCCAGCTCGACCACATCGGCGGCCCGGGCGCCGGGGAGCCGCACGTCGGGGCGGGCCTGCTTGCGGGTGCGGGGTGACTGCCAGAACACCATCTCCCGGCCCCGGGCGTTGGTGGACACGATCTGGGAGCGCTGCTCCCTCCCCCGGTCGGCCACCACGTCGATGGCCGCTCCCCGGCGGCTGCACGCCCGCAGCGGGACCCGTTCGACGATCTCGGGCTCCGCCGGCCAGTCCCCCTCGGGGACCGGGTGGCAGTACAGGGCACTGGTTCGCGGCCACGTGCCCTTGGTGCGGAACACCAGGCCGGCGCCGATCGGCAGCCGCAGCAGGTACGGCAGCGAACTCTCCGGGTCGGGGTTGCGGGCGATGAGCAGCTCCACCGCCGACAAGTCTGCCAGCGTGGGGTGCGTCGGGTCGCTGATGTCAGGCCCGCCTCGACCCGGGCCAGGCGAATCACCGCTGTCGGAGCCGGCGGGCCGGCGGGCCCGCGTATGCTCAGCGAGCCACGAGCAGGCCGCTGGGTGTGGCGACGTCGCCGAGGAGCACGCCGGCCGCTTCGGCCACCGCCGAGCTGACGAGGCGCTGCAGCTTCGGTTCGGAAAGCTCGATCAACGCCGCGGCCGTCACCTTCGGGTCGATACGACCTCGGTCACGGAGCTCGATCAGGGCCCGGGCCATCGCCGCCCGGACGACCGGTGTGTCCACTCGGGCCAGCACGGCGGGGAGGGCGTCGTCGAGCCCGTCGAGGTCGTCGTCGTCGATGGCCTCCAGCAGCCGATCGACGTCGGGTGTCAGCAGCCGGGGAAGCGGGAGCTGGAGCGAGGTGTCGATGGTCGGCTGCCCCCATGGCCCCGACCTCCTTGCCGGCGTTCTGGTCTCCATCTTTGTCGCGGCCGCGTCGTGGGTGGTGGATCGCTCCGAAAATTTCTCTGCTTGCATTCCTCCGGACGACCTGTATTATGGGAACGTACGTTCGAGGGAGACAGCTCCCTCCCATGTCCGGCCCCGTTCCGGGATGGCCGACGCCATGTGCGACAGCTTGGTTGAACTGCATGAGTCGATGCGCCGGTACGCGGCGACGTTCGACGCATCCCTCCTGGCCGGCGCCGGTGCCGACTCCGTGGTCGAGCTGGCCGGCGCCGTCGAGCGGATGGCGGCCACGGTCAAGGGGCTGGCCGCAGCACGCGGCGCCGAGTGCGCGACATGGAAGGCCGGCGGCCACCGCTCGGCCGCCCACCACCTGGCGCGCCGTACCGGCACCTCGGTGGGCCACGCCGCGGAGGCCATCGAGACTGCCCGCCGGCTGTCGAGTCTGCCCGGGTTGGCGGCTGCGGCCCGGGCGGGCGAGCTCTCGGCGCAGCAAGCGGCGGCGGTGGCCGGGGCGGCCGGCGCCGACCCTGCGGCGGAGCTCCGTCTGCTGGACAAGGCTCGGACCTCCTCCCTGGCCGAGCTCCGTGAGGAATGCGGCCGGGTACGGGCTGCGGCGGATCCCGACCCCGAGGCCCGGCGCCGGAGCATCCACGACGGGCGCTTCCTTCGCGGCCACACCGATGCCGAGGGCGCGTGGCATCTCCACATGCGGGACAACCCCGAGGTCGGGGCCGAGATCATGGCTGCGCTCGATCCCATCAGGGAGCGGCTCTTCAAGGCCGCCCGAGCCGAAGGTCGCCACGAGCCGGCCGAGGCGTACGCCGCCGATGCGCTGGCCGAGCTGGCACGGGGCGGCGCCGGCGGTATGTCGGCACCGGTCCGGTCGCGCGCCAAGATCATCGCCCGGGTCGATCTTCCGGCCCTGCTTCGTGGCCGCCCGGTCGAGGGCGAGGTCTGCGAGCTGGCCGGCTTCGGCCCGGTGGCCCCATCGGCCATCCGGGACCTCCTCGACACCGGCGATCCCTTCCTCGCCGCCGTCGTCACCAGGGGCGAGCAGGTCGTGGGCGTGGCCCACCTCGGCCGGCGGGCCTCCGCCACCCAGCAAACTGCCTTGGAGTGGCTCTATCCCGCCTGCGCGGTTGAAGGGTGCCCGTCGGCGGCATTCCTCGAGAACGACCACCGGGTCGACTGGGCGGCCAGCCACCTCACCGTGCTCGACCTGCTCGACCGGCTGTGCAGCCATCACCACGACCTCAAGACCATCGACAACTGGGCCCTCGTCGACGGCAGGGGGAAGCGGGCCTTTGTGGCGCCTGACGATCCGCGACATCCCCGCCGTGCCCACGCCCACGCCCCGCCGCCGGCGGCGGCATGAGCGCGCCGTTGACCGGGTCCCGGCTAGGGCGCTTTGGCGATCTCGCTCAGGAACTCGTCGTTGCTCTTGGTGTGCTTGATCTTGTCCATGAGCAGCTCGAGGCCGGCGCCGGGCTCCAGGGCGTTGAGCACCCGCCGCAACTTCCAGACCTGGTGAAGCTGGCTCGGGGAGAACAGCAGCTCCTCGTGGCGGGTGGAGCTGGCGTTGACGTCGAGGGCCGGGTAGATGCGGCGCTCGGCCAGCCGGCGGTCGAGACGCAGCTCCATGTTCCCGGTGCCCTTGAACTCCTCGAAGATGACCTCGTCCATCTTGGAGCCGGTCTCGATCAGGGCGGTGGCGAGGATGGTCAGCGAGCCGCCCTCCTCCAGGTTCCGGGCCGAGCCGAAGAACTTCTTGGGCGGGTAGAGGGCGTCGGTGGCGAGCCCGCCCGACATGATGCGACCCGTCGTGGGGGCGGCCAGGTTGTAGGCCCGGGCCAGCCGCGTGATGCCGTCGAGCACGATCACGACGTCGTTGCCCATCTCGACCAGGCGTTTGGCCCGCTCGCTGGCCAGCTCGGCCACCTGGGTGTGCTCCTCGGAGGGCCGGTCGAAGGTGGAGGCGATCACCTCGCCCTTCACCGACCGGCGCATGTCGGTGACCTCCTCGGGCCGCTCGTCGACCAGGAGCACCATCAGGTGCACTTCCGGGTTGTTGGTCTCGATGGAGTTGGCGATCTGCTTGAGGACGGTGGTCTTGCCCGCCTTCGGCGGCGACACGATCAGCCCGCGCTGACCCTTGCCGATGGGCGACACCAGGTCGACGATGCGGGCCACCATGTTCCCGGGGTCTCCTGCCACCTCCAAGCGGAGCGTGTCGTCGGGGAAGAGTGGCGTGAGGTCCTCGAACCGGGGACGCTGGCGGGCCTCGTCGGCTGTCATCCCGCTGACGGAGTCGATGCGCAGGAGGGCGGGGTATTTCTCGCTGCTGCCTGCGGGCCGGCTGGCGCCCTTGATGGTGTCGCCCTTGCGGAGGCCGAAGCGGCGAACCTGGCTGAGCGAGACGTAGACGTCGTGCTGGCTGGGCAGGTACCCATTGGTGCGCAGGAAGCCGAACCCCTCGTCGCGCACGTCGAGGAGGCCCTCGACCGCCACGGGCTCGCCCTGGAACTGCGGCTCGGGCTGGCCGCCGCGCGGCTCGCCGGCGGCGTCGCGCTCGCCCCGGTCGCGGCCCCTTCGCCGCCGACCCCGCCGGTTGGCCTGGTCTCCCTCAAATGGCTGCTGCTGGCTGCCGAGGCGCTGCTCGGTCTTCTGGCCACCGTCGCGGGACTTGTCGTCGGCACCGGCGTGCGAGTTGGCCGAGTCGGACGGCTCCTGCGCCGGGCCCGAGCCCGAGTCGGCGTCGACCGCGCCGCTGCCGTTCCTGGCCGGCGGGGAGTCGGCGGCGGCGCCGGCGTCGGGCGTCTCCCTCTCGGTCTTGGCGGAGACCTCGGGGCCGGCCGGCGCCGGCGCCGGCTCGTCGGCGGGCTGAGATGCGCCCTCGTCGCCGTTGGCCGCCGATGCGGCCGCCTTCGTGGTCCGCCGGCGGGGCTTCGGCTCGGGCGCGGTCTCGATGCCGGCCTCCCGCAGGATCTGGTCGATGAGCGTCGCCTTCGACGCCCGCGCCGCGGGCTTCACCCCCATCGCGGTGGCGATGGTGGCCAGCTCGTCGCGCTCCTTGCGCTCGAGGACAGACCGCTCGAGCGGCGGCTGGGGCACGATCGTCACCGGGCTGCGGCCTCGGTCATTGCTTCGCCTCCATGGGCTGGGAAGTGTGTGCGTGCGGGACCAGGTAATCGGGAGCCCGGCAATTCGGAAAAGGGGGGCGCGATCCCCGGTGGCCAGGCCACCGTTCCGGCTGCCCGCCGACCCGCCGAGGCGTCGTTCGCTGAGCCTGGACGCGCCGGGGAATCAGCACCATCAGCATACAGCCAAAGATGCAGGTCGGCGCATTTAGGGGGCCGCAGCGCCCTCCGGGCCGTCGGCCTCGCCTTCGGGCACCGCGTCGAAGGCCTGGCCCACAACCAGGTCGATGATCTGCGACAGCGTGGCGTCGAGGTTGTAGGACGGCACGATAGCCACCCCGTGCTGGAGGGCCAGCGACTTCACGTACCGCTGCATCTTGCGGATGTTGTCGAAGAGCTCGAGGTAGCGCTCCGACGGCCTGTTGCGGGACTCGCGCGCCCGCTGGAGGAAGTGGCTGCGGTGGACGTCGGCCTCGTCCACGGTGACCACCAGGGGGACGACCACCGCCTTGGACTTGAACCGGTTGTAGTCGAGGAAGCCGGGGACGAGGTGTGCGCCCTCCAGGATGAGGTCGGTTCCCTCGTCGATGGCCCGCTGGATGAGTGCGTCGATACCCACGCTTATCGCCGACGTCTGCTCGCGGAAGCCGATGACCACCGGGTCGGCGCTGCGGGGCAACGGGTTGCGCACCAGCCGGGCGGCGTCGAACGACGACGTGTGGAGGGTGGGGAACAGCTCGGCGGTGAGCATCGACCGCATGACCTCGCGCACGGCATCGGTGGGGATGACCCGGGTGATACCGAGGCGGCTGGCCAGCATGGTGGCGATGGTGGACTTGCCGACGCCGGTGGCCCCGCCGAGGAGGATCACCAGCGGGATGTCGAGACGCTGCACCATCTGCCACTTGGCAAACGATTCGGCGTAGCGGTCGCCCACCTCGCTGCGCAACACGTCGAGAGCGAGGTCGTGGAGCTGCTGGCGGGTGATCGACGCGGCGCCCGACTCGTCGAGACGTTGCTCGACGACCTCGGCCACCATGAAGGCGCGGCCCGGCGCCAGCCCGGTGGCCATGATGGCCGACGCCATCAGGCCCTTCGAGTAGGGCAGCTCGTTCTCGTTGTCGGAGACGACAACGTGGCGGGTGACCGCTCTCATGGCTGCATCCCTGCGCTCGGCCTCTCGATCCCGTTGCGAAACCGTTCTGCGGCCAGGCTGGCCGATTGCTGGACCAGATCCTCGAAGGGGCCGTCGCCACCCGTGGTGACGACCCGGTTGTCACAGAAAACCACATCCACGCCCGCTTTGAGCGCGGCGGCGGCCACCATGTCCACTCCCGCCGCTTTCAGCTCCACCAGCACCACGTCGGCGCCTCCGAGCGTCTTCAGGTCAGCCGCCAGTTCCTGGCGGCGAGCAAGGTTATGCGACGCGCCGGTGACCGTCGCGCCGTGGGCGGCCTCGAGGTGAGCGCGGAGGGTGGCGCCGACCGCGGCGGGCGCGGTGGTGACATAGAAGACGCGCCGACCGGCGACGGGCGCCAGCGGCGTGGGCCGCAGGACGGTCTCCACCAGGCCGGCGCCGGCGGCGAGCCGGCGGATGCGTTCCGGCAGCGGGCCGGGGCCCTGGTCGGCCATGGTGACCACAACCAGGTCAGCGAGGAGGAGGCGGTACGCGCCGAGGTAGCCGGTGACGAGCTCGGGGTCGGCGGTGGCGGGGACGACGCAGATGGTGACGTCGGCGTGCACCGGGGGAACGGCCGACCCGCTGCCCTCCAGGACCATCAGGCGTTCGGGGCGGGCATTGGCCAACTCCACGCCGGCGGCGAAGGTGCTGTCCACCGGCGCGCCGGCCAGGCCCCCGCCGCACCGGCGGGTGCCGACGGTGACCACGCCGGCAGTGAGGGCGTCCTCCAGGTGATCGCTGGCCGCGTGACGGCCGGTGGCGGCGAGGGCGACCAGGCCGGCCGGCGTGAGGTCGAAGGTGGCCGGGTCGATCAGCTCGGGGTCGGGGGGCCCGCCCCGGCCCATGGCCACCACCACGGGCGGCTCGGCGAGGGAGCGGGCCAGGTGGGCCGACACCGCGGTCTTGCCCGTGCGCTTGCCCGTGCCGATGACGGCGATGGTGGGCTTGGTGGCGATGCGGGGCCGGGGCGGCGGGTCGAACCGGAAGTCCGCGCCCACGTAGGCGACGCCGGCCACCAGGGCCTGCGACGCCAGTCGCAGGCGCAGGCGGGCATCGACCACGGGCTCGTCGGAGAGGTCGTAGACGAGGTCGGGCCGGAAGCGCTCGAGGCCGGCGGTGAGAGCGTCGAGAGGCGTCGCTCCCCCAACGACCGGCACGCCGACGTCCAACGGTCCGGCCAGCTTCTCGCCCCCGCCGAGCAGGGCGGCGCCGGCCACCTGCGCCCCGGCGACGATGACCGGGAGATGCTCGATGGCGGCCCGCACGACAGGGGGGTAGTGCTCGCCGTCGACCAGGACGAGGACCCGGATGGCTTAGGGGCCTTGCGTGAGCAAGTGGCTCATGAGGGTGTGCCCCGGCACCGGTGGGCAGCCGGCGGTGCCGGCCTCGGTGTAGACGCCGCCGGCGCCGTCGACCTCGGAGTCCACCATCATGTAGGGGACGCTGTCGGAGGTGTGGGTGCGCAGGGCGAGCGGCGTGGCGTGGTCGGGCAGGAGCAGCAGGCGCCACGGGCGGAAGTCGTCCATGTCCAGGGCATCGACGAGGGGGGCGAGGATGCGGCGGTCCCAGTTCTCCAGGGCCTTGACCTTCTCCGCCACGTTGCCGGCGTGGCCGGCCTCGTCGCTGGCCTCGACGTGGATCAGGAACAGGTCGTCGCCGGCGGCGAGGCTGTCGAGGCAGGCGTCTCGCTTGGCCTCGTAGTCGGTGTCGTACCAGCCGGTGATGCCGGGGACATCGACCCGGCGGATGCCCGTGAGGGCGCCCAGGCCCCGCACGAGGTCGACGGCGCTGACCATGGCGGCCTGGACGCCATAGGTGTCGGCGAACGACGGGAGGCGGGGTTGGCGGCCCTGGCCCCAGAGCCACACCTGGCTGGCGTCGACGCGGCCGGCGAAGCGGGCGACGACGGCCCGGGACGCGTCCATCAGCTCCGCCAGCTTGGGCGCCGCGGGGCCGGTGGGCCACACCGCCGGCTTGGCCGTGAGGTCGTGGGGCGGGGTGCAGTCGGCCTCGGCCCAGTCGGCCGGCGTCACGAGGATGTGGCGGTACTGGACGCCGGCGTGGAACTCGATGCCGGCGCCGCCCAGCTCGGCCTGCAGCGCGGCGACGACCTCGGCGGCGGCCTCGGTGGAGGGATGCCCGCCGGCGAAATCGACCGTGGTTCCGTCGGCGCCGACGGTGACCAGGTTGCAGCGGTACGCGACCTGGTCGTCGGCGAGCCGGAGGCCCATGGCCGTGGCCTCGATGGGCGCCCGGCCGGTGTGGTAGAGGGCGGGGTCGTAGCCGAGGATCGACATGTTGCCCACATCGCTGCCCGGCGGGTACCCCTCGGGGATGGTGGCCGCCCGGCCCACCTCGGCCCGGCGGGCCAGGGCGGCGAACGTCGGCAGCTCGGCCGCTTCGAGGGGCGTCCGGCCGCCGAGCTCGGCGAGGGGCTCGTCGGCGGCGCCGTCGGGAACGCACACGATGTACTTCATGACACGACGTACTTCATGATGAGGTGAAGCGAACCAGGGCGAATACCAGGGCGGCCATGGTCATCACCACGCCCACCAGCCCGAACACCATGGTGAGGACCTGGGCGCGCAGCTCGTGCTCGAACACGGCCCGCAGCTCGAACGAAAAAGACTTGAACCGCTCGCCGAGCCATTCCTCCATATGGTCGAAACGCTCGTCGACCCGGTCGAAACGCTCGTCAACGCGATCGAACCGCTCGTCGACCCGGTCGAACCGCTCGTCGACCTGGGCGAACCGGTCGTCGACCCGGGCGAACCGGTCGTCGACCCGGGCGAAACGATCGTCGACCCGGTCGAAACGGAGCTCGATCCGTTCCTCGAGCGTGGCAAGGTCACCCTTGGTGGCCACGTCGGCCCAACCGACCGGCGGGAGGTGCTCGATCAACGTGGTCGCCGCATCGGGACCGAGGACGTCCTCCAGCCGGCTGTAGAGCGCGTGACGAGACCGTTCATCGACAGCCATGATCGCCTCCTGCGGTTCGAGAAGCAACAAGAGGAGAGCGCAGGCCGCCCGCTCCCGAAGGCGTCGTCAGGAACGGTAGCCGAACGTCTGTTCGGGAGTCAAGTCAGAGACCGAGCTCGGCTCGGACGGAGGCCAGGTCGGCGTCGACCGGCGAGGGGACGGCGATCTCGGCGATGGCCCGGTCGGGGTCCTTCAGGCCGTGGCCGGTGAGCGTGCACACCACGGTACGGGTGCCCTCGGGCACGCCGACCTTGAGCAGGCCGGCGACCGACGCCGCCGACGCCGGCTCGCAGAACACGGCCTCGGTGCCGGCGAGGAGCCGGTAGGCGGCGAGGATCTCCTCGTCGGTGACGGCGTGGATGCCGCCGCCCGACTCGGTGGCCGCCGACACGGCGCCCCGCCACGACGCCGGGTTGCCGATGCGGATGGCGGTGGCGATGGTGTCTGGGTTGTCGACCGGGTGACCGAGCACGATGGGGGCGGCGCCGGCAGCCTGGAAGCCGAGCATCGCCGGCAGCTTGGTGGCGCGGCCGGCGTCCTGGTAGCGGCGGTAGCCCATCCAGTAGGCGGTGATGTTGCCGGCGTTGCCCACCGGGATGCAGTGGACGTCGGGGGCGTCGCCCAGCACGTCGACCACCTCGAACGCCCCGGTCTGCTGGCCCTGGATACGGTAGGGGTTCACCGAGTTGACGATCGTGACCGGCTCCCGTTCCCCCAGCTCGCGCACCAGGTCGAGGGCGTTGTCGAAGTTGCCCCGGATCTGGAGCACCCGGGCGCCGTGCACCAGCGCCTGGGCCAGCTTGCCCAGGGCGATGTAGCCCTCGGGGATGAGCACCACACAGGTCAGGCCGGCCCGGGTGGAGTAGGCCGCGGCGGAGGCCGAGGTGTTGCCGGTGGAGGCGCACACCACGGCCTTGGCCCCCTCTTCCACCGCCTTGGAGATGGCCAGGGTCATGCCCCGGTCCTTGAACGACCCGGTGGGGTTGGCGCCCTCGACCTTGAGCCAGACATCGGCACCGACGCGCTCGGAGAGCCGGGGGGCGTGGACGAGGGGCGTCGCACCTTCCTGAAGGGTAACGACCGGCGTGTTCTCGTCGACGGGGAGGAACTCGCGGTACTCCTCGATCAGCCCTCGCCAGCCGGGTCGGCGAATGTTCGTCGGTTCGCTCACTGCTCGCCGCCGATGACCCGGAGCAGGGTGCCGACCCGGTCGACGCTGTCCAGTTCGCGCAGCTCGGCGACCGTGGCCTGCATGTCGCGCTCCAAGGCGGTGTGGGTGACGAGCACCAGCCGGGCCTCCTCGCCCATCCCGGTCTGGAGCACCTGCACGATCGACACCAGATGGCGGGCGAAGGCGGCGGCCACCTGTTCGAGCACGCCGGGGCGGTCGGCCACGTCGAGGGAGAGGTGGTACTGCGAGCGGACCTCCTCGATCGGCCGGACGCGGGCCGAGGCCAGGCCGGGCACCCCCGCCGACGTGCCCTGGCGGAGGTTGGCGGCGGCGTCGATCACGTCGCCCAGGGCGGCGCTGGCCGTCGGCCGTCCGCCGGCGCCCCGCCCGTAGAACATCAGCTCGCCGGCGGCGACGCCCTCGACGAAGACGGCGTTGAACGCCTCCCTGACCGACGCCAGCGGGTGGGCCACCGGCACCATGGCCGGGTGGACCCGCACGGCCACCTCGCCGCCCACGTCGTCGATCACGGCCAGCAGCTTGACCACGTAGCCCAGGCGCCCGGCCATGCGGATGTCGTCCGCGGTGACGCCGGTGATGCCCTCGCGGTAGACGTCGCCGGCCACCACCCGCACCCCGAAGGCCAGGCTGGCGATGATCGACGCCTTGGCCGCCGCGTCGTGGCCCTCCACATCCGCGGTGGGGTCGCGCTCGGCATAGCCGAGGGCCTGGGCCTCGGCCAGGGCCTCGCCGAAGCTCTGGCCCGACTCGGTCATGCGGGTGAGGATGAAGTTGGTCGTGCCGTTCACGATGCCCATCACCCGCCGGATCCGGTCGCCGGCGAGGGACTCGCGGAGCGGCCGGATGAGCGGGATGGCGCCGGCCACCGCGGCCTCGAAGAGCAGGTCGACGCCGGCCTTCTCGGCGGCGTCGAACAGCTCGGCGCCGTAGGCCGCCATCAGATCCTTGTTGGCGGTGACCACCGGCTTCCCGGCCTCGAGTGCCGCCAGGACCAGGCCCTTTGCGGGGTCGAGCCCACCCATGACCTCGACGACGAGGTCGATGCCCGGGTCAGTGACCACGGAGCCGGCGTCGGTGGTGAAGCCGCTGAACCCGGTACGGGCTTTGGACGGGTCGCTCACGGCCACCCGGGCCACCTCGAGGCGCAGGCCGGTGCGGGCGGCGATGGTGTCGCGGTTCTCGGCGACGAGGGCGACGAGGGCCGCACCGACGTTGCCGTACCCCAGCACGCCGAGCCGTACGGTGGAGTTCCCGTCCATGGCGTCCACGCTACAGCCGGCGATGTGGGGGAGAATCGAGTTGTGCACCCGGCCGACCGGCAGTACCGGGGCTTCCCGGACTTCACTGCATGGGCCGAGTCCCGCGTGGCCGACGACCTCTGGGACAGCTCGGTCCGGCGTCTCGCCGATCAGCGAGCGAGCGCGGGGCCGACGGCCTCTGCCACCTATGCAGAACGGGCGGCACGGATGGCCTCGATCGACACAGGTGCCATCGAAGGGCTCTACCGCGTCGACAGGGGCTTCACAATCACCGTGGCGGCCATGGCGGCGGAGTGGCAGGCACGGATCCAGCGGGAGAAGGGGCCCGACGTCGCCGCGCTCGTCGGCGCACAGAAGGCGGCGTACGACATGGCCCTCGACGTCGCGACCGGCGACGGTGCGCTCAGCGAGGCATGGATCCGACAGCTGCACGAGGTCGCCGTCGCGCCACAGGATCTCTACGACGTCGTGACACCGGTCGGCCCCCAGCGGCATCCGCTCCCGAAGGGCGAGTACAAGACCTCCGAGAACCACGTCGAGCTCAGCGACGGCTCCGTGCATGCCTATGCCCCGGTCTCGGACACGCCCGCCGAGATGGGCCGGCTCGTCGTGGAGCTACGCTCACCGGCTTTCCTCGGTGCCCACCCGATACTCCAATGCTCGTACGCCCACTACGCGTTCGCGTGCATTCACCCCTTCGCTGACGGGAACGGCCGTGTGGCAAGGGCTCTCGCGTCGGTCTACACCTTCCGCGCCACCTCCCTGCCGTTCGTCGTCTTCGCCGACCAGAAGAATACCTACGTCGCCGCGCTCGAGTCGGCCGACGAGGGCGACGCCCAGGCATTTGTGGACTTCGTCCTCTTCCGGGCGGTGGACCTTCAGCAGCTCGTGGCCGAGCAGCTGGCGGAGGTAGCCGGTACGCCACTCGAGGACGCCGTCGCCCGACTTCGGGAGACAGCGTCGCACCCGGAGGTGCTCCTCCTGCTGGAGGCCATCAGGAACGAGCTCCAGTCGGAGTTGCGGGCGCAGGACCTTCCGTCCAGCCTGAGCTGGAACGTCTCAGTCGGGAGAGAGGAAGGGTTCCCGGGCACCTTCCCGCGTCCGAGCGTCCCGGCTGTGCACCTGACGGTCTCGACCTCCAGCCCGAAGGCGGCCAAGGTCGACGAGTTCATCAGCGTGTGGGCGCAGCCAGGGGCAGGTTCCGGCCCGCACTTCTCCGTCTCGCGACAGAGCCGGAGGCGGGATTCCCTGACGGTTCGATCCGACGAGGTCCGTCCGGGGGTGGGGGCCGCTCTGCAGCATCGGCTTACCGCGTGGCTGCGCCGGATCCTGGCCGAAAAGCTGATCGAGCTGACATCTCAGGCGGAGCGGCTGAGCTGACAGGCCGGCTCCCGGCTCAGGTGTCGAGGCGGAGCAGGTCGTCGAAGGTCTCCCGGCGGACCACCACCCGGGCCTCGCCGCCGGCGACGAATACCACCGGCGGCCTCGGCACCTTGTTGTAGTTCGACGCCATGGAGTGGCCGTAGGCGCCGGTGACGGGGGTGCAGAGGATGTCGCCGACGGCGAGGTCGGCGGGCACATGGGCGTCGCGGACGACGATGTCGCCCGACTCGCAGTGCTTGCCGACGACGGTGACCGTGCGCGGCCGCTCGGCCAGGGTGGCCCGGGGCAGGAACGCCTCGTAGCCGCTGCCATACAGCACCGGGCGGGGGTTGTCGCTCATGCCGCCGTCGACGGACACATAGGTGCGCACACCGGGGATCTCCTTCACCGTGCCCACGCGGTAGAGCGTGAGGCCGGCGCCGGCGGCGATGGCACGTCCGGGCTCGACGGTGATGCGGGCCGTGATGCCGGCGCCGGCGCACGCCGCGTGCAGGACAGCCGCCCACTCGGTGATGGTGGGCGCGTCCTCGCCCTCGACGTAGGGCACACCCAGCCCTCCGCCGAGGCAGAGCTCCTCGACCCCCAGCGGCTCGACGAAGCCGGCGAGGATCTCCACCGCCTTCTCGAAGGACCGGAGCAGGAAGATCTGGCTGCCGATGTGGGCGTGCACGCCGACCAGGTCGAAGGCCGGGTGCAGCTGGCAGTGCTCCACCGCCCGGCCGGCGTCGCCGGCGGCCACGCCGAGGCCGAACTTGGAGTCGGTCTGGCCGGTCATCACGTACTCATGGGTGTGGGCCTCCACCCCCGGAGTCACCCGCACCATGACCCGCGTCGCCACCCCCGACTCCTCGTACAGGGACTCCAGCCGGGCCAGCTCATCGAAGGAGTCGACCACCACCCGCACGCCCAGCTCCTGGGCCCGGCGCAGCTCCTCGAGCGACTTGTTGTTCCCGTGCAGCACGATGCGCTCCGCCGGCACGCCGGCCGCCAACGCCACGTGCAGCTCGCCGCCGGTGGCCACGTCGACCCGCATGCCCTCCTCGTGGACCAGGCGGGCCATGGCCTTGCACAGGAAGGCCTTGGACCCGTAGGCCACGCCGTCGCCGAAGGCGGCCACCGCCTCGCGGCACCGGGCCCGCAGGTGGTCCTCGTCGTAGACGAAGACCGGCGTGCCATGCTCCTCGGCCAGATCCAGAAGGTCGATCCCGCCCACCGACAGCCGCCCCCCGGGACCGACCCTGGCCGTGTCCGGCAGGACCTGGCGAGGGAGCGGGTGGATCACATCGAGTCGGGCGCGCTGACCCCGAGGAGGTCGAGCCCGACGGCCAGACCGATCCGCGTGGCCTCCACCAGCCAGAGCCGGGCCTGGGTCTGCTCGTGGGTCACGCCCTCCCCCATCACGTAGCAGTCGTGGTAGAAGCCGTGGAACCGCCCGGCCAGCTCCCGCACCCAGGTGGCCACCTTGTGGGGCGCCCGGGTGCGGCACGCGTCGGCCACCACCTCCGGCAGCTCGCCCAGGCTCCGCAGCAGATCCAGCTCTCTCGGGTGGGTGAGCCCGGACAGGTCGACGATCTCCAGCGGGTACCGGGGTACGCCCTTCTCCGCCGCCACCCGGGCGATGGAGGCGATGCGGGCGTGGGCGTACTGCACGTAGAAGACCGGGTTGTCCATGGACTTCGACACCACCGCGTCGAGGTCGAAGGTCTGCGTGGTGTCGATGGACTGGAGCAGGAACGTGAGCCGGGCGACGTCGGGGCCCACCTCCTCGACCACCTCGGCCAGCTCTACGAACGTGCCGCTCCGCTTGCCCATGCGGACGACCTGGCCGCCCTTCAGGATCGTCACCAGCTGGCCGAGCACGATCTCCAGCTCCGCCGGGTCGTGGCCCAGGGCCTGGACGCCGGCCGAGAGGCGGGCGACGTGGCCGTGGTGGTCGGCGCCCCAGATGTCGACCAGGCGGGTGAAGCCCCGGGTGAACTTGTCGCGGTGGTAGGCGAGGTCGCCCAGCAGGTAGGTCGGCTCACCGCCCGTCTTGAGCAGGACTTCGTCCTTGGCCAGGCCCAGGTCGGTGGTGCGCAGCCAGGTGGCGCCGTCGTGCTCGTCGACCAGCCCGGAGGCCCGCAGGTCGCCCAGCGCGGCCTCGATGGCGCCCGAGGAGACCATCGACCGCTCGCTGAACCAGGTGTCGAACTCCACCCCGAGCGACGCCAACACGCCGGCGATGTCGGCCACCGCCCGCTCGCGGGCCCACGCCACGGGATCGGCGTCGTCGGGCATCTCCGCGGCCCAGTCGGCGACGTACTGGCCCTTGTAGCCGCCCTCCGGCGTGGGCTCGCCGGCCTTGGTCGCGGCCAGCGACGCCCCCAGCAGGCCCACCTGGACACCCCGGTCGTTGACGTAGAACTCGCGGTGCACGGCGTGGCCGCAGCGCTCGAGGACGCGGCACAGCGCGTCGCCGTAGACCGCCCAGCGGCCGGCGCCCACGTGCAGCGGCCCGGTGGGGTTGGCGCTGACGAACTCCACGTTGACCCGCTCGCCGTGGCCGATGTCGTGGCGGGCGTAGCCGGCGACGCCGGCCTCCACCACCTCGGTGAGGCAGTCGTGCAGCCACCGGTCGTGGAGCCGGAAGTTCACGAACCCGGGGCCGGCGACGGTGACCTCGGCCACGTAGGCCGGCGGATGCTCGCCCAGCCGGGCGGCCAGCGCGTCGGCGAGGTCGTGTGGCCGGCGCCCGCTGGCCTTGGCCGCGGCCAGGGCGACGCTCGACGACCAGTCGCCCAGCTCGGGCCGGTTGGAGCGCTCGACGGGGATGCGCTCGGGCATCGGGTCGACGCCGAGCGCCACCAGCGCGCCGCGCAGGGAGGAGGTGAGTATGTCGTGGATCATCGGCATGGGCGTGTGGTTAGCGCCGCGACCGGGACACGATCACGTTGAGCCGGTCGATGAGCTCCAGCGGGTCGAAGGGCTTGGTGACGTAGTCGTCGGCGCCGAGGTCGAGGCCCTGCTGCACCTCGGCCTTCTGCGCCTTGGCGGAGAGCAGGATCACGGGGAGGCTCGCGGTGGCGGGGTCGGCCTTCAGGTCGGCGAGGAGCTGCAGGCCGTCGCGCTTGGGCATCATGATGTCGGAGATCACGATGTCGGGATGCCCGTCGAGGGCCCGCTGGAAGCCCTCCTCGCCGTCAACGGCGCAGATGACGTCGAGGCCCTCTATCTCGAAGTTGACGCGCAGGAGCTCGAGGATGACGGGGTCGTCGTCGATCACCAGCACGGTCAGCCTGCCCACCCCGCGATCCTACCGGCGCCCGACACCCACCCACCGAGAGATACCATCGGGGCCGAGCAGGCCCTCGTAGCTCAGGGGATAGAGCACCGCCCTCCGGAGGCGGGTGCGTAGGTTCGAATCCTACCGAGGGCGCCAAGCGCTACGGCTCGCCAGATCTTCAAGAACACGTCGTCTTCAGAACACGTCGTCTTCAGAATGTGTCGTCTTCAGGAACACGTCGTCCTCCGAACCGTGCCGGCGTACCCTGTTGACCATGCGGTTCACGGCAGCGGTGACCCACGAGGGCAGCTGGCAGGTCGCACGCTGCCTCGAGGTCGAGGTCGCCAGCCAGGGGCGAACACTTGACGAGGCGCTTGCGAACCTGCGCGAGGCCCTTGAGCTGTACTTCGAGGATGAGGCCCTGCCAGAGGGTCTTGAACCTCCGATCATCGCCACCGTCGAACTCTCTGCGTGAGCTCGGCACTTCCCGTCGTCTCCGGCGCCGACGTCGTCGCCGCCCTGCTCAGGTGCGGCTTCACCCGAGTGAGCCAGCGCGGCAGCCACCTCAAGATGCGTAAGGACGACCGGGTCGTGATCGTCCCTATGCATCGCGAGTTGGCCCAGGGCTCGCTCGGCTCAGTCCTGCGCCAGGCTGGGCTTTCGAGGGCGAGTTTCAGGCCCTCCTCTGACGCTGAAGCGCCCAGCGTTCGGTATCCCGTCAGTGCCGGGCGGGGC
This sequence comes from Acidimicrobiales bacterium, assembly GCA_051003575.1. Lineage (GTDB taxonomy): Bacteria > Actinomycetota > Acidimicrobiia > Acidimicrobiales > AC-14 > CADCTB01. The sequence continues at coordinate 13,339 of JBPCLE010000057.1, read as the reverse complement.
GGCTAACGGTCGGCGGTGGCGCGCCGCAGCTCGGTGACCTTCTCGGCGCGGACCGCCACCCGCTCGGCATGGCTACGCCCCAACACCGTGTTGAGCTCTTCGACCAGGCCGCCGACGTCGAAGGGCTTCCCCAGGTAGCCGTCGCAGCCCAGCAACCAGCCCTTCAGCCTGTCCTCGACCGAACCCTTGACGGTGCACAGGACGACCGGGAGACCGGCGCTGCGGGACGTCGCCCGCACCCGGGCCAGCGTCTCCCAGCCGTCGACCTCGGGCATCTGCACGTCGAGCAGGACGATGTCGGGCAGGTCGCCGGCACCCAGGCGAAGGAGCGCCTCCCGGCCACTGGACGCCGCCGTCACGGTGAACCCCGCCATCGACAGCACGAGGTCGGCGAGGAGCCGGATGTCGGGTGCGTCGTCGACCACGAGCGCGTTCACGCCTTCCCTCCCGACAGCGCGCCGAGCGGGCGAAGGAGCTCCTCGCCGCCGGCGCCGGCCGGCGACGGCAGGGACACGGTGAAGGTGCTGCCCCGCCCGATCGCGGTGTCGACGGAGAGGGTGCCCCCCATGGCGTCGACCAGCGACGAGACGATGTACAGCCCGATCCCGGTGCCGCCGAAGCGGCGGACGTCGGTGGACTCGGCCTGCCAGAACTTGTCGAAGCAGTGGGCGGCCTGCTCCTCGTCCATGCCGATCCCGATGTCGCTGACGGTGACATCCACCACCCGCTCCCGCCGGCGGGCGCGGATGACCACCGGCCCCCCGTCGGAGTACTTGACCGCGTTGTCCAGCAGGTGGTCGACGACGGTCTGCAGCGCCAGCGGGTCGGCCATGGCCACCAGGGCCTCGTCGGCCACCAGGCGGACGAAGTGGCGCCCCGAGGCGTCCTGGAACGCGTTGGAGCGCTCGGTGACCAGGGCCCGCACGTCCACCGGGTGCACGTCGACGTGGATCCGGCCGCCCTCGATCTTGCTGGACAGCAACAGCCGGTCGACGATCGAGCTGAGCTCCGTCGCCCGCCGGCGGATGGCCTCGACGGCCTCTGCCCGGCGCTCGGGTGCCATGTCCGGGTAGGCCAGGATGGTCTCGGCGAAGCCGGCGATCACGGTGATCGGCGTCTTGAGCTCGTGGGATGCCGTGGCCAGGAAGAGGGTCTTGGCCTCGTCGGCCTCCTTCAGGCGGGTGATGTCCCGCAGCGAGTGGACGATCTCGACGCCGCCCCGCTCGTCGCTGACGGTGAAGGCACTGGCGAGCAGCGGCTGGTGCCGGCCGTCGGCGAGCTCCCGCCACACCTCGCGGCCGGGCCCGAGATCGCCTGCGGGACCGGCATCGACGAGGGGACAGCCCCTCCGGCAGTCGAGGATCCGCTCGCCCTCGCGGAGGCCCAGGGCCCGGATGCAGGGCATGCCCACGACGAAGGGCCCCTCGGCCCCCATGAGCCGCTCGCCGGCCGGATTGGTCTCGAGCACGATCCCGGTCCCGTCGGTCACCACGATCCCGTCGGCGACCCGGGCCAGGATAATCTCCGCCTTCTGGCGGAAATGGTGCGACGTCACCGCAGCCACCCGGTGGTCCCGGGCGATCTGACCGACCACCAGGAGCAGGCCCACCATGGCCAGGGCGACCACCACCAGGAGGCCGGCGGGCTGGCGTTCGTCGGGGGCGGCGATGGCCTGGGCGGCGAGGGTCAGGAGGGAGGCGGCGCCCAGGAGGAACCAGGCGCGGGAACGAGGCCAGAGCCAGGCGGCCGCGCTGATCGCCAGGGCGTCGGCCAGCAGGAGGAGGCCCCAGGCCCACGGGAACACGCACTGGGCGGCGAAGATGACCGCGACATCGCCGACCGGACCGCCGTAGAGAGCCAGCTGCCGGCGGCGGTGGCCGGTGCCGGCGGCGCTGGCAGAGAGCGCGAACGCGGTCCACGGCAGCCACAACAGGCCGACGAGCAGGAAGAAGGCGCCCACCGGCCGGTCCCAACGGCCGGCACCGACCAGGCCCACCCCGATGACGAGCACGGCGACGACGACCCGGACCAGGGCGGCGGTCCGCATGGTGATCGGGCCCGACGCGCCGCGGGCCTGCGGGGGCCGGTTCACGGCGCGGTGAGCTCGGGCGTGGCGAACCAGCGGCCGGCCACCGCCATGCGGTTCCTGCCCTCAGACTTGGCCATGTAGAGGGCGGTGTCGGCCGCCGGCAGGAACGTCTCGGCTTCGCCCTCGGCCGCGGCGACGCCGGCGCTCATGGTCACCACGGTCTCAGGGCCGGGGCGGCCGGGATGGGGGATGGCGGCGTGCTCGACCGCCCTGCGGATCCGGTCGGCGGCGGCGGCGACCCGCCGCAAGCCGGCGGGGAGGACCAGCAGCAGCTCCTCGCCCCCGTAGCGGTACGCCATGTCGGCCTCCCGGAGCTCCCGGCGGATGACGGTGGCCACCTGGCGCAACGCCTTGTCGCCGGCCAGATGGCCGGCGGCGTCGTTGAGCGACTTGAAGTGGTCGATGTCGAAGAGGACGACGCCGAAGGGCTCTTGGTAGCGGTCGCGGCGCGATCGGAAGATCTCCAGGTCCTCGGCCAGTTTCAGCCGGTTCCCCAGCCCGGTCAGGGGATCCTGGCGGGCGGTGGCGGCCATCTCGACGTTCGAGCGCTCCAGGCCTCGCTGGCGTTCGGCCAGCCGCCGGTGCAGCGCCGTCACCCGCTCGGCCACCATGAGCCGCAGCTTGAGGTCGAACGGCCGGACGGGCTTCACCAGGCAGTCGTCGACGCCGGCGGCGATGCCGGCCAAGGCGTGCTCGCTGTCGTCGAGCGCGGTGACAAGCATGAAGTAGACGTACTCGACGGCGTCGCGGGAACGGACCCGCTGGCACAGCTCCAGGCCGGACATGCCGGGCATCATCCAGTCGCTCACGACGACATCGACCGGGTTGGACTCCACGAGCTCGAGGGCGCCCTCCCCGCTGTCGGTGGGCATGGCCGTATGGCCGGTGCTGTCCACCGTCTTGGCCAGGACCAGCCTGACGAGCGGGTCGTCGTCGACGACGACGACGTTCACGTCCGTCCCCGGTAGGTCACCAGCCAGGCCCGGATCTGCAGGAACTCGCCGTGCAGGGCATCCACCAGCCGGGTCGTGGCCTCGTGGTCGCCGGCCTGGGCCGCGGTCCCCAGCGCACGGCACAGGTCGGCCATCTCGCGGGCGCCGAAGCTGGCCGCGCTACCGGTGAGGGCGTGGGCCTGGTCCGCGACGGCGCCGAAATCGGCCGCGGCCGCGGCCCGATCGAGGGTGTCCAGCCGGCATGGGACCGCGGTGAGGAAGGCGTCGAGGAGCTCCCCCAGGACGCTCACCCCCTGCGCGTCGGTGATGCCGGCCAGCTGCTCGATGACCGCCCGGTCGACGGCCGGCGGCCGACCGTGCGTCCCGCCGGCCGCACCGGTGCCGTCGCCCTGAGGCGCACCATCCTGCGCCACTGCTATCCGGTCCTGTCCCATTGCCCTGGCTCCCTCGTCTGGAGATCCGGTCGCGTTATCGACATGCCCGGTGTGGGCCTTCACCTCGTTCATCCTCACGGACCACCAGGCCATACCCGATAAGGATCGGCATCCGCCCCCACGCGGAGGACTAGTGCAGCCCAACCCTCGCCCAACTTCTACCCTGGTGCCGTGTCGGATGCGGAACCCCACGCTGGCAAGGTGCTCATCGTCGAGGACGACGAGGCGACGCGGGCCCTTCTGACCCGCTATCTGGAGATGGAGGGGTTCTCGGTCGAACAGCTCGGCGACGGCGGCCCGGCGCTGGCGGCCATCTCGTCGTTCCAGCCCGACCTGGTCCTGCTCGACCTGACGCTCCCCACCCAGGACGGCCTCGACGTCCTCACCCGGCTGCGGCAGGACAGCGACGTCCCCGTGATCCTGCTGACGGCGCGTGGCAGCGAGGCCGACCGCATCGTGGGCCTCAAGCTGGGGGCCGACGACTATGTGGTCAAGCCGTTCTCGCCGGGGGAACTGACCGCCCGGATCAACTCCGTGCTCCGCCGCACCCGGACCGCCGTGCCCCAGTCCGTCCTCCGCTTCGACGGGTTGACGCTGGACCTGGGGGCCCGGGAGGTCACCGCCGGCGACCGTGTCGTGATTACCACCGCCCGCGAGTTCGACCTCCTGGCCTTCCTCGCCGCCTCGCCCCGCCAGGTGTTCTCCCGCCAGCAGCTCCTGACCAGCGTGTGGGGCTCCTCGGAGGACTGGCAGGACGCCGACACCGTGACCGAGCACGTCCGCCGCGTCCGCCGGCACATCGAGCCCGACCCGGGCAAACCCCGGTGGATCACGACAGTGCGCGGCGTCGGCTGCTGCTTCGAGCCCTGAGCCTGCGCCGAGGGTGGGTTCGGTGCCCGCGTGGTAGGACATTCGTCATGCGTCGTGTATTCGTGCTTCCCTTCCTGCTGGTTGGCGTCCTGGCGGGGGTTCTCGCCGCACCCGTCGCATCGGCGGCGCCGGCGCCGGCCGCCGGCGAGCGATGGGCCCTCATCGTGGGCGTCGACCGCTTCCAGGGCAGCACCCGGCCGAACTACGGGGCGGTGAACGACGCCGCCGACTTCCGCCAGGCCCTCCTCAAGAACGGTTGGGCCGACGACCACATCAAGGTGCTGACCGACGGCGGGGCGACGGCCGGCGCCATCCGGGCCGGCCTCCGGTGGCTGGTGGAGCGCAGCGGGCCCACGTCGCTGTCGGCCTTCCACTACTCGGGCCACGTCAAGCAGGTGGGCTCGACGGAGTACCTGTGGCCGCACGACAACGCCTTCATACCCGACACCGAGCTGGCCGGCGCGCTCCGCCAGCTCAAGGGCCAGGCATGGGTCGACATCTCCGGCTGCGAGGCCGCCGGCTTCGACGAGGGCATCTCCGCCCCCAACCGGCTGTTCACCGCGTCGTCGCGGGCCAACGAGAAGTCCTACGAGATCCCCGACATGGGCCAGTCGGTCTTCACCCTGCTCCTCGTGGAGCAGGGCCTGGTCAACGGCCGCGCCGACGCCGACGGCGACGGACGGGTCTCGGTGCAGGAGGCCTTCGCCTACGCCGCGGCTCGGGCGCCGCAGATCACCGCCGGGCAGTCCCAGGGCGCCCAGCACCCGGTGATGGCGGGCTGGGACGGCACACCGCTGCACCTCGATACGGTGGCGAGCGCGCCGGCGCCGGCGGCCGCCACGCGGACCTGCATCCTGTTCCTCTGCTTCTAGCTAAAGGTCGCCGACGGTGCCGCCCCGGACAATGTCCTGGAGCTGGGCGGCGGTCAGGGTCTCCTTGAGGACCAGGGTCTCGGCGATCGTGCGCAGGTCGGCGCCGTTGTCGCCCAGGATGGTGCGCGCCGCCTGCTCCGCCTTCTCCAACAGCTCCCGGACCTCCTTGGAGCCCTTGCCCTCGTCGTTGCCGCGGATCCCCTCGTCCTTGCGGCCGGCCAGCTCGAAGCGGCCGGTCATGGCCAGGCGCTCGACCATCCGCCGGGCCAGGTCGGCCGCGTGCTCGAGGTCGTCCTCGGCGCGCGTGCTGGGCTGGCCGAACACCTGCATCTCGGCGGCCCGGCCGCCCATCAGCACGATGAGCTGGGCCATCAGCTCGCGCTTGGTCAGGACCTCGCGGTCGTCGACGGTCGACCAGGGTGAGCGGCCAAAGGCGGCGCCCCGGTTCACGATCGACACCCGCGACGGGGGCTGCACCCCTCGGAGCAGCACCGAGAGCAGGGCGTGGCCCGCCTCGTGCACCCCGACGAGCTCCTTCTCGTCGTCGGTCATGAGCCGGGCGCTGCGGGTGCCGGCCAGCACCCGGGACACGGCCTCGTCGACGTCCTCGGGGGCCACCCGGTCACGGTGGCGGCGGGCGGCCAGCAGGCAGCCCTCGTTGACGATGTTGGCCAGCTCGGCCGGCGTGAGGCCGGCGGTGTGGGCTGCGACCTCGTTCCAGTCGACCCGGCGCGAGACGGGGCGGCTGTCGGCGTGCAGCCGCAGGATCTTCTCCCGGCCGCTGCGGTCGGGGCGTTCGACCTGGATGCGGCGGTCGAACCGGCCGGGGCGCATCAGGGCGGCGTCGATGAGCTCGGGCCGGTTGGTGGCGCCGATGATCATCACGCCCGAGGACCCGATGAACCCGTCGAGCTCGACGAGGAGGGCGTTGAGGGTGTGGTCGAACTCGCGCTCGCCGGCAGTGTCGGCGCTGCGGTGGCGGCCGATGGCGTCGAGCTCGTCGATGAAGATGATGCAGGGCGCCGACCGCTTGGCCGACTCGAAGAGCTGGCGCACGCGGGAGGCGCCGAGGCCGACGAACTTCTCCACGAAGCTGGTGGCCGAGACGAAGAAGAACGGCACGCCGGTCTCGCCGGCGAGGGCCCGTGCCAGCAGGGTCTTGCCGCAGCCGGGCATGCCGTAGAGCAGGACGCCCTTGGGCATGTGGGCGCCCAGGCGCTCGAAGCGGTGCGGGTCGCGCAGGTACTCCACGACCTCCCGCAGCTCGGAGACGGCCTCGTCGAGGCCGGCGACGTCGGCGAAGGTCACCGATTCCAGCCGCGCCTTGGGGTCGCTGCGGTCGACCTGCTCGACCTTGAAGGGCGTCTCGCCGCCGCCCGCAGTGGCGACGGCGCGACCGTCGCCTTTGCGCCGGCCTGAGAACCGGCCTCCCGGACGTGTCATTCGGAGGGTCACGATAGCCGTCCCCATGATCAAGATTGCGAATGCGACGACTTCCGGTCTCGTCAGGATGGAAAGTCGCATTGCCTTTGGGACTCTGCCTCTCCGGGATTCCGGGCCAGGACCGCTCCCCTTCGGGAGATGGCCGGCGAGGCCCTACAGGATCGCGCAGTGCGGTTCGGCATCGCCACTAGGCCTTTCGGCCCATCCGGGGGAAGACTAAAGCCCAAGTTGCGGCGCGAGACTGAACCTATGCCGTCGGCACCGCCCACCGCCCCTCCGTCGGGGCTGCTCCTGTTCATCCGCTACGCCTTCATGCCCAACAACCTGGGCTACTGCGGGGGCAACGAGAACGAGATCCTCTTCGAGCACGCCGTGGAGCGCCGGCCCGACCCGCGGCTGGCTCCCCTGCTGGTGAAGTTCACCGGAGCCGTCCCGTACCTGCGCACCATCGCGGCCGCCAGCGGGATCGGCGACCCCTTCGATCCCCGGGTCGTCGAGGCGTACTGGATCGGCAACGAGCTCCTCGACCGGGTCGAGGCCGGCGATCTCTACCGTTCGCTTGACGAGCGCTTCGGTAAGCACCTGCCGGCGAAGCTGCGCGACCAGCTGCTGCGCAAGCCCCCCGCCGGCGCCAAGCCGTACCACCTGTTCCACGTCCTCGACGTCTACCGCCATCTGGAGGCGGACGAGATAGGCATGGCCGCCATGGAGAGCTGCCGGATCAGCTGGGGCCAGGTCCGCGAGGTCGAGGGTGCCAGCGTGACGGTCGACCGCCGGCCGCTTGTCATGGTCGGCGGCAAGCTCGCCCTGGCCGAGGCCCGGGCCGAGCGCGTGCTGCGGGCCTTCGAGGGCCGGGGCTTCGCCGACGATCTGGCCGCCGGCGACTGGGTGTCGATCCACTGGGGCTGGATCTGCGAGCGCCTCGACGCCCGCCGGCTGGCCAACCTCCAGCGGGTCAGCGCCGGCGCCCTGGCCTTGGCCAACCAGACGGTCTGAGGTTCAGAACGCGGTGGCGTCGATGGGCGCCGACCCCTGGGGCCGGGGTGGGCTCACCTGGACGACCGCCACCCGGGTGCCCACCTCGACCAGGGAGAACAGCTCGGCCTCGTGCTCCTCGGTCATACGGATGCAGCCGTGGGACTCGCTGTAGCCGATCGACGCCCGGTTGGCCGTGGCATGGATGAGGATGGCGGGGGCGTCGAGGCGCAGAGCCCGGGTGCCCAGGGGGTTGTTGGGACCCGGCCCGATGACCTTCGGCAGGCTCCGGGCCCAGGCGCTGCCCGGGTTGTGCCACGACGGGTTGACGATCTTCTGGGTGATCCGGTGGACGCCTTCGGGGGTGAGGTAACCCTTGGCACCGGTGGCGACCGGCCACTCCTTCACGATCCGGCCATCTTCGTAGAGGTACAGCTTGTTCTCGCCGGCCCGCACGAGGATGACCTTGCCCATGGTGTCGTCGGCCGGCGCCTGGATGGGGCGGGCCACCAGGCGAACAGTGGCGTCGCCCAGGGCGACGCCGTCCATCACGGCCCGCTTCGACGCCTCGACGTCGATCTCCTTGCCCGCCTTCCCGGGCACCATCCGCACCCAGCCGGGGGAGATGTCGATGTCGGCGTCCTTCGGTGCGCTGCCGACGACCGCGCCGGCGGCGACCACCACGTCGTCGAGCGTCCCGGGGCCCCACGCCGGCTCGACCTCCACGAACGGCGCGCCGCCCGAGGAGAAGAGCTGTGAGGAGATCCTCGACACCATGGTGGCGCCGGCGCGCGAGCCCATCGCCTCCCGCACCGCGTCGGCGGCGTCGACGCGGTAGCCGAGGTCCCAGGGCGTCGTCTGGGTCTTGAAGGTGTCGACGGTGAGGGTGACCGGGCGGTGCAGGGGCGCCTCGACCTTCTCCCTGACCCGGGCCACGGCCTCGTCGAACCGCAGGCCACCGACATCGACGCCCTGGACGAACGATCCCGAAGGAAGCGTGCGCCGGGCATGGCGGTCGATGGCCAGGGCGCCGAAGGTGCCAACCGCCGCGAGCATCAAGGTCACGGGCACGACCACCGCTAGCACCACCATCCGCCTGCTCACGGTCAGAAGTTACCCCAACCCCGGCCGGGACCGGCGGCGGGCCGGGAGCAGATTGCGCAGCATGGCGAGCTCGGAGACGCGAAGCGCCTTGGCCGCGCCCAGGAACGCGACGCCGCCGGCGGCCAGGCCGGCTACCACCTGCACCAACGCCCGCTCGCCGCTCGGGCCAATCACCGAGTTGACCGCGCCCACCGCGAGGGCCATGGCGGCGGCGGCCACCACCGACGCGCCGGCGGCCCGCCCGAGGGCGCCGAAGGTCCGGGCCGTGTCGAGCCCACCCATGCGCCGGGACAGGAGTACGCCGGCCAGCAGCGCCCCGCTCACGTAGCACAGCGAGTGGGCCAGGGCGAGGCCCTGGACGCGCAAGGCCGGGAAGAGGATGAGGGAGAAGACGGCGTAGACCGTGTTGAGCACCACGTTGACCAGCGTCGGGGTCTTGGCGTCCTGGCGGGCGTAGAACGCCCGGAGCAGGAGCAGGTAGAAGGAGAACGGGACCAAGCCGAGGGCGAACAGCTGCAGGACCTCGGCCACCAACTGGCTGCTGTCGGCGCTCATGACCCCGTGCTCCAGCAGGGTGGTGACCAGGGGCCGGGCCAGGACGAGATAGGCGGCGGTGGCGGGGAAAAGGAGCACCCCCATCAGCCGCATGCCGCTGCCGACCGAGGCCCGGAAGGCGTCCTCGTCGCCTTCCACGGCCTGGGCCGACATCCGGGGTACAAGGGCGGTCATGATCGAGACGGCGGCGATCCCGTACGGAAGCTGGAAGAAGGCAAAGGCGGTGAACATGGCCGTCGGCCCGCCCTGCACCCCGTTGGCCAGGACCAGGCTCACGCCGAAGCTGAGCTGGTTGGCGACGACGTAGCCGATCGTCCACACCGAGAGCCGGGCCAGCTTCCGCACCGCGGGGTGACCGAAGTCCGGCCGCCACCGCAGCCTTCCCGGCAGGGCGCGGACCGACGGCCAGTGGGCGAGAGCCATGATGGCCACGCCACCGGTGGTCCCAACGGCCAGGAGCAGCTTCTGGGTCAGCGCCGTGCCCACGCCGGCCTGGTCGGGGGTGCCCGAAACGATGGCGGCGAAGGCCAGGAACGTGGCGATCACGACCAGGTTGTTGAGGATCGGGGCGAACATCGGCACCGCGAAGCGGTCGTAGGCGTTGAGCAGACCGCCGGCGATGGCTGCGAACCCGTAGAAGGCGATCTGGGGCGCGAAGATCCGCAGGAAGAACGTGGCCAGTTCCTGCTGTTGGGCCTGCTCGGCGCCCGAGAGGCGGAAGGTGAAGAGGCGGATGATCCACGGGGCGAAAACCACCGCCAACACGGTGATCGCGGTGACGGCGATGGCCGAGGTCGTCACCAGCGCCGACACCGAGCCCCAGGCGTCGTCGTCGCGCTTCTTGCGCAGCTCCTCGACCAGCACGGGGATGAACACCGAGGTGAGGACCCCACCCAGGATCAGCTCGTAGATCACGTTGGGCATGGTGTTGGCGATGTTGTAGGAGTCGGCCAGGCGCGACTCCGTCACCCCCAGGGCGAACACCATGGCCACCAGCCGGCCGAGGCCGGTGACCCGCGACAACGTGGTGCCGACGGCCATGACCGCAGCGGAGCGGCCCAGGTTGGGCGGGCCCGCTGCGAGCTCTGAGCCCTCGTCGGCCGGCACCATCGGCGGCGAGGCTACCGGTAGGCTGAGCCGGCGCGGCGCGGGTGTAGCTCAATGGTAGAGCCCCAGCCTTCCAAGCTGGTTATGCGGGTTCGATCCCCGTCACCCGCTCAAAGCTCCGCCGGCCCGTCGGGGAGGGGGGATTTGAACCCCCGACCGCCTGCCCCCAAAGCAGGTGCGCTACCACTGCGCCACTCCCCGATACGCCCCGGCCCGGAGATTGCCCAGGCCGGCGACCTAGGGTGGCAAGCGTAAACGACAGCCGGGCCCGGCGACGAGACCTCAGCTGCCGCGACGGCTTGTGCCGGAGTACAAGGGGGTGCCGGCGCCGCCGTTCGCCGGCTCCCCCTCCCCCGATGAGCCCCCTTATCCGACCTTGGCCGGGTTGCGCAGCCGCCGGTTCTCGCCGTCGGCGCCGCTGCGGTCGCCGGTGAACCGGGACGTGATGAGCAGGATCACGCCCACGGCCAGCAGGCCGACCACGCCGGCCAGGGCGATCTTGGCCGCGCTCGACGTGCCGCCACCGACGGGAGCGAACTGCACCGACGAGATGAAGACGTCCTGGATGCCGCCACCGATGCCCTCGCCACCCGAGATGGGGTCGGCGATCTCGACGTTGCCGTCCTCGCCCCGTGAGAACCGGGTGTCGTCCCATCCCAGGATGGCGTACGCGTTGACCGAGGCGATCCCCGGCGGCGAGTTCTGGTCGAAGTTGTTCCCCCAGACGCCTAACCGGCGGTCGATGACCTGGTCGGTGACCCGGATGTTGGGCGCCCAGGTGCGGCCGTTGTCCTGCGAGTAGGTGTAGTAGACGTCGTTGGCCCGAATTCCCGGGTCGTCACGGGTGTCCCACCACGCCACGTCGACACGGCCGTTGGGGGCGACCGACATGTTCGGGATGAACTTCCCGTTGAGCAGCGCTGGGTCCTCGTCGGGAAGGAGCGACGGCTCGCTCCACGTGCGACCGCCGTCGGTGGACCGGGTGTAGTACACGTTGGCGTAGCTGGCGATCTCCGGCCTGTCGCTGCCGTCGTAGACGAGGTGCAGGGTGCCGTTCGAACCGCCCCCGGAGCTCCACTTCACCTGAGGGATGACGAACGCCGAGCCGTTCTCGTAGCTGAACGGACGCACCTGGGTGACGGTCCACGTCGCGCCCCGGTCGCTGGAGCGGGAGACGAAGACGCCCGGCGGCGGGCTCGGGCTGATGTTGGAGGACGCCGACTTCCAGGCGCCGTAGACGGTGCCCTTGTCGTCGATGGTGATCGACGGGTTCCCGCCGCCGAAGCTGGCACCCTGGTCGGGCTGCGCCGCGAGGGTGCCCGCCGCCGGCGCGGTGGTCGGCGACGTCGGCGGCACGGTCGTGGTCGCCTGAATGGCGGAACCCCTGTCGCCGGCCTGCTCGAAGAAGCCGGCGACGAGCGGGGCGGGCTCGGCGAAGGTGCGGCCACCGTCGGTGGATACGCCGACCATGGGGGTCGAGGGGCGGCCGTTGCCGCTCTGGGTGCCCGAGTAGCCCCGCCGGTAGGTGACGTAGACGATGTCGTCGGTGCCGCCCTTGCGGTCGACGACGATGTCGGTCGCCGGCCGGTTGTTCTCGTTGATGTCGCCCGCCTCGTCGGTGGCCCGGGCGTCGCGGACCATGTGGCTGGTCCAGCTGTCGCCCAGGTCGGTCGAGCGGTGGACCACGATGCTCACCTTGCTCCGGGTGTCCTGGGTGTCCCAGCCGACGGTGAGCATGTAGAGGGTGTCGTTCCCCCCCCATGCCAGCGGGGCCTGGAACGTGTTGCTGTTGTTGGCGAGGCAGAACGGGTAGGACGCCAGCGCCGGCGGGTTGTCGAGGATTCTCCAGCTTCCGCCGCCGTCGGTCGACCGCATGAGCCGGCACTGCCGGGAGCGGAACTCCAGGCTGCCCGCCACGATGACCTCGGGATTGTCGGGGTGGACGAGGAGCGACGGCCCGGAGTAGGTGCGCTGGGGATCGAGATCGCCCTTGGTCACCTGCACTGGTGTCGTCAGCGTGGGCGGATCGGCCGCCACCGCTGCGCCCGACGCCATGAGTGCGGCGCTGCATGCTGCGAGCGCGGCGACCCGTCGATATGACCGGAGCTTCATCCGTTTCCCCCCACTGGCGCGATGACGATTGAAAGATCGCGTGCTGGTGAAGCGTGGCACCCGTCATGGCCCAGGGCGAGGAACTGTTACCGAGTCGTGACATTACTCGCGGTACGGCGTGGGAGCCGGCTTCGTACGGGGAGGGCCGGCAGTGCGATAGTGCGCCGGTATGCATCCCCGGCAGCGGACCGTCCTGTTCGCAGTGTTCGCCGTCACCGGCTTTTCGGCCCTCACCCTCCAGGTCGTCTGGCAGCGGGTCATCTCGCTGCACGCCGGCGTCGACCTCTTCTCCTTCACCACGGTGATCGCCGCATTCCTCGCCGGCCTCGGCCTCGGGAGCCTGCTCGGCGGGGTCGCCGCCGACCGCCTCGGCCCCCGCCGGTCCCTGCTTGGGTTCGCGGCCTCGAACGCCGGCATCGGCGTCTTCGCCTGGTTCAGCCTCTGGCTTTTCTACGACGTCTACCGGTCCGCCGTCCCTCACCTGGAGGGCACCCTCGCCGCCTTCGGCTTCCATTTCCTCCTCCTGCTCGTCCCCACCACGCTGATGGGCCTGTCGCTGCCCCTGGTCGCCCGGGGCGTCGTCGAGCGGATCGAGGACGCCGGCCCCCTCGTCGGGCGCCTGTACGCTGTCAACACGCTGGGGGCCGGCCTCGGCGCCGGCATCTCCGGATGGATCCTGATCGGCAGCCTGGGCTTCGTGGGCGTCGTGCGCCTGGCCGGCATGCTGAACCTGCTGGCCGCGGCCGCCGTCCTCACGCTCTGGCGGGCCGCAGCCCGGGCCCCCGTGGAGCCACAGGCCCTGGCCGCCGCCGCCCCGGCCGCAGC
>JBPCLE010000056.1:0-3732 GCA_051003575.1 Acidimicrobiales bacterium | reverse complement strand
GCCCGGCAGGAGGGCGCCCGCATCGGCGCTGCGTTGGGCCCCGTCGGCCGGCGGGGCTCGGCGGCCGCCCGGGCCCGCCGAATCGCCGACGCCCTGGCAGCCGAGGGCTGCGAACCTCGGGCCGGGGCCGGCGAGGTGACCCTGTCGAACTGCCCTTTCTCGGCCCTGGCCGCAGACCACCCCGAGCTCACCTGCGGGATGAACCTGGCTCTGCTCGAGGGGTTCAGCGCCGCCCTCCCCGGCGCCGGCGTGACCGCCCGGCTCCGCCCGGCCGAGGGCCGATGCTGCGTCCTCCTCGAGGTGGGGGCCCCTTGACCAGTATACCCCCCGGTGGTATGGTTTCCACGTACCCCTACGGGGTAGATGTACCCCATCACAGAAGGAGCGCCCGAACATGAGCACGACCACCACCATCGCCGTCGACGGGATGACCTGCGGCCACTGCGTTAACGCGGTCCAGACCGAGGTGGGCAAGCTCGACGGCGTGACCGACGTGGCGGTCGACCTGGCCACTGGAGCGGTGACGATCACCGCCGAGACCGCCCCCGACGCCGGCGCCCTGCGCGAGGCCGTCGAGGAAGCCGGGTACGAGATCCGGTCATGAGCGATACGAGCGTCGAGATCGACATCGGCGGAATGACCTGCGCCTCGTGCGCGGCCCGCATCGAGAAGCGGCTCAACCGCCTCGACGGCGTGACCGCCTCGGTGAACTACGCCACCGAGCACGCCAGCGTCCGGATCCCCGAGAGCCTGGCGCCCGCGGATGTCGTGGCCGCGGTCGAGGCCGCCGGCTACACGGCCACCCTCCCCCGCGCCGCGGAGGCCGAGGACGGCACGCCCGAGCCGACGGACGAAACCGCGGCCCTGCGCCAGCGGCTGCTGGTCTCGCTGGCGTTGAGCGTCCCGGTGATCGCCATGGCCATGATCCCCGCCCTCCAGTTCGAGAGCTGGCAGTGGCTGTCGCTCACCCTGGCCTCGCCCGTCGTCGTCTGGGGCGCCTACCCGTTCCACCGAGCGGCCTTGGTCAACCTGCGCCACGGCGCGGCCACCATGGACACCCTCATCTCCCTCGGCACCCTTTCCGCGTTCGCGTGGTCGCTCTACGCCCTGTTCTGGGGCCACGCCGGCATGCCCGGCATGACGATGCCGTTCGACTTCTCCATCTCCCGCGGCTCCGGCACCGACGAGATCTACCTGGAGGTCGCCGCCGGCGTCACCGTGTTCATCCTCGCCGGCCGCTACTTCGAGGCCCGGGCCCGGCGCCGCTCGGGCGCGGCCCTGCGCGCCCTGCTGGAGCTCGGCGCCAAGGACGTCGCCGTGCTCCGCGACGGCGTGGAGCACCGCATGCCCGTCACCGAGCTGGCAGCGGGCGACACCTTCGTCGTCCGCCCCGGGGAGAAGGTGGCCACCGACGGCGTCGTCGAAGAGGGCACCTCCGCCATCGACGCGTCCCTGCTCACTGGCGAGAGCGTGCCCGTCGAGGTCAGCCCCGGCGACACCGTGGTGGGAGCGACCGTCAACGCCGGCGGGAGGCTGGTGGTGCGGGCCACCCGCGTCGGCGCCGACACCCAGCTGGCCCAGATGGGCCGGCTCGTCACCGCCGCCCAGAGCGGCAAAGCCCCGGTGCAGCGCCTGGCCGACCGCATCTCAGCGGTCTTCGTGCCCGTCGTCATCCTCCTGGCCCTGGGCACCCTCGGCGTCTGGCTGGCTTCGGGCCAGGGCTCCACGGCCGCCTTCACCGCCGCCGTCGCCGTGCTGATCATCGCCTGCCCCTGCGCCCTGGGCCTGGCCACGCCCACCGCCCTGCTGGTGGGCACCGGCCGCGGCGCTCAGCTCGGCATCCTCATCAAGGGCCCCGCGATCCTGGAGTCCACCCGCCGGGTCGACACCGTCGTGCTCGACAAGACCGGCACCGTGACCACCGGGCAGATGTCGCTCGGCGACGTGGTGCCGGCGCCGGGCGTGGCCGCCGACGACGTGCTGCGACTCGTCGGCGCCCTGGAGGACGCTTCCGAGCACCCCGTGGCCCGCGCCATCGCCACCGGCGCCCGGGCCAAGCTGGGCCCGCTGCCCCCCGTCGAGTCGTTCGCCAACACCCAGGGCCTCGGGGTCAAGGGCGTGGTGGAGGGCCGCGCCGTCGTCGCCGGCCGCGAGCGGTTCCTCGCCGACTGGGGCCTCACCCTCGGCCCCGAGCTCACCGCGGCCAAGGACGCGGCCGAGGCCGCCGGCCCCACCGCCGTACTCGCCGGCTGGGACGGTCAGGCCCGCGCCGTCCTCGTCGTCGCCGACACCGTGAAGCCGACGTCGGCGGAAGCGGTCACCGAGCTCCGGGCGCTCGGGCTGACCCCCGTGCTGCTCACCGGCGACAACGCCGCCACCGCCCGGGCCGTCGCCGGCGAGGTCGGCATCGAGGAGGTTGTCGCCGAGGTGCTGCCGGAGGAGAAGCTCGACATCGTCCGCCGCCTCCAGGCCGAGGGCAAGGTGGTCGCCATGGTGGGCGACGGGGTCAACGACGCCGCCGCCCTGGCCCAGGCCGACCTGGGCCTGGCCATGGGCACCGGCACCGACGTGGCCATGGAGGCCAGCGACATCACCCTCGTCCGTGGCGACCTCCGTGCCGCCGCCGACGCCATCCGCCTCTCCCGCCGCACCCTGCGCACGATCAAGGGCAACCTTTTCTGGGCCTTCGCCTATAACGTGGCCGCCCTGCCACTGGCCGCCCTCGGGTTCCTCAACCCCATGATCGCCGGCGCCGCCATGGCGTTCTCCAGCGTGTTCGTCGTCAGCAACAGCCTGCGCCTCCGCTCGTTCAAGGCCACGCCATGAGACGCGTCGTCGCCATTGCCCTTCCCGCCCTCCTCGCAGTGCTCGCCGCCTGTGGTTCGGCTGGCGCGCCCGCCACCGCCGGCGACCCGAGCGCCCGCACCGTGGAGGTGGAGATGCGCGACATCGCCTTCGCCCCAACCTCGGTCGACGTCCGCGCCGGCGAGAAGGTGCGCTTCGTGTTCAGGAACGCCGGCCAGGTGGTCCACGACGCCTACATCGGCGACCAGGCGGCCCAGGACGCCCACGAGAAGGACGCGCGCATGAGCCACTCCGACCGCGCCAACGACGCCAACGCGGTGAGCGTCAAGCCCGGCGCGACGGCCTCGATCACCTACACCTTCGACCGGACGGGCCAGGTCATCATCGGCTGCCACCAGCCCGGCCACTACACCGGGGGCATGAAAGCCACTGTAAATATCGCGTAGTCCAGCATAGGCTGAGGCGCATCCTATGAGCACCCGACGATCGTCCTGGCTTCCCGTCCTCTCCCTGCTGATGCTCCTGACCGCCGCGTGCGGCGGCGGCGGTGGGAGCGACAACGCCGCCGGCGACGACCCTCTGGCGCCGGTCGGTGGCATCGAGGCCCCCGCCGGCGAGCGGGCGGTGCAGTTCGAGGGCGCCGGCAAGGTCAAGCTGTTCGGCACCTTCACCATGCCGGCCACCCATGTCGGCGCCAATGTGCCGGGCGTGCTGCGGATCCCCACGTCGGGCGCCGGCGGCCTGCTCCAGTCCGGAGTGAACGACCCGTTGGGCAAGGATCTGGCTGAGACGTTCGCCGGCGCCGGCGTCGCGTCCTACCGCTACGACCAGCGCGGCACCGGGGGGGGGGGGGGGGGGGGGGAGGGGGGGGGGGGATTTGTAGAGCACCTCGCCCCCACCCCAAAAAGGACGAGCCCCCCTTCCCCA
>JBPCLE010000055.1:0-10493 GCA_051003575.1 Acidimicrobiales bacterium | reverse complement strand
GGTTCGAGCGCTGGCGGGAGCCCCGGTCCTGGGCCATGCCGGCGGTGGCCGCGGTGGTCGTCGCGTTCCTCGGGTTTGCGGGCGTGATCCTGTCGAGCACCCGCTCGACCGACAACCCGACCACCTTCGCCGGGCCGGCGCTCGACGCCAGGACGGAGGCGGCGGTGCCCGGCGCGCCCGACGCCCCGGTGGGCGACCTGGGCGACGTGGCCGACGCCGCCATGCTCCGGGCCCGCGCCCTCGGCACCGCTTCGGCCGGCGCCGCCGGCCGGTCGTCGTCCTCGGCCAACTCGGGCGCGACCTCCGGCGCCTCGGGCCCCGCCGCGTCCAATACCGGGACACTGCCGCCGAACGTGTCGTCCGGCGCCAGTGGTGCCGAGAACTTCACCGCCGGCGGCGCGCCCGGCCTCGCCGGGCCGACCCCGAAGGCGGTCGGCACCCGTCCCTGCGAGGAGCGGGCCAGGAACAGGGAGCCCAGCCTGGGCCCGGTGACGTACTTCGCCACCGCCCGCCGGGGCGGCGTGCCCGCCTACGTCCTGGGCTTCTCTTCCCCTTCCGGTTCGGTCACTCTGTTGCTGCTGGCGCAGGACGGCTGTTCGGAGCTCCTGCGCTCGGCCGGGCCCTGACCGCGGCGGCGCCGGCGCCCAGCGCCACCGCCGCCCACCCCTTCCAGCCCACCGTCCCCAGGCGGTGACCGCTGGAGATCCATCCGGCCCATGCCATGGCGCCCGCAGCCATGCCCGCCGAGGCCACCGCCCGAAGGCGGCCGCCCCCCCTGGCCACGGTCACGACCGCCTCGGCCACGAACAGGCCCACCAGCAGCCCCGAGCCCAGCACCGCCCACCCGTCGAAGTCGTACTCGCCCAACACCGCGGCGGCGATCAGGGCGACGCAGAGGCCGGCGAGGAGGGCCAGGGGAGGGCGCACGGTGTCGAGGGTAGGCTTCCTTCATGGCTCAGGAGGGCACAGACTGGACCACCGACCTGCTGGACCGGCTCGACCACTACATCGACGTCGTCCGTAGCAACACCACCGACCGCCTGGTCAAGGTGGCGCGGGCGGTGGTCTACGGGGTCATCGCCGCCATCCTGGGATCCATGGCCGGCATCGTGGCCCTCATCGCCATGATCCGCATCCTCGACATCGTCCTGCCCCGGGAGGTCTGGCTTCCCTATATGGTGCTCGGGGCAATATTCCTGGCCGCCGGCCTGTTCTTCTGGTCCAGGAAGACGGCGTCCACCGTCAAGACAGGAGAGGTGTGAGCGACACTCCCACGAGCGAGCTCCGCGACGTCATCATCATCGGGTCGGGCCCTGCCGGCCTGACGGCGGCCATCTACACGGCGCGGGCCAACCTCCGACCGCTGGTCATCGAGGGCGCCCTGTCCTCCACCGGCGACCAGCCGGGCGGCCAACTCATGCTGACCACCGAGGTCGAGAACTACCCGGGCTTCATCGACGGCATCCAGGGCCCCGAGCTCATGGCCAACATGCGGGCCCAGGCCGCCCGCTTCGGCGCCGAGTTCGTCACCGACAAGGCCGACCGAGTCGACCTCACGTCGCGGCCCGGCCGGGTCTGGGTGGGCGACGCCGAGTACCGGGGCCGGGCCGTGATCGTGGCCACCGGGGCCAAGGCCAAGATGCTGGGCCTGGAGCACGAGCGCCGGCTGATCGGCCACGGCGTCTCCACCTGCGCCACCTGCGACGGCTTCTTCTTCGGCGGGCAGACGATCGCCGTGGTCGGCGGGGGAGACTCCGCGCTCGAGGAGGCCACCTTCCGCACCAAGTTCGCCGACAAGGGGTACGTGAGCCACCGCCGCGACTCGCTGCGGGGCTCGAAGATCATGCAGGAGCGGGCGTTCAAGAACGACAAGATCGAGTTTGTGTGGGACTCGGTGCCCACCGAGCTCCATGGCCAGGAGCGCCTGGAGGGCGCCACCATCAAGAACGTCAAGACCGAAGAGCTCACCAGGCTCGATATCACCGGCCTGTTCGTGGCCATCGGCCACCACCCCAACACCAACGTGTTCGTGGGCCAGCTGGCCATGGACGACGCGTCCTACCTGCTCACCCACCGGGGCACCCACCTGAACGTGGAGGGGGTCTTCGCCGCCGGCGACGTGCAGGACCGCACCTACCGGCAGGCCGTCACCGCCGCCGGCTCCGGCTGCATGGCCGCCATCGACGCCGAGCGTTGGTTGGAGGCCCAGCCCCACGACGCCGAGATCGTCGAGACCCCGACGGATTGGTGACGGCCGGGGTCAGGAATTCCGCCGGCCCCGCCGGCGTTCATGATGTGGCACACCGAGGAGGCACGAGGCTGATGGCAGGCAATCTTCTGGAGCTCACCGACACCACCTTCGACGAGGAGGTCGGCAGCTCCGAGCTGCCCCTGATCGTCGACTTCTGGGCCGAGTGGTGCGGTCCGTGCCGCATGGTGGCCCCGGTGCTGGAGCAGATCGCGGTGGAGAACGCCGGCAAGGTCCGCATTGCCAAGCTCAACGTCGACGACGCGCCGGGCGTCGCCCAGCGCTACAGCATCATGAGCATCCCCACCATCATGGTGTTCAAGGACGGCGTGATGAAGAAGCGCATCGTCGGCGCCAAGGGCAAGGGCCAGCTCCTGGAGGACTTCGCCGAGTTCCTGTAGGCCCGAGCGGCCCTCTGAGCGGGCACCCTGTAGGCCCGAGCGATCAGGGGCAGCCGGGCCCCGTTGGCCGGTCGGGGATCCTGGGGTCGATGACCTCGATGTGGACATGGGGCCAGGCCGGGTCCGCGGTGCGCACCTCGTCGACCTGGGACTCGAACGGTAGCTGGGTGGCACGGGGCGCGAGCACGGTCTCGCCGGCCACCACCAGGTCGCCGGCCCGCACCTGCACGCCGTCGATGTGGAGCATCTTGACCTCCCACGCCGGCTGGGCGTCGGGGGCGATGACCACGTAGTCGTCGGAGTGCTTGCAGTAGAGGACGTAGCGTCCGGCCCGGATGACCCGGCCCGTCACCGGGGCCCGGATCTCCGTGCCCGGCTCGACCACGATGTCGGCGGCGCCCGCGGCGCCGGTGTCGCGCTCGCGGTCTTCGAGCGTAAGTGGAGCGACGGCAGTGGGTAGCGCGGTGAGCTGGCGGGCTCCGTCGTTGTTGGACTGGTGGAACGCCACCCGCTCCACGACCGAGGCAGGGTGGGTCAGGGTGAGGGGGCCGGCGGTGGCGAAGGGAGTCCATGCCTGCTCGGTGACGGCCCGGGGCGGCAGGGTGGTGGTGGTGGTCGTCGGTCCCGCGCTGTCCCGGACGGCCCCGGCCGTCCCGCAGGCCGTCGAGGCCAGGAGGAGCGCCACCGACAGCAGGCCCGGCCGCAACATCGAATCCACGGTAGCGGGGGCGGGGGCGGGTCGGGGGGCGCGGGGGCAAGAGGAGAACCCCCCCGCCGCCACCTCGGACCCACTCTCGCGCCCCCTCCCCCGCTTCGGCGGTCGCGGCGGAACCGCCGCATCCCTCCCGCCGGACAAGTGGACCGACCGACCCGTCGCAATGAGCGGCGCGGTCTCTGGGAGATCGGCGGAAATGGACGCAAACCTAGGCCCGGCGCGGGCTCGCCATGCCGGCGCCGGGCAATGCCACCTCTTTAGAAGGTCGAGCGGCGGCGACCGAACCCGGAGATGGCGCTGGCGATCACGAGCGCACCGGCGATGATCAGCATCCACCACAGGGCGCCGGCGGCGAGGCTGATGCCCCCGAAGAGCAGGGCCAGCAGAAGGAGCACTACGACGAGACCCATTGGTTCCTCTTTTTCCGAAGTCGATTGAATCCCTGTCGAACCTGTTCCATCCCGCCCGTTCTCCCAAACCCTTCTCGCAATTACTCCCGGTGTTTTGCCGGCGCATAGAGAGGGAACAAATAAGGTCTCGCCGTCGGCCACAAGAGAGGAGCGGGCATGTACATCGGACTGGGAACCCTCGTCCTGATCATCATCCTGGTGCTACTGCTTACGTAGCCGCCTTGCCTTACGTAGCGACCTTGTCACCGGCGTCACGGCGGGCTGATCGCCGGGAGGCCACGAACAGCGTCACGCCGGCGCCGCCGAGCAGGATGCCGGCGCCGGCCAGGGCCATGTTGGCCCAGGCCACCGACGAGTTGTCCTTCAGGGCGATCTGGGCGGTGAAGATGTCCTGCTTGCCGCCGGTGGGCGTGCCGTTGCGGGTGTCGGTCCACGCCGCGATGGCGCCGCCGGCGAGCGACGCGACTGCGATGCGGCTGCCGAAGTCGGCCTCCGGCGCGTGCGGCGACCCCTCCGGGCCGATGGTGCGGTCCGATGCCGCGTCGCTCATCCGGATGGTTCGGGAGAACGATCGGCCCGAGTCCGACGACGACGACAGCAGCACGTCGGCCCGCGACCCCTGGCGGTCGATCGTGCGGTCGTAGTAGACGACGTCGACGCGGCCGCCCGGGGCCACGCCGACCGCCGGCATGTCCTGGGGGACACCGGCGCCGGCCGCCCCCCGGTTGACCGTGACGGGTTCGCGCCACGTCCGGCCGGCGTCGGTGGAGCGGCGCAGGAGAATGTCGGGGTCGCCGGCGCGGTTGTCGGCCCAGGCCGCGTACAGGTCGCCGTTCGATCCGATGGCGAAGCCGGGGGTGACGGGTAGGTAGACGAGGAACCGTCCCGTCGGGACGACGCCGGCGTCGACCACCACCCCGGGCTCCCAGCGCTCGCCCCGGTCGCCCGAGCGGGCCACCACCAGGGCGAAGGTGCCCTCGTAGCGGCCGGGCAGGTTCTCCCAGTCCCACCGGTCGTCGCCGTAGTCCACGTAGAGGACGGCCGGGTTGCCGTCGGGGCCGACCACCAACGCCGGCGCCCCCACCCGCGCCCGGCCGGCGTCGCTCACCTGGGCCGGTGGCGACCAGGTGCGCCCGCCGTCGTCGGAGTGGCGCACGACGATGGGCAGGCCCGTCTTGGCGAAGCAGAGGAGGCAGGTGGTGGCCTCCAGGTCGGACTGGAGCCACGACGCGAACAGCCGCCCGCTCCTCGGGGCCACGGCCAGCGTCGTCTGGTAGGTGTGGGGGCCGGCGATCCGGGCCGGCTCCTCGAAGCTCAGCCCGCCGTCGCCGGAGCGGGCGACCCAGTAGGAGTCCGGGTCGTTGCCCGTGCCGCTGAGGACGACGAATGACACATAGAGCGTCCCCCGGCTGTCGTAGGTCGCGGAGGGGGCGAAGAGCTTTCCCGTGGTGGCCGCCGGCGCCTGGAGGGGCGCCGCTTGCCAGTTGAGGCCGCCGTCGTTGGTGATGTGGACGCCGGCGTCGTAGTCCGGCCGGTCGACCCGGTGGACGATCGCCATGTTGGTGGCCTGGATGGGGTTGACCGCCAGGTCCGGGGAGTTACGGGCCACCACCGGGTTGGGGTCAGCGGTGACGAGGACGTCGGGGTCGGGGGCGGTGACGAGCTCGTCGCCCTCCGAGGCGGCGCCGGCGCCGGCAAGTGCCAGCACCAGCGCCAGCGCGCCCGCCGCCGCGGCCGCGACACACCTCCTCCAGCGCATAGGCCGACGCTACCGGCGCGCCGGTACGGCCGCCGTAACTGCCGCGTACGCGGGTGGGACACTGGATCCGATGACCGCCGTCTCCACCGCCGACCCCGACGCCCTCCTCCTCGAGCTGGTGGCCACGCCCGAGGGCCGGGCCGATCCCTACCCCCGCTACGCCGGCCTCCGTGACCAGTCGCCGGTCCACCGCAGCGCGTTCGGGCTGTGGACGCTCACCGGCTACGACGACTGCCAACAGCTCCTGCGCCACCCCGGCGTCGGCAAGGACTTCTCGGCGGCCATGAGCTCGCTGGGGCTGACCGAGGCCGACCGGGAGGCCCAGGACCGGTTCCGCAACGACCGCTCGAACATGCTGGTCACCGATCCTCCCGACCACACCCGGCTTCGGGGCCTCGTAACCCGGGCGTTCACTCCCCGCACGGTGGAGACGTTGCGGCCCCGGATCGTGCGGTTGGTCGACGAGCTGCTCGACGGCTTCGGTGCCGGCGAGGTCGAGGTCA
The DNA here is from genome assembly GCA_051003575.1 of Acidimicrobiales bacterium. Taxonomy (GTDB): domain Bacteria; phylum Actinomycetota; class Acidimicrobiia; order Acidimicrobiales; family AC-14; genus CADCTB01. The sequence goes on along the minus strand of JBPCLE010000055.1, from coordinate 4,457 downwards.
TGGACGCCCTGGCCTTCCCGCTCCCGGTCACCGTGATCGGCGACATGTTGGGCGTGCCCGCCGACGACCGCGCCGCCCTGCGGCCCCTAGTGCGCTCGGTCACGGCCATCCTGGAGCTGGCCGTCAGCCCCGAGGCCCTCGCCGAGGCCGCCGAGGCCGACGCCGAGCTGGGCCGCTACTTCGCCGGCCTGGTCGCCGAGCGCCGGGCCCATCCCCGCGAGGACCTGCTCACCAAGCTCATCGAGGCCGAGGACAAGGGCGACCAGCTCACCGAGCACGAGCTGATCTCCACCGTGATCCTGCTCTTCGCCGCCGGCTTCGAGACCACCACGCACCTGGTCGGCAACGGGATGCTGGCCCTGCTGCGCAATCCCGGCGAGCTGGCCCGTCTCCGCGCCGACCGTGGTCTCGTGCCCCGGGCCGTCGAGGAGCTGCTCCGCTACGACAGCCCGGTCCAGATCGCGGCCCGGACCACCTACGAGGACCTGGCGCTCGGCGGCCGGACGATCCCGGCCGGGAGCCTGGTGCTGGCCCTGCTCGGCGCGGCCAACCGTGACCCCGCCCGCTTCGGTGATCCCGAGCGCCTCGACGTGGGCCGCGAGGAGGGGCCGCCACTGAGCTTCGGCGCCGGCATCCACTTCTGCCTCGGGGCGGCGCTGGCCCGCCTGGAGGGCCAGATCGTCGTCGACCGGCTCCTCGACCGCTTCGCCACCATCGAGCTGGTGGGAGGCCCGCCGACGGTGCGCGACAGCCTGACCCTTCGCGGCCTCGTGGATCTGCGGGTGCGCTTCGCGGCCTGAAGGGCTGTAACGAGCCCCAGGGGGCGGCGAAGAGGGGCAAGGGCGGGAGGACTTCAGCGAAGCGGCGCGGAGGCGGTGGAAGCCCGGACAGCTCTACCGCCAGGGCCGGGGTGGCCTGGTGAGGCTGTTCGTCTACGACGCCGCCGGCCGGGTCGTCGGCTCCTCACCGGCCAGGGACTGGACCTGCACGGCTTATGACGCCCGGGGCCGGGTCACCACCGTGGCCGTTCCCGCCTACGGGGGCCAGCCGGCCCACACCTTCACCAACGACTACGCCGTGGGCGCCAACCCCCTGGTGGTCACCACCTCCGACACCGTCTCGGTCCCCACCCCGGCCCACCCCCACCGCCGTCGACCTCGGGCATAACCACCGGCCTGCCCTGGACCGGCCCCGCCGGCACCGTTGCCACCAACGCCGTGGTTCGTTCCCAGGCCGGACGGGTGGTCGATGAGACAATCGACGGCACGGACGCCGCCACCGCCAACGCCAACTTGACCTACGACACCCTGGCTCGCCTCACCAGGCCCGCATCGCCGGCCACACCCTCGACTACGGCTCGCCGACAGCGGCAGCTGTGGTCCCCAGACCGCCACGGGACCGCCCGCTGGCGTTCAGTCTTGCCCGAGTCTGGACACCGCAGCCTGATAGGCGGCGTGGCCACCGCGGGGACCGACGGCGATCACTTCGACCGTGTCGGAGTTGATCTCGTCGGGCCGGAGCCGATAGACGACCCGGAACCGCACAGGCTTGCTACCGGCAAGGTCGAACCGCAGTCGTCGACAGCCGGTCAGGTCTCCGGACACATGACGCTCACCAAGAGGCTTGCCGACCTTGCGATGTTCGGCGAGGTCGGTGATGGCTTGGAGTGCGGCGTCGATGAGCGCCTCGTCGAACCGGGCCAGGGCGCGCAGGTCGTCGAGCACCGCAGGTAGCAGGCTCCGATGGTACGGACGAGCCAAACCCAGTTCAGCCGAAGGTACCGGGATCGCGCCCCAGTGCTGATGCGACGTCATCGAAGCTGACCCGCTCGTCGCCGGCGTGCGCGAGACGGTGGCGCGCTTCGACCGCGTCGAGGCGGTCTTCGATGGCGGGGAGGATCTCGAGCCACAGATCCCAGGCGATGATGACACCTTGGGGCCGGCGATGGCTGCCGAAGGTGACCGGCTCAGCGCCCAGGCCCTCGCGCTCGAACTCCGCCACGATCTGGGACAGCTTGGCCCGAGCCTCGGTGGTGGGAAGGACCTCACGGTGCCGGGTCGTCGCCACAACCGCACATTACCCGAAACATGTACGTGTTCAAGTACGGGACCGCCGGTCACTGCTGCCACCGAACAGGGTTTGGCGAGGCCACGTCGCCAAGGCGCTCCCAAGAAGCCCCGGCGGGCTTCTCGTCCCATGGTGGCGTGGCGCTGGCCCGGGCCCGTCATGCCCACCCCGCTTGACTGCCCTTGTCTCCCCGTAGGCGGTTCTTGGGGGCAATTCGGGACGAGCGAGGCCCGCTCATCGGCCGTTGGAGGCTCGAAAATCGACGGGGGTGGCACCCTGGGTGCCCGTGCCGGATGCCGCCAAGCCGTTGTCGGCCCCCGTGCTCGGGTCGATAACCATCCGCCTCGACACCAGCCCCGAGGCCGACAGGGAACTGCAGACCGCCCAGCTGGCCCACGCCCTGGTCGGCGCCGTCGAAGCCGATGCCACCCGGGCCGACCAAGACTACCGTGACGCCGGCGCCGAGCCCCCGACCTCATGCATGCCTCCTTGATGGCTTTCGGCGGGAGGGCGCCGGCGTTCAAGTAGGCCCCAGGTCCGGACGATCCTGTATGTATGGGTTTCACTCCCACGATTCGATCCGATGCTGATGGTCAGCGGGCGGGGCGACGTCAGCGGGACAAGTGACCGGCCCCGTCGTCGCCTGGGCCATGACCTGGGCGACGCTGGCCTTCGTGGTCTTCTGCGCCGACTCCGTCGGCGACGCGGGCCGCCCGCCGGCCGAGCGGGCCGCCCGGGCCGCCCTCTGGATGGTCACCCTGACCCGGTGGTTCACCCACCGCAACGTGACCAAGCTGGGCCGGTTCGGCGCTGTGGTGTGGTTCCTGGTGACCACCGGCTGGCTCCTCACCCTGGAGTACGACCGGGCCTCCGCGTACTTCTTTCTCGTGGCCGAGGCGACGATGGGTTTCGTCGTCTACTGCGTGGACGCCCTGTCGGCCGACCTTCACAACAAGCCGATCCGTCGCGTGCTGCGCAGCGTCTTCTGGTTCGTGCCCGTCGCCCGCTACCTGAGCGACGAGGACAGCGTCGCCCTCATCACCGCCAGCGTGACCGTCTGGGGCCTGCTGACCACCGGCTGGCTTCTCAGCCTCATGCAGGACCGGGTCGCCGGCCCCCTGGCGGCGCTGTAGCGAGATGAGCCTGCTCGACACCTTCCGTGAGCGCCGGCCCTTCCCCGGCCAGGACCCCTGGATCGTCGCGTTCGAGGGGTCGCTGCTGCTCGTGCAGTCGGCCGCCGGGAACCGCCGGCTCGTCGTGCGGCGCTTCCGCGACCTCGACCACATGGAGCGCAACACCGAGACCGTCATCTGGGCGCCCAAGGGCGGGGGCGCCGGCCGCCAGCTCTGGGCGCCCGAGCTCCACCAGATCGGTGGGCGCTGGTACGTCTACTACTCGGCCGGCGACGCCAAGTTGTCCAACCACCGCTCCTACGCCCTGGTGGCCGACCACCCCCTCGGCCCCTACGAGCACCTGGGCGCCGTCCGCGACCCGAGCCACGACGTGTGGGCCATCGACCTCACCGTCTTCGCCCACGACGACCACCTGTACGCGGTGTGGTCGGGGTGGGAGCACGCCGGCGACGGCTTCCCCCAGAACCTCTACATCGCGCCGATGTCGGACCCTTGGACCATTAGCGGGGAGCGCCGGCGGCTGTCGACGCCCGAGCACGACTGGGAGATGAGCGTGGCGCCGGTCAACGAGGGCCCCGAGGTCGTCCGCCACCCGGCGACGGGCCGGCTGTCGGTCCTCTATTCGGCCGACGCCAGCTGGACCCAGGCGTACAAGATGGGGCTGCTGGCCTGGACGGGCGGCGACGTGGCCGACCCGGCGTCGTGGCAGAAGCAGGACCACCCGTGGTTCATCGGGGGCGGCCACGGGAGCGTGGTCGACACCCCCGACGGCAGCCACCTCGTGTATCACCGCAAGGTGACGCCCGACCCGGGATGGGCCGACCGCGAGATCTGCACTGTCCCCCTGGCCTGGGACGCCGCCGGCCTCCCGACCGCCGGCCCGGGGTGCTCGCCCGCCGCCCCGCCGGCCGAGGCGGCCGGGATGTCTGCCCTCGCCGGCTAGACCGATGAGTCCGGGCCCCCGCCGGCGTCAGACTCGGTGACGCGCGACCGGGATCCCCGGTCGGCGGAGCTGGTACGGAGGAACACTGATGCCGAAGATCACGCCCAACCTCTGGTTCGACATGGCGGGCCTCAGTTCACCTTCACTGAGGCCATCTCACTCCTCGTCAACTGCAAGGACCAGGAAAAGGTCGACTACTACTGGTCGAAGCTCACCGAGGGCGGCCGGGAGGTGCAGTGCGGCTGGCTCAAGGACCGCTACGGCCTGTCGTGGCAGGTGTGCCCCGAAGGCATGCTTGAGCTGCTGCACGACCC
>JBPCLE010000054.1:0-4115 GCA_051003575.1 Acidimicrobiales bacterium | reverse complement strand
GCTGTGCAGGGTCGAGCGAGACGTCGGCGGTCGCGTGCGCGGCGCGGATGCTTTCGACCTTCTGCCATTCAGCGTGGGGCATCACCACCCATGCGCCCCCGATCAGGACCGTCCCCATAACCGCACCCGCCACAGCCAGGACCGACTCGCGCCGCCCGGAAGACCGCCAGTAAACCAGGAGCCGGTCGGCGCCGGCACCGAACCCGATGGCCAACGGGAGGACGAACCAGTACCCCCAGTAGTTGTGGTTCACCGCCCCCGAACGGAAGAGCAGCGGATACGGCACGGTCACCGCCAGGGCCACCAAGGCGAGGCCCCGCGTACGGCGGTCACGCAGCGCGGCCACGAGTCCGGCGACGGCGAGCAGGCCGACGACGCCGAAGAGGGCCCTCATGTCGCGGCGCTGAGCGGCGAGGACGGTCCCGATGCGGGCGGACTCGGCCGAGACACCGGTACGGAACCGGAACTGGTCCACCAGGGGCCGCAGGGTGCCGTCGAAGGCCCAGAGCAGCCAGGCCAGGACGATCGCCGCTCCGGCAAGGCCGCCGATGGCAAAGGCGACTTCGACCTCCCGACGACCGCGCCGCCTCAGAACCCGGACGACGGCCCAGCCGCTGATCAGGCCGGCGAGCAGGAGGCTCTGCCATCCGGCCAGCACCGCGAGCGCAGCCAGCATCCCGGCGAGGAGTGGACGAACGGTGTGTCCGGCACGAGCCCGTTCCCAGACCAGCAGGAGCCCGACGCCGAACGGGAGCGACGTCACCGGGGTGTCAAGCATGGTGCCGAATACGAGGAACATCGGCGTGGCGGCAACGAGCAGTGCAGCCAGGCCGGCGGCGATCGGATGGAGGCCACGCTGGCGCAGGAGCCGAGCGACCAGCGCGAGCGCCACCACGCTGCCCAGCCAGGCCGGCGCCCGGGTCGACGCAGTGGAGTGAGCCCCGACCAGCTCGGCCAGTGCCGTCTCGAGATAGATCAGCGGAGGGTGGTTGGCGTAGACGCCGATCTCCGGGCTGCGGGTGCCGAGCCAGGACGCGATGGGCCCACTCTCCCTGAGACTGCGGCTGCCGGCCGCCCACACGCCGGCGTTCCGGCCGTCATGGGAGTCGCCGAAGGGGGCGGAGATGGTCCGCGAGCCGAAGCCGAGGAACAGGACCGCGGCGAGTATGAAAAGGGTGGGACCGGCGAGACGCCGGCCGCGGGCGCGCTCCTCCGCTGGCGGTTCACGACGCACTCGCGCCGCCCCGAGATCCGCCAGCGAAGCCGCCACAATGGACATTGTCGACCGGCGGACGGCCGCGCTTGAGCGGTGGCGCGAACGGACTCCGCGGCCCTCATATCTCAAGCCGGTCGAGAAGTCCGTCGACAATTAGGATGTGAGCACACGGCAGGCCGTCGTCTCGCAACCCGCACTTCCGACGCCGCCCGTCGTCGCTGCGACGTCGTTGCGCCGGCACGTCGGTTGGGCCCTCGCCGGCACGGCCCTGGCCTTCGTCCTGCTCCTCCTCGACATCCGGGCCAGCGGCAACGGCATCCTGCGGCCCATCCGGGCCGGCGCCCGGGGGCCGGGCGCGGCAGTGGTCGCCTCCGACTTCCCGACCGTCAACGCGCCCGACCAGGTCGGCCTCGACGGGCAGCAGTTCTATGCCGTCGCCCGTGACCCCTTTCATCCCGACACGGTCGCCGCCAACCTCGACCGGCCCCAGTACCGCTACGGGCGCCCCCTCTACCCCATGCTGGCCTGGCTGCTGCATCCCTCGGGCGGCGGTCCCGGGCTCGTCTGGGCATTCGTGATCGTCAGCCTGGCCGGGCTCTTCGTCGGGGGGCTGGCCATGGGCGTGCTGTCGAGCCTCGTCCGTGGCCCGCCGTGGGCCGTGCTCTTTCCCCTCCTGCCCGCCGGCGGGGGGCCCGTCGGAGCTCCGGTGGGTCATCGGCATCCAGCTGGCGTTCCTATCGGTCTGCAGCGGCGCCGTGCTGGGCAACGACTTCGGCGGAACCCGGTCGACGTTGACGCTCCTCGCGGTCAGCCTGGTCGTCATGATGAGCGGGACCAGGCCGCCGGCGCCGCTCTGCCCTTCAGGTAGCGCTGGCTTACCACCTGGAACAGCGCGGCCGCCGCCTCGGCCGGAAGCGGCAGGTATCCAACTTCGTCGATGATCAACAACCTCGGCCCGGCGTAGAAGCGCATGGTGGTGGCCCACCTCCCCTCGAGGGCGGCCCGGTGGCAGCGGGCGGCCAGGTCCGCCGCGGTGGTGTAGTAGGTCCGCATGCCGGCGGCCACCGCGGCATGACCCAGGCCGACGGCCAGCATCGTCTTGCCCACCCCCGGCGGGCCGATGAACAAGACGTTGGTGGCGTCCTCCACGAAGCGCAGGGTGCCGAGCTCGGCGACGAGGGATGGGTCTACCGACGGCTGGGCCGAGAAGTCGAAGTCGGCCAGGGTGAAGGGGCTGGACAGGGACCCGGCGGGGGCCGGTGGCTGCGCTGGGTCATCGGCGTGCAGGTCGCCTTCCTGGCCGTCTGTAGCGCCGACGTGCTCGGCAACGACTTCGGCAGCACCCGGTCGACGTTGATGCTGCTCGCCGCCGCCATCGTCGTGCTGGTCAGCGGGACGCGGCCGGCCGGCGCCGGCACCTACCTGGCCGGCCTGGGCCGGCGCTCGTCGCCCGCTTCCCGTCAGGGCCGATCGCAACCCAAGGCGACGTTCACCGCCGAGCACACGCGGGCCATGACCGCGGCGTCGAGCACGCTGACGAGGCCTCCCAGTGCTTCGACCTCGACCAAAGTGATGTTGTCCAGGTTGACGACGCAAGGCTTCGGTAGGCCATCCTCGGGGCCAAGTGAGACCTCGGACGGCAGGTCGCGCACGGTGGTCGTGCACGGGGCAACCACAACCGACCGAAGCCCGCCGACTACCGCCTGTCGCGTCAGCAGGACGACGGGCCTGGTCTTCGTGCCTAGATCGGCCCATCTGACCTCGCCTCGACTCACCAATCGAGGTCGTCCCATACTCCACCCGGTGGCTCCTGGCCAACCCGCAAGCGCCCGCTGTCGATGTCTTCCAGCTGCTGAGAATGCTTCGCGTACCCAGACTCATACCGTTGGTCGATAGCTGCGATCCGACGCTCGGCCAGCAGCGCGGCCACCGCGGCCCGGACCGCCTCGGCACGGGATGCGAACTCGCCGGGCACCAACCGGTCCAGCGCATCCACCTGGTCATCCGGAAGCACAACCGCGATCTGCATGACCAGATCATCCTCCGCCTGGATGACACCCACCTGCCCCTACTTCCGAGCCAGCACGTCGGCCCAGGAACTTGCCCCTGCAGCGGTCGGGCGTCCTGCCGCCACCTCGGGGGCCCTCGGTGTTCCGGGTGGGGACGTCTACGCCTGGTCGCCGGGCGTCCACGTTCCCGGGAGCAGCGCGCGACGCACACTCCGTATGCTGATCGCCCCGGGTACGAGTATTCTGGCGACGTGGTGTTCGACTCGTCGGCGCTGATCTCTCTGGCCCGGGCTGGGCTTCTCCCTCTTCTCGCCCGCCTGCCGGTCGACGTCGTCATCCTCGATGTCGTCTGGGACGAAGTCGTGGAAACCGGGCGTGCCGGCCAGCATCCCGATGCCTGGGCGATTGCCGAAGCGCTCGGGGACCGTTCACGTCACCGCGCACCCCCGGCGCGCACGGTCGACGATGCCGTGGTGCTGGCGGCGGCCGACCATGGGGCGCTGGCGTGCAACGACATCACGCTCGGCCGGCGGGCACGGAACCTGGGAGCACGCTGGCTGCGTACGGCCGACCTGTTGGTGCTGCTTCGACGGCCGGGTGCGGCAACCAGCGCCGAAACGCGAGCCGGGATCGAATCGCTGTACCGCTCCGGGCGCATCACCGACGACCTGCGTCTGGAGTACCTGGAGGTCCTGTCATGACACCCGATGTCGTCCGCATCAACGCAACCATCGACCGAGGGCTGCTCGATCGCGTCGACCAGTTCGCCAGCCGTCACTCCGAGGACCGATCGACGGCGATCCGCCAACTGCTGCGCACCGCCCTGCGCCAGCTGGCCAAGGACGAGGCCATCGGCGCCTACCGCCAACAACGCCTGACCATCCGCCAAC
>JBPCLE010000053.1:0-3057 GCA_051003575.1 Acidimicrobiales bacterium | reverse complement strand
GTGCTCGCCGCCGGCCTGGCCGCCAAGCTGGCGTGGGAAGCTTCCATGGTGTGGAGGCCCGTGCCCGCCGCCGTGGCCCGCTTCGCCCTGGGCCTGTCGGCTATCTGCCTCGGCCTCACCGGGGCCGGCGCCGGCCTGGCGCTCGTCGCCGTCCTGGCCGGCGAGCTCATGGAGCGGCACCGGTTCTTCACGACCGCCTCCTGGACAGGGATGCCGGGGGCGCCATCCCGCCCAGCCCCGGCCACATAGATGGTGTCCATGGTGTGTGGTTTCTGCTCGGTGGGCTGCTCCCTCGACGTCAACGTCGTCGACGGCGTGGCCGTCTCGCTCACCCCCACGAAGGACTACCCGGTCAACCTCGGCATGGCCTGCCCCAAGGGCTGGGAGGCCCTTACCCCCCTGCGCGCCCCCGACCGGGCCACGTCCCCGCTCCTGCGCCGCACCCGCGACCAACCCCAGGAGCCGGTCGACTGGCCCACCGCCCTCGACGCCATGGTCGGCCGTTTCAAGGCCGTCCAGGCCGAGCACGGCCCCGACGCGGTGGCGTTCATCTCCACCGGCCAGATTGCCAGCGAGGAGATGGCGCTCCTGGGCGCCGTGGCCAAGTTCGGGATGGGCATGGTCCACGGCGACGGCAACACCCGCCAGTGCATGGCCACCTCGGTCGTGGCCTACAAGGAGTCGTTCGGCTTCGACGCGCCGCCCTACACCTACGCCGACCTCGAGGAGTCCGACGTCATCGTGCTGTGGGGTTCTAACCCTTGCATCGCCCACCCCATCCTCTGGGAGCGCATCTGCCGCAACCCCCACCACCCCGAGGTGGTGGTGGTCGACCCGCGGGTCACCGAGACGGCGGCAGCCGCCACCCAGCACTACCCACTGCTGCCCAAGTCCGACCTCACCCTGCTTTACGGGCTGGCGCACCTGCTGATCGCATGGGGCGCGGTCGACAAGGAGTTCGTCACCGCTTCGACCGACGGCTTCGACGGCTTCGCGTCCCACGTGGAGGCGTTCACCCCCGAGCGGGTCAGCGCCGCCACCGGGCTACCGGTCGACGCCCTGGAGCTGCTGGCCGACACGATCGCCTCCGGCTCGCGGGTCTCGTTCTGGTGGACGATGGGCGTCAACCAGAGCCACGAGGGCACCAGGGTGGCCCAGGCCATCATCGACCTCGCCCTCCTGACGGGGAGCATCGGCCGGCCGGGCACGGGCGCCAACTCGATCACCGGGCAGTGCAACGCCATGGGCTCGCGGCTGTGGTCGAACACCACCAACCTCCTCGGGGGCCGAGCGTTCACCGATGCCGCGGCCCGGGCCGAGGTCGCGACCATCCTCGACATCGAACCGGAGCGGATCCCCGACCGACCGAGCTGGGCCTACGACCAGATCGTGGAGGGGATCCGGGAGGGGACGATCAAGGCCCTGTGGGTCGTGGCCACCAACTCGGCCCACTCGTGGATCCACCAGAGCGACCTGCGCGAGCTGTTCGGGCGTCTCGACGTGCTCGTCGTCCAGGACCTCTACCCCACCACCGAGACCGCCCAGCTCGCCGACATCGTCCTGCCCGCCGCCGGCTGGGGCGAGAAGGAGGGGACGTTCATCAACTCCGAGCGCCGGTACGGTCGCATCCGGAGGGTGGTACGAGCGCCGGGCCAGGCTCTGGCCGACTTCTCGATCTTCAAGCTGGTGGCCGACGCATGGGGCTGTGGCGGGATGTTCGAGCAGTGGTCGTCGCCCGAGGCCGTCTTCGAGATCCTCCAGCGACTCTCCGCCGGCCGGCCCTGCGACATGAGCGGCATCAAGGGTTACGAGGAACTGGAGTCATCGGGCGGTGTCCAGTGGCCTTGTTTGCCGGCCACGGGCACACGGGGCGCCAACCGCGAGCGCCGGCTGTTCGAGGACGGGCGGTTCTTCCACCCCGACGGGAGGGCACGGTTCGTGTGGGAGGAGCCCCGACCGGTCGCCGAGCCGACCACGGAGGAGTTCCCGTTCATCCTCCTCACCGGGCGGGGGAGCTCCAGCCAGTGGCACACCCAGACCCGCACCTCGAAGTCGGCGATCCTGCGCACCCTGTACCCGGAGAAGCCCTACGTCGAGATCTCGCCCGCCGACGCCACGGCCCTCGGCGTCGCGCCCGACGAGTGGGTGCTGGTGGCGTCACGGCGCGGCCAGATGGAGGCCCGCGCCTATGTCACGCCCACGGTCGCGCCCGGCCAGGTTTTCGTTCCCATGCACTACGCCGGCACGAACCGCCTGACCCATCCGAGCTTCGACCCCTACTCCCGCCAGCCCTCCTACAAGTCGGCCGCGGTGGATGTGCGCCGCATAACGGAGAGCCACCGGTACAGTTGATCCTGTGGCCCCCCGAGTCGCCGAGCATGTCGTCCGGGGACGGCTGTTCGGCCCCAACCGCCTGCTGAGGGTCGACCTCCACGGCGTCTCGGAGTTCGGCGCCGGCGACGAACGGGCGCTTCTCCGTTGGGAGTGGGTGGAGGCCATCGAGGTGGAGCGCGGCTCGGTGGTCGTGCGGGGCGCCGACGCGACGATCACCATGCCGTCGGGGGCCTTCGGGATGGCCGCCGGTGAGCTGGCGGAGGCGCTGGAGAGGGCGCGGGCCATCCAGCACCGCTCCGACGTGATCGCCCGCCTGAGCACCGATGGCGGCGAAGGCGACGAGGCATGAAGCTCCCGCGGCCGCCCCGTCCGTCGCCCCGCCGGCTCGGCGTGGCGCTCGCCCTGCTCGGCGCCCTGGCCGGCCTGGCGTTCCTGGTCCTGCCCATGGAGGCGGCCCTCGACGACGACCCCCTGCTGGGGCTGCTGCCCTTCTCGCCCGCGCTGGGGCAGGCCGTGACAACTGTCGACTGCGGGGCGCCGGTGAGCAACTTCGGGCGCCGGTCCGACGACCTGAGCCTGGCCTCGCTGGCCCGCGACGGCGTCTGCCGCGACGCTGCCGCCAAGCGGGCCGCCACCGCGGCGGGGGACGGGGGGGGGGGGGCCGTGCTGGGGTTGGGCATCCTTGTGGCAGAACGCGAAAAGGAAACGGCGGGGGGGCGACGG
>JBPCLE010000052.1:0-13827 GCA_051003575.1 Acidimicrobiales bacterium | reverse complement strand
CGTGGGCACCGCGCTGGGCTGGGGGAGCAGCAGGTCCCAGCGCGCCGGCGCCGGCGCCCGGCTGTCGTCGTAGAGCACCGCCGGCCCCACCGGCTCCCCGGAACGGTCGGCCAGCACGACCGTGCCCGACGTAGCCGAGACGGCCACCGCCACCACCTCACCCGCCACGCCGGCCAGTGCCTCACGCAGCGCGGTCGCCACCGCCGGCCACCACGACCTGGCGGCCTGCTCGGAGGTGCCCGGCGCCGGCCGCCGGGGCGGGGCGATGGGCGCCGAGGCCCGGGCCACCACCCGGCCGTCGCCGGCGGCGACCGCCACCCGTGCGTGGGCCGTCGCCAGGTCGATCCCGGCGACGAGCCGGCCGGTCGGAGCAGATCGAGCCATGGCCGCCGGCCAGCCTACGATTGGCGGCCATGTCCCCTGAGCCTGGCGCGCCGCAAGAGCCCGAGTCGATCACCGGGTTCAAAGCTCTCGTGGTCCAGATCGTCGATCCCGAGCTGCCGGCCACGGGCCGCATCGCCGCCACCAACGCCGCCCGGAGCTTCCTCGAAGCCATCACCCGGAACCTGGTGGCCGAGGCCCGCAAGGGGGGCACGTCGTGGCTGGAGATCGCCGACCTGTTCGTCACCAGCGAGCGCAACGTCAAGGCCCGCTTCGGCGACCTCCACGACTACGGGGACGACGACGACTGAGCCCGGTCTCCCACTCGAGGGGCCGCTCGGGCCCGGTTTCCCGCTCGATGGGCCGCTCGGGCCCGGTTTCCCGCTCGATGGGCCGCTCGGGCCCGGGGCCGACGACGACAAGCGCGACCGCCTGACCGAGCGCCTCCGCGATCTGCGCCGACGCCTCGACCGCCCGCCCACCGACCCCGACGTGTGGGAGCTCGACCTCTACAGCTACGACGAGTCGCTGGTGGTGGCCGCCGACCTCCTCGACGTCGAGGTGCCGAAGGGGGCGCGGGGCGAGATGAGCTCCGAGCAGCGCCAGGCCGTCGAGGAGCGGCTGGCGGCCGCCGGCCTCTACGTGCGCGGGAACCCTTAGCGGCGCTCGACCTGCTGGAGCGGCGACGGCGCGATCTCGCTGGTGGTGAGCAGCGCCCGCCCGTCCAGCCGGTAGGCGATGGCCTCGCCCTGGAGGCGGGGCCCGAGCACCACCGGCGCCGGCGCTTGCGACCACACGTCGTCGAACGGTCCGCCGGCGGGCACCACGAGCTCGTAGCCCTGGGAGTAGGTCGACAGGGCGACGCGGCTCCCGTCGGGGGATATGTCGGCGCCGGTGACCTGCTCCAGGCCCCGGGGGCCGGCGCCCAGCCGGACGGTGCCCAGCTGCACCATCACCGTCACCCGTCCGGGGCCCAGCGGCGCCGCCGCCTTGTACACCCGGGCGGCCTGGCCGTCCTTGGTCACCACGTAGAGGTCGCCCGTGGTCGGGTGAACCGCCAGCGCCTCGGCGTTGTGGGGCCCGTCGGGGTAGCTGAGCCGGAGGACCTCGGCGGCAGCCGTCGCCGCCGGCGCCGCCTTGGTGGGCGCCGGGCCGGGGCCGCCGGCGGCGGGCTCGGCGATCCGGTAGACGATGATCTCGGTGCGCTGGTCGAGGTTGTCGCCGATGTCGCCCAGGTACAGGTACGGCTCGCCGGGGGTGGGGCCGGGCCCGGCGGCCATGTCCTCCCAGTCCCAGGCGTCGGCGCCGGTCACCCGCCATGCGCCGCACGGGGCGCCCTTGAGGTCGAGGCAGTACACGAAGGGCTCGTCGCCGGAGTCGTTGTGGGTCCACAGCAGGCCCGGGTTACGACGCGACGCGGCCAGCCCGCTGCTCTCGTCGATCGCCGGATCGGCAACAGTGCCCAGCAGCGAGGGCTCCCGGTAGGGCCGCGCCTCGCCCACGTCGCCGGCCGAGGTGGATGTCGCCGCCGGCTCGGCCAGCGGGTCATCGATGCTGTCGGAGCCTCCGCTGCAGCCCGCAGCGAGCAGCAGCGTGCACAGGACGGCCGCCATGCGGCGGGCGCCCACTATTTCTTGGTGAACCCGTGCTCCTGGAGCCACTCCTTGGCCAGGACCTCGGGGTCTGTCTTGTCGATGCCGGCCCGCCGGTTGAGGACGATCAGGTCGGCGGTGGTGAGCGCGGCCGACACCTTGTCGAGGGTCTCGCGGATGTCGTCGTCGACGATGTCCTTGCGGATGGCGGGGATGAGGTTGTCGACGGTCTGGAGCTTCCTGTCGTCGACGAGGACCACGAGGTCGTTGGCGGCCACCGCTCCGTCGCTGGAGAAGACCAGACCGATGTCGATGTCGCCCTTGGTGAGGGCGTCGATGGTCTTGGGCCCGCCCGAGTCGAGCACCCGGAGGGTCTTGAACTTCAGCCCGTAGGTCTTCTCAAGGCCGGGCTGGCAGAACGGCCGGGCGGCGCACTCGGGGCCGGCGCCCAGGGTGAGCGTGGAGGCCACCGCCGGCGTGATGTCGCTGAGCTTCTTCAGGCGGAGCCGCTCCGCGGTGGCCCTTGTGACGGCGAAAGCGTTCTGGTCGGCGGCCGGCGACGGTTCGAGGGCGGTGATCCCGAGAGGGTCGAGGCGGGCACGCAGCTTGGTCACGCTCTCGTCGAGGTTGGAGCTGGCCTCGCCGGCGTTCTTGTTCACGTACTCCAGCAGCGTGCCGACGTACTCGGGTACCAGGTCGACGCCGTTGTCGGCCCCACCCTTCTCCAGCGCCGGCAGGTAGATCTCCCGAGGGCCCAGGCCCTTGCGGACGGTGACCTGGTACCCCTCGTTCATCAGCGCGCCGGCGTACATGCTGGCGACGATCAGGCTCTCGGCGAACGGGGCGGAGCCGATGACCACCGTCGTGGACCGGGTGGCCGTGCCGCCGCCGTCGCTGCACGCTGCAGTCGCCAGCGCGCCGAGGCAGACCCCGACAAGCATGCGGGTGCGGACCGATGTCAGGAGCATGGGTCTCCTCCTAGGAAAGTCCGGTAACCGGTCACTGGTCCACCCTCTTCGAGGGAGTGCCCAGTGAGTTGCCTGCCGGACCGGCCTCCCGGGCCGGTCACTGGTCCACCCTCTTCGAGGGAGTGCCCAGTGAGTTGCCTGCCGGACCGGCCTCCCGGGCCGGTCATGCGGGCGCCAGCGCGTCGTCGACCGTGCGCGGCGTCGCCCGTAGCCCTTCGGGTACGACCATTCGTTGCAGGCGGCCGAGGCCAAGTTCGGTGACCAGGGCCATCAGGCCGACGAGCAGGGCGCCGGCGACGATCTGGGCGTTGTCCCGCTGGCCGAAGCCATCGACGATGAAGCGTCCGAGCCCACCCCACGCGGTCACTGCCGCGAGGGTAGCCGTGGCGACGACCTGGACCGCGGCAGTCCGCACGCCGGCCATGATCAGCGGCAGTGCGTTGGGCAGCTCGACCCGTCGCAGCAGCTCCCCGCCGGTCATGCCCATGCCCCGTGCGGCCTCCACGACGTCGCGGTCCACGCCCCGCATGCCGACGTAGGCGTTGGTCACCAGTGGCGGCACGGCCAGGGCCACGAGGGCCACAAGCGCCGGCCGGGCCCCGAACCCCGGCCACCCGCTCAGGCCGATGGCCTGCTGGACGAGGGCCAGGATCGCCAGCGACGGGACGGCCCGGCCGAGGTTGGCCAGGTTGATGGCGACGGCGCCGCCCCGGCCCCTGTGGCCCAGCCAGATTCCGAGCGGGAGGCCGATGACCAGGGCCACCGCCAGCGCGCCAATCGACATCAGGGCGTGCTCGGTCAGCCGGTGGGGCACGCCGAAGTCGCCCCGCCAGTGCTCGGCGGTGGTGAACCAGTCGACGACCTCGGCGGCAATACTCATTGTCGCTCGACGCGAGTGCTCATTGTCGCTCGACGCGAGTGCTCATCGCGACCAGGGCGCCAGCAGGCGGGCGGCGCCGGCAAGGGCCACGTCGGCGCCGACGGCCAAGGGCGACGGAGCCCAGCGAGCCCACGACGAGGGGCGTCCAGAAGTCCCGGTTGATCCCCTCGATGATGAGCGCGCCGAGGCCCCCCTGGCCGGTGAGGCCGGTCACGGTCACCAGGCCGGTGGTGGTCACCGTCGCGATCCGGATGCCGGCGACGATCGCCGGCATGGCCAGCGGCAGTTCCACCCGCAACAGCAGGCCGAGGGGCCGGAACCCCATGCCCCGCGCCGCCTCCCGCACGTCGTCGGGCACCCCGTCGAGGCCGGCGACGATGTTCCGCACCAGGATCAGCAGCGTGTAGCCGACGAGGCCGATCTCGGCCGTGGTCCGCGACAGGCCGGTGAAGGGCACGAGAAGGGCGAACAAAGCGAGCGACGGGATGGTGAACATGATCCCGGTGAGCCCGAGGATGGGGCCGGCGCTGCGCCGCCACCGTCGGGCCGCCAGCCCCAGCGGGAAGGAGATGGCCAGGCCCACGGCGACGGCGATGAGCGTGAGCTCTACGTGCTGGCGGGCGGCGGCGACGATGTCGTCGCCGTGATCCGCCACCCAGTCCCATCGCACCCAGGGGTCCGGCACCGACGGGCAGACTAGCGGCCTTGATACGGCTGGAGTCGCTCTCCAAGCGCTGGGACAACGGGCAGGTGGCCGTCGACGCCCTCGACCTCGAGGTGGGCGAGGGGGAGATCACCGTGGTGGTCGGCCCGTCGGGCTGCGGGAAGACGACCACGCTCAAGATGGTCAACCGTCTGGTCGAGCCGACGAGCGGGCGCATCTTCTTGGCCGGCGACGACGTCACCGACGTCGACCCCGTCGAGCTTCGTCGGCGGATCGGGTACGTGATCCAGCACGTCGGGCTGTTCCCGCACCTGAACGTGGCCGACAACGTGGCCACGGTCCCCCGGCTGCTGCGGTGGGACAGGGGGCGCATCCGCTCGCGGGTCGACGAGCTGCTGGAGCTGGTGGGCCTGCCGCCGGCGCAGTACCGGGGCCGCTACCCCCATCAGCTCTCGGGCGGGCAGCGCCAGCGGGTGGGGGTGGCGCGGGCCCTGGGCGCCGACCCGCCGGTGTTGCTGATGGACGAGCCGTTCGGGGCCATCGACCCCATCACCCGCGACCGCCTCCAGGGCGAGTTCCTGCGCCTACAGGCCGAGGTGGGCAAGACGGTGGTCTTCGTCACCCACGACATCGACGAGGCCGTGCGCCTGGGCGACCGCATCGCCGTGCTGCGCGACGGCGGGGTGCTGGAGCAGTACGCCCCGCCGGCGGAGGTGCTGGGGCGGCCGGCGTCGCCGTTCGTGGCCGGGTTCGTGGGCGCCGACCGGGGCCTGAAGGGCCTCAGCGTGATCGGGTTCGACCTCGATCGGCTGGAGCGGCCGGCGGTGCTGGCGCCGGAGTCGCCCGTAGACCAGGCCCCCGCCGAGGGGTGGGCGGCCGTGGTCGACGCCGAGGGCCGGCTGGTGGGGGAGTTGGTGCCCGGTGCGGGCGCCGGCGGGGGGACGGTGGGCGACCACTGCCGTCCGGTGGCCGCCACGGTTGGCCCCACGGCCACCCTGAAGGACGTCACCAGCGCATTGTTGCTCTCCGACGCCGGGTGGGTGGCCGTGGTCGACGGCGGCCGGTTCCTGGGGGTGCTGACGCCGGCGGCGGTCCACGCCGCGGCGCGGGCCGCCGCCCGCCCCGCCCGGTAGGTCCGGCCGGGCCGCGAGTACCCTCGGGCATGGCTGACCTTCAGGCCCAGATCGCAGAGCTCTGGGACCGGCGCACCGAGCTGTCCCCCGCCGACCATGACGCCCTGGCCGTCGTTCGGGAGGCGGTTGCCCTGCTGGACTGCGGCGAGGCCCGCGTGGCCGAGGTCGACGCCGCCACCGACGAGGTGGTCGTCCACGCGTGGCTGAAGCAGGCCATCCTGTTGCTGTTCCGGCTGTCGGAGCTGGAGACCATGGAGCTCGGGCCCTTCGAGTTCGCCGACCGGATCCCGCTCAAGCGGGGCTGGGCCGAGGCCGGCGTGCGGGTGGTGCCGGGGGCGTCGGCCCGCTGGGGATCCTTCATCGACCGTGGCGCGGTGCTCATGCCCAGCTACGTGAACATCGGCGCCCGGGTCGGTGCCGGCACCATGGTCGACACGTGGGCCACCGTCGGGTCATGCGCCCAGGTTGGGTCCAACGTCCACCTCTCCGGGGGGGTCGGCATCGGCGGCGTGCTGGAGCCGCCGCAGGCCGCGCCGGTGATGATCGGCGACGACTGCCTGATCGGCAGCCGGTGCATGATCACCGAAGGGGCGCGGGTGGGACAGGGGTCGGTATTGGGCGCCGGCCTTATCCTCAGCCGGTCGATCCCTGTCATCGACGCCGAGACGGGCGATGAGCTGGGTCGGGGCGTGGTGCCGGCGTGGAGCGTGGCGGTGACCGCCACCCGCCCCCGTGCCTACCCCGGCGGCGAGTTCGGGCTGCCCTGCGCCCTGGTCATCCGCCGCCTGGTGGAGGGCGAGCGCCACGACAAGGGCCAGCTCGAGTCCCTGCTCCGCCAGCACGGCGCCTCCGGCGCGTAGGGCTCGAGCGGTCCGAGGGAGCGGCTGGCAGCAGTGACCGACCTTCTCAAGCTGACGGCCGACCTGGTCGATATTCCCTCGGTGAGCCACCACGAGGCGGAGATGACCGACCACCTTCATGCGGTACTCGAGCCGGTCCCGTGGCTCTCGGTGACGCGCGTCGGGGAGAACCTCGTCGCCCGGACCTCGCTCGGGCGGCCGTCGCGGCTGATCCTGGCCGGCCACACCGACACCGTGCCGCCCAACGGGAACGAGGGCGCCCGCATCGACGGCGACGTGCTGTGGGGCATCGGCGCGTGCGACATGAAGGCCGGCGTCGCCGTGATGGCCGAGTTGGCCGCCACCGTCGCCGAGCCCGCCGTCGACACGACGTACGTCTTCTACGAGTGCGAGGAGGTCGACTCGGCCTTCAACGGGATCGAGCGCCTGTTCCGGGAGCGGCCCGACCTGCTGGAGGCCGACGCCGCCCTGCTCGCCGAGCCGACGTCGGCCCGGGTCGAAGCCGGCTGTCAGGGCACCATGCGGGTCGAGGTGACGATGACGGGGGAGCGGGCCCACACCGCCCGGGCCTGGCTCGGGCGCAACGCCATCCACCGGCTGGCCCCGCTGCTGGCCGCCGTCTCGGCGTATGAGGGCCGGCGGGTCACCATCGACGGCTGCGAGTTCCGAGAGGGACTGCAGGTGGTGCGGGTGGACGGCGGCGTGGCCAACAACGTGGTGCCCGACCGGGCGACGCTGACGCTCAACCACCGGTTCGCGCCCGACCGTTCGCCGGCGGAGGCCGAGGCCCATGTGCGCTCGGTGGTGGGCGACGTCGACCGGTTCGAGGTGACCGACGTGGCCGTCGCCGCCCTGCCGGCGCTGGGGCACCCGCTGCTCCAGGCCGTCCTGGACGCGAGTGGCGGCCCGGCCTACGGCAAGCTGGGCTGGACCGACGTCGCCCGCTTCGCGTCCCGGGGCGTGCCGGCCACCAACTTCGGGCCGGGCGACCCGGCCGTCGCGCACAGCGCCGGCGAGCAGGTGACCCGCGCCGACCTCGAGACGGTCTACGGCGTCCTGCGGACGGTCCTCGAACGGGGATGAGGCCGATGCGACGGGCGCTGGCCGTCGCCGTGTCCGTGGTCGCCATCGTCGGCGGTCTGGCCGGACCGGCGTGGGCGACGAACGACACCTACTTCTCCCGCCAGTGGGCGCTGACCCAGATCGGCGCGCCCCAGGCCTGGGCCCGCTCCACGGGTGCCGGCATCACAATCGGGATCGTCGACACGGGCGTCGACATGGGCCACCCCGACCTGGCCGGCAAGATCGCGGTCGCCGCCGACTGTGTCGGCCGCCCCTGCGCCGCCGGCAGCGCCCAGGACACCCACGGGCACGGAACCATCGTCAGTGGCATCGCCGCGGCCGTCGCCGACAACGGCAAGGGGATCGCCGGCGTGGCCCCCGACGCCCGCCTGGTGGTGGCCAAGGTCCTCGACGCGGCCGGCGAAGGCCGGGTGGAGGACATCAACAACGGGATCCGCTGGGTGGTCGACAACGGCGCCCGGGTGGTCAACCTCAGCCTCGGCGACCCCAACTTCCTGGCCGCCAGCGTGCTCGGCTCCCCGCTGCGCACCGGCATCGAGTACGCGTGGAGCAAGGGAGCCGTCCCCGTGCTTGCCTCCGGCAACTACGCCACCGGCGTGGGCGACATCGGCAGCGAGAACTACGGCACCCTCAACGCCCTGGTGGTCGGGGCCACCGACCGCTCCGGCAACGTCCCCGGTTACTCGAGCCCGGTCGGCAACGCCAAGTGGGGCCTGGTGGCCCCTGGCGGCGCCGGATCCGGTGGCGCCGACAGCAATGTGATCTCCACCTTCCTGACCGCGTCGGGCGGCACCGGCTACGCCTCGGCCGCCGGCACCTCCATGGCCGCCCCCCATGTCTCCGGCGCGCTGGCGCTGCTGCTGGCCCAGGGCCAGACCCCCGCCGGCGCCATCAGCACGCTGCTCGGGTCGCTCGACAAGGTTCCGTGCGGGACGGGCTGCCAGGGTCGGTTGAACGTGGCCCGCGCCGTCGGCGCCGACCCTGCTGCGCCGGCGCCTGCGACCACGGGCGTCCCCCGCACCACCGTGCCCCGCACCACGACCACCCGGGCGCCGACGACGACCGTCACCACCGCACCGCCGACGACCACCACCACGACCACCGTCCCCCGGTCGGCCGTCGCCGCCGAGCCGCCGGCGGTGGCCCTGCCGGAGCCGGTGCTGCTGCCGATCACCGCCTCGCCGGAGCGGTGGCTCGCCGGCGCCGCCGCCGGCCTGCTGGTCGCTGTCGTGGGCGCCGCCGTCGGCGCCACATGGGCCCGCCGCCTGGCGGTCTGACGCGCCTTAGAGCCGGCGCACCAGGGTGAACCCCTTGCCGTAGATCTGGACGTCGCCGGCGTCGAACTCCATGGGCTGGAGGCGGGCGTTGGCGGGCAGGAGGACGATCTTGTTGCCCTTGCGGGTGAAGGTCTTGACGGTGCCCTCCTCGCCGGGGATGCCGGCGACCACCACATCGCCCTTGCGGGGCTCGGTCTCCTGGCGGACCACCACGAAGTCACCGTCGAGGATCCCTGCGTCGATCATGGAGTCGCCCCGGACCCGCACCATGAACACCGGGCCGTCACCGGTGAAGTCGGCGGGCAGCGGCAGCAGCTCCTCCACGTTCTCCTGGGCCAGCACGTCGGTGCCGGCGGCGACATCGCCCACCAGGGGGACGTGGCGCGCCGGCCGGCGCTCGCCGGCGGCGCCCGAGCCGGGGTCGTACCGGACCTCGATGGCCCGCGGCTTGGTGGGGTCTCTCCGGAGGTAGCCGAGGCGCTGGAGGGTGGCGAGGTGGGCGTGCACCGTGGACGTGGACGTGAGGCCCACCGCCTCGCCGATCTCGCGCACCGACGGCGGGTAGCCCCGGTCGCGGGTCTCCGACTCGATGAAGTTGAGGATTCCTCGCTGGCGTTCGGTCAGGTTGGAGGTCACGGGACACACGATAGGGCGGAAGGCGTCGGGATGCAAACATATGTTCGAGATTTTCCTTGACCTCGAACGGGCGTTCGTGGAACGCTGGCCGGGTACCCGAACAGTTGTTCCCGAGGAGGCTCGATGGTTGCGGTTGCCCATGCTTCGCCGGCGGAGTCGGAGTCGGAGTCGCCGCGCCTCGTCGTGGTGCGCACCACCCCACCGCGTGTGCGTTCCACCACTCGCGCACGGCCTGCGGTCACGGTCTACCGCCGTCGGCGGCTCGTCGCCGCCACCGTCGCGGCCGGCGTGCTGGCCGCCCTGCTCCTCGCCGTCGGCGGCCTCCTGGCGTCGTTCGGAGGTGGTCCCCTCACCGCCTCCGAGCGGCCCGGCGCGCCGGCGCCGGCCTACGTCGTCCAACCGGGCGACACGTTCTGGGAGATCGCCCGCCGGCTCGACCCCGCCGGTGACCCGCGGCCCCTCGTCGCCCGCCTGGTGGCGGCCCACGGCACCGCCGTGCTGGTCCCCGGCGACCGGTTGGCCCTGCCCGCCGGCGCCTGAGCCGGCTCTACCGCACCCGCCAGCGGTCGCCTCTCCGCAGCTCGGAGACCACGGAGTGCAGCGTGATGCCGGCGCCCAGGCCGATGAGCATCCAGACGAGGACGTGGCCGGCGAGGATCCCGATGCCGGCGCCGAGCAAGAACGGGCCAATCACCATCCGGGCCTCCCTGTCGCCCTGGGTCGGTCTGCCTCCATGATCGCACGAGGTCCGCTCCGGCGCAGGGGCGCGGGTACCGTCGCGGGTATGCGTTGTCCGGCGTGTGCCAGCCTCGACGACAAGGTCGTCGACTCGCGCCAGGCCGACGACGGCCTTGCCATCCGGCGCCGGCGGGAGTGCCTCGGCTGCGGCCGGCGCTTCACCACCTTCGAGCGCGTCGACGAGGTGGGGTTGACGGTCCTCAAGCGCTCCGGCTCGAAGGAGCTGTTCAAGCGGGCCAAGATCGTCGCCGGCCTCCGGGCCGCGGCCAAGAACCGGCCGGTGAGCCCTGAGCAGCTCGAGAGCCTCGCCGGCGACGTCGAGGAGGCCCTGCGCCTGGAGGGATCCGAGGCCAGCAGCGCCCGGGTGGGGGCCATCGTGCTCGATCGCCTGCGGGCCCTCGACGAGGTCGCCTACGTGCGGTTCGCCAGCGTCTACAAGAGCTTCGAGGGGCCGGGCGACTTCGAGCGGGAGGTCCTGGCCCTCACCCAGCTCGACGCGCCGGCGCCCCCTCCACCACCCGCCGGCTGACGTCCACAGGGTTGTTCCCCTAGCGCTCCACAGGGGCCGCCGGCGTACCCTCGGTGGTCACACAGAAACCCTTGACTTGGTAGAATCACGGTGATGTAATTACCTTCCCCTGGGGGCCGAGCGGGTAGCCACCACAAGATGTTGTGGTTCTGCCGCGCCCGTCCCACCCCCAACCACACGTTCGACAGGGAGGCAATGCCGTATGGCGATGGCGCCGGAGCAGACGGGGATCGGCATCCGCCGGCACTTCACCACCGAGGGGATCGACCCCTACGACGAGGTGGTCTGGGAGCGGCGCGACGCCCGCATCACCAACTACCGCGACGGCGTGGTGGCATTCGAGCAGCTCGGCGTGGAGTTCCCCACCGGCTGGTCGCTCAACGCCGCCAACATCTTCTCCCAGAAGTACTTCCGGGGCACTCCGGGCTCGTCTGAGCGGGAGCAGTCGCTCCGCCAGGTGATCGACCGGGTGGCCGACACCATCACCGCCTGGGGCACCAAGGACGGCTACTTCGTCGACGAGGCCGAGGCCGAGGCCTTCCGGGCCGAGCTGAAGCACCTCGTCGTCCACCAGAAGGCGGCCTTCAACTCCCCGGTCTGGTTCAACATCGGCGTCCCGGGGGAGCCGCAACAAGGGTCGGCGTGCTTCATCCTGGCCGTCGACGACACCATGCAGTCCATCCTCAACTGGTACGTCGAGGAGGGCACGATCTTCAAGGGCGGGTCGGGGTCGGGCATCAACCTGTCCAACATCCGCTCTTCGCAGGAGTTCCTCAAGGGGGGCGGCACCGCCTCCGGGCCGGTCAGTTTCATGCGGGGCGCCGACGCGTCGGCCGGCACCATCAAGTGCCTGCACGCCGACACGCCGATCGTCACCGACCGTGGCGTCGTTGCCATCAAGGACGCCCGCGCCGGCGACGGGGTGCTGACCCGGTTCGGCTACAAGGCGATCGAGGCTGTGCACGACAACGGCAGACGACCGCTTGTCCGTGTCCGGACCGACTTCGGCGACGAGATCGTCTGCACACCGGAGCATCGTTTCCGGGTGCGCGGCCAAGGTGGCGAGCGCTGGTCGCAGGCCGGACAGTTGGCACCCGACGACCACGTCTTGATCCACCTCGGCGGCCCCGATAGCGGGCGCCTCCAGCCGTTGGCTCCCGTCGCTCCTGGGTACCACACCGAGATCCGTCACGAGCTCCCGACGCACCTCGATGAGGCGATGGCCATGTGGCTGGGCTGGGTGTACGGCGACGGTTCGGTCACGTCGCGGCCGGGGGCCAAGTTCGTCGCCGTGCAGATCGGCGACGAGGACACGGGTCTCCGCGAGCGGTACCAGGCGCTGACGAGAGGAGTGTTCGGCAGCGGCGTTCACCTCTATGCCGACCGCCACACCGACAGGCCTGACGCGTCTGCGTCAGTACGTTTCGCGTCTGCCGAGATCATCCGTTTCCTTGAGATCAATGGCCTCCGCAAGGAGCGCTGCGCTGATCTCCGGGTGCCGGCGTTGGTCCAGGCATCTCCAGCCCCGGTCCGAGCCGCGTTCCTTTCCGGGCTGTTCGAGGCTGACGGGCATATCGGCAACGGATACGCCTGGTTGTCGACGGTCAGCAGCGCACTGGCGCGCGACGTGCATCGCCTCCTGCTGTCCATCGGGATCCCGTCGAAGATCGGGCGCATCGACGACCGGCGCGCCGCCCTCGGCTCGCTGCCGGTCCACACCGTCCGGGTGATCGGTGGGGAAGGGATGCGGCGCTTCGCCAAGCAGGTCGGGTTCGTGTCCGACCGGAAGCACCGAGCCTTGGAGCTGGCGGTCGCCCGCAAGGACGCCAGCCCCTACGAGACGCAATGGTTCCTCCCGCACGTCAGCGCAGAGCTGTGCGAGGTGTGGTCGGCTACTACCGACCAGGAGCTTCGACGTGCCCTTGCGCCGTACTGCAGGTACGGGCAACCCCGCCACATGAGCCTCCTCCGTGCCCGAGCACTGCTGGACCGCTTCCCCGACGAACTGGGCGCCACGACGCTGTCCCAGTTCGCGTACGGCGACGAGCTGTACGCTTCCGTGACGGTGGAGCCCGCCGGTAGCGGCCCGACATTCGACCTGACTGTCGAGGGTGTGCACGAGTACCTCGTCAACAGCGTGGTCACCCACAACTCGGGAGGCAAGACCCGGCGCGCCGCCAAGATGGTGATCCTCAACGCCGACCACCCCGACATCGAGGACTTCATCTGGTGCAAGGCCATCGAGGAGCGCAAGGCCCGCGTGCTGCGCGACGCCGGCTTCGACATGGATCTCGACGGCAAGGACAGCCACTCCACCCAGTACCAGAACGCCAACAACTCGTTGCGTGGAACCGACGAGTCCATGCAGGCTGTCGTCGACGACGCCGACTGGCACATGCGGGCGGTCAACGACGGCCAGCCGCTGCGCACGGTCAAGGCCCGCCAGCTCTTCCGCCAGATCGCCGAGGCCACCTGGGAGTGCGCCGACCCCGGCATGCAGTTCGACACCACCATCAACCGCTGGCACACGGCGGCCAACACCGGGCGGATCAACGGATCGAACCCTTGCTGCTTCACCGGCGAGACGCTGGTCGACACGTCCGACGGCCTGGTTCCTTTCGACCTACTTCACAAGACGGCGGATGCACGCCTTGAACTGCCGGATGCGACATCGTGGGACGTCGACGCCGGCGCGATGGTGTCTCGGCCGATCCGGCGCGTCTGGATTGCAGGCCACACGGACCGCCTCGTCGAGGTCACCACACAGCGGGGCATTTCATTGCGCTGTACTCCGGAGCACCGCTTCCTCACCGTGGACCGGGGCTGGGTCGAGGGGCAGGATCTGGCTGCGGGGGACGCACTGCGCACCGTGGGCCACTTGGAGGTCGAGCCCGATGATGTCGTCGTGTCGATCGAGCCCATCGTCCTTCCGGAGCCGGTCGCCATCTATGACCTTGAGGTCGAAGGCACACACAACTTCGCCGTGTCCAGTGACTCGAATCCTCGGGAACACAGCGTGGTCGTGCACAACTCCGAGTACATGCACCTCGACAACTCGGCGTGCAACCTGGCCAGCCTCAACCTGC
>JBPCLE010000051.1:0-11469 GCA_051003575.1 Acidimicrobiales bacterium | reverse complement strand
GCGTACGCTCTCGGAACGGTCGGACCCGAGCTGAACGACGACGCAAATCTCGCCGCGATGTGTGAGACATGCAACCTGGGGCTCAGCCGTCACAGCGTTTCGCCCAGAACCTACGCCGTGATCATGCATTCTCTCGTGAAGGCAGAGATCGCTCGGCGAGAGACCAGCCGATCGGCAAGTCCGAGCCAGCCGGTCCACGAGGTGTTCGTTGTGGGACCACAGGATTCGGCGACACCACCATCGCTGCCGTCCTTGCCCGGTGGGCCATGGTCAACGCCGCCAGCACCGAAGCCCTGGCCGCGGTGATGGACGTGCTGCCACCTCGGTCCGATCTGGTGGTGAACCCCCTGGCCGTGGTACTTGCCAGCGACCTAGTCGAGCGGCGCCGCCGGCTGGCCACCGCCAACCCGGCCGCCTACGAGCCCGACCTGGCGATGTCGCTCAACAACCTGTCGATCCGCCTGGCCGAGGCGGGCCGGCAGGACGAATCGGACCGGGCTCGGACCGAAGCGACCGAAGTACAATACCGAGTCGACCGGAGACGGCAGACTCCCACCTCAAGATGACCC
Organism: Acidimicrobiales bacterium; assembly: GCA_051003575.1. Classification (GTDB taxonomy): domain Bacteria; phylum Actinomycetota; class Acidimicrobiia; order Acidimicrobiales; family AC-14; genus CADCTB01. Next base: position 10,900 of record JBPCLE010000051.1, on the reverse strand, counting down.
CTGTCACCCGCGCAGTACGCCGGCCACCCCGGCCTCGAATACCAACAGTGAACGGCACTCACCGGTCATCGGCCAGCGCCCTGTCCCTGGCCGCCTTCCTGCTCGCCGCCGGCGCCGCCCACTTCGTGGTGCCCCGGCCCTACGAGCGGATCGTGCCCGAGTTCCTCGGCGACCCCGCGTTCTGGGTCCGCTGGAGCGGGGTCGCCGAGATCGCCTGCGCCGGCCTCGTCGCCCTTCCCCGCACCCGCAGGGTGGGGGCGCTGGCCGCGGCCGGCGTGCTGGTGGCCCTGTTCCCGGCCAACGTCAAGATGGCCCTCGACGGCGGCCTGCCGGCGGGGCTGGTGTGGGCCCGGCTCCCGTTGCAGATCCCGCTGCTGGTCTGGGCCGCCAGGGTCGCCTACCCGCGGGCCGCGCCGGCCCCCGTCCGTTCGGTAGAATGACACCGCTGTAACTCGTCCACAGCCCGTCCACAGGGGGGTCCCCGGTTGGGGGACAGCTTCGCCCATCTCCACGTCCACACCGAGTACTCCATGCTCGACGGCGCGGCCCGCATCGACGAGGTCGTGGCCGCGGCCGTGGCCGACGGTCAGCCCGCCATCGGGATCACCGACCACGGCAACATGTACGGGGTCCTCGACTTCTACAGCGCGGCCCGCAAGGCCGGGGTCACGCCGGTCATCGGCACCGAGGCCTACATGGCCGGTGAGAGCCGTTTCGAGCGGCCGGTGCGGCGGGGCCGGGTCGACGACACCGGCGGCGAGGTCGGCGAGGGGGAGAAGCTCTACTACCACCTGACCCTGCTGGCCGAGAGCAACGCCGGCTACAAGAACCTGATGAAGCTCTCCTCGGCCGCCTACCTGGAGGGCTACTACTACAAGCCCCGGCTCGACTGGGAGCTGCTCGAGCGCCACCACGAAGGCGTCATCGCCACCACCGGCTGCCTGGGCGGGGTCGTCCTCCAGGCCCTCCTGCGCGACGACGTCCCCCTGGCCACCAAGCTGACCTCGCGTCTCGCCGACATCTTCGGCCCCGGCGGCCTGTTCGTGGAGATCCAGGACCACGGGATGGAGGCCCAGCACCGCACCAACCGCCACCTGATCGAGATCGCCCGCGACCTGCACCTGCCGCTGCTGGCTACCAACGACAGCCACTACGTCCACCAGGAGGACTCGGTGGCCCACGACGCCCTCCTGTGCGTGCAGACCGGCGCCCAGGTCGACGATCCCAAGCGGTTCAAGTTCGAATCCGACCAGCACTACCTCAAGACGGCGGCGGAGATGCGGGCCCTGTTCGCCGAGGTCCCCGAGTCCTGCGACAGCACTCTGGAGATCGCCGAGCGGGCCAGCGTCGAGATCGAGTTCGGCAAGCCGGAGCTGCCCAACTTCCCGCTGCCGCCGGGCCACGAGTCCGAGGACGCCTACCTCCGCCACCTGGCCCTCGAGGGCGCGCACGGCCGCTACGGCGCGCCGCTGCCGGCCGATGCCGCCGAGCGCATCGACAAGGAGCTCACGGTCATCTCGGAGATGGGGCTCTCCGCCTACTTCCTGATCGTCTGGGACCTCATCAACTACGCCCGCACGCAGGGCATCCGGGTCGGCCCCGGCCGGGGGAGCGCGGCGGGCTGCTGCGTGGCCTACTGCCTCAAGATCGTCGACCTCGACCCGCTCCGCTACGGGCTGATCTTCGAGCGGTTCCTGAATGCCGGGCGCAAGGAAATGCCCGACATCGACATGGACTTCGACGAGCGCTTCCGCGGCGACATGATCAAGTACGCGGCCGAGAAGTACGGCGCCGACCACGTCGCCCAGATCGTCACCTTCTCCACCATCAAGGCACGAGCGGCGGTGCGCGACGGCGCCCGCGTCCTCGGCTACCCCTACGGCGTCGGCGACCGCATCGCCAAGGCCATGCCGCCCCTCGTCATGGGTCGTGACACCCCGCTGGCTGCCTGCCTCGAGCTCACCCCGGGCTTCGAGGAGGGCTTCAAGATGGCCGCCGACCTGCGCGAGCTGTACGACACCGATCCCGACGCCAAGAAGGTCATCGAGGTGGCCCGCGGGCTCGCCGGCCTGCGCCGCCAGGACGGCATCCACGCCGCCGCGGTGGTGATCACCCGTCATCCCCTCACCGAATACCTGCCCATCCAGCGCAAGCCCGGGCCCGACGGCAACCTTGCCAACGCTCCCATCGTCACCCAGTACGAGATGCACGGCGTCTCCGATCTTGGGCTGCTGAAGATGGACTTCCTGGGCCTGCGCAACCTCTCGGTGATCGAGAAGGCGCTCGACCTGATCGAGGTCTCCACCGGCGAGCGGCTCGACATCGACCATGTGGCTCTCGACGACGAGAAGACCTTCGAGATGCTCCGCAGGGGCGAATCGATCGGCGTGTTCCAGCTCGAAGGCGGCCCCATGCGGGCGCTCATCCGGTCGCTGGCCCCCACCTGCTTCGACGACATCGGCGCGCTGGTCGCCCTCTACCGCCCCGGGCCGATGGCGGCCAACATGCACAACGACTTCGCCGACCGCAAGAACGGTCGCAAGCCGATCACCTACATCCACCCCGACCTGGGCGAGGTCCTGGGCGACACCCAGGGCCTGATGATCTACCAGGAATCCCTGATGCGGGTGGCCCAGCGTTTCGCTGGCTACTCACTGCAGGAGGCCGACAACCTCCGGAAGGCCTGCGGGAAGAAGATCAGGGCGCTCATGGCTGCGGAGCGGGAGCGCTTCGTCGCCGCGTGCGATGCCAACGGGTACGGCTCCGGGCTGGGCACGGCCCTGTTCGACGTGATCGAGCCGTTCGCCGACTACGCCTTCCCCAAGGCCCACGCCTACTGCTACGGCATGGTCGCCTACCAGACGGCCTGGCTGAAGGCCAACCACCCCGTCGAGTACCTGGCCGCCCTGCTCACCTCGGTTAGGGACGACAAGGACAAGACAGCGGTCTACCTGGCCGAGTGCCGCACCATGGGCGTCGAGGTCCTGGTGCCCGACATCAACAAGTCGATGTCGGATTTCATCGCCGTGGACCGCAAGATCCCGTTCGGGCTCTCGGCCATCCGCAACGTCGGGGAGGGCCTCGTGGCCCAGATCGTGTCGGAGCGCGACGAACGCGGGCCCTTCGCCGACATCTACGACTTCTGCCAGCGGGTGAGCCCGATGGTGCTCAACAAGCGCTCGGTGGAGTCGTTGGTCAAGGCCGGCGCGTTCGACTCGGTCGGCCACCCGAGGCGGGGCCTGCTGATGGTGTTCGAGCAGGTCATCGACCGCACCCTGGCCCGCCGGCGAGAGGCCGACCTGGGGATCATGAGCCTCTTCGGCGAGATCGCCGAGGGCCCCGGCTCCGCCCTTGACGAGCGCGTGCCCGTCCCCGACCTGGAGTTCGACCCGCCCGAACGGCTGGCGCACGAGAAGGAGATGCTCGGCCTCTACGTGAGCAGCCACCCCCTGCTGGGCGTGGAGTCGGCCCTGCGCCGGCACACCGAATGCACGATCGACGAGCTCCGAGAGCTGCGCGACGGTGAGATGCGCTGGGTGGGCGGCGTGGTCACGGGGCTGTCGCGCAAGTACACCAAGCGGGGCGACCTGATGGCCACCTTCACCCTGGAGGACCTCCGGTCGGCCATGGAGGTGTTCGTCTTCCCGCGCACCATGCTCGACTTCGGGGCCCTGCTGGCCGACGACGCCATCGTCTGCGTGAAGGGCCGCCTCGACCTGCGGGAGGAGCCGGCCAAGATCGTCTGCATGGAGCTCAAGCGGCCCGATCTGAGCCCCGAGCACAGCCGGCCGGTGCGGATCAAGCTCGACTCCAAGTCGCTCTCTCCCACGGGTCTGGCCCGCCTGAAGGATGTCCTCCGGGAGCACCCCGGGAGCCAACCCGTCCTGGTCCATCTAGACTCGACCATCTTGAGGCTTCCGGATGAGTTTCGGGTGGACTCAGGAAACGGGCTGGTCGCCGAGTTGCGCGAACTGCTCGGAGCGAATGGACTAGTGGGGTAACACACCGATCCCGGGGGAGCACGGCCGACCCATGGCACTACAGGCAGAGACCAAAGACTGCACGGGGTTGAGCGATTCCGAGCTGTCGGAGATGGCCGACATCTGCGCGGACGGGAGCGCCGGCTACGACGTCGGCATCCTCTCCAAGCAGGTGGAGGAGTGGGTGCTGGTCACCCAGGTGCGCGACGGCGCCAAGCTGAGCGCCTTCTCCTTCTGCACGCTCGAGCGCATCGGGGGCACCCCCTCGGTCATCATCGGCATGGCGTCGGTGAAACGCAGCCCCCGCCGCGACGCGGTCCTGCGCTGCCTGATGGGCGAGCAGCTCCGGCGGGCGGTCCTGGCCTTCCCCGACGAGGACGTGCTGGTCGGCACGCGCTTCCTCGACCCGAGCGGCTTCGCCGCGTTCGACGGCCTCGAAGACATCGTGCCCCGCCCCAGCCACAAGGCCTCCGGCGAGGAGCGGGCCTGGGGCCGGCGTCTGGCCAAGCGCTTCGGCGCCGAGGGCCGCGTCGACGACCGCACGTTCCTCATCACCGGCGCCGGCGACACCCCGCCGGCGCTCGACCACGAGTGCCTCGACCCCTCGGGGCTCGACCCCGCGGTCGTCGCCTTCTTCGACAACCTCGACCGGTCCAACGGCGACGCGCTGATCGGCTTCGGCTGGGCCATGGCCGAGTACCTGGCCGCCCGGGCCAGCCGGTAGCAGCTCCCCTCCCGCTGTCTCAGCCCCGTCGTAAGCCTTCGGTATGGCTCTGACTTCCACGCGCCTCACGGCCGAGGAGTACTTCGCCCTTCCCCCCACAGAACAGCGCACGCAGTTGATCAACGGGGAGATCGTGGTGACCGCGGCCAGCCTACGCCACCAGCGGATCACGCTGGAGCTGGCGCACCGGCTCACCAGCTGGCTCCGGGAGAACCCGGGCCAAGGCGAAGCCGGAATACCGGTCGACGTCCACCTCGACGACTACAACGTCTTTGCGCCCGACGTGTGGTGGGTCCCCGAGGCCGACCGGCCCGGACGCGACGCCAAGCGCATCTGGTGGACACCGCGGCTGACGTGGTGCTCGTCTACCGCCGGTCGGGTTCGCAGGCGCCGGTCTTCGACGTCGAGCTCGAGTTCGGCGCCGGCGACTCGCTCACCACGCCGCTGATCCCCGGCTTCGTCCTCGAGGTCGCGGACCTGTTCGACCGCTGAGGTCGGCCGACTACCGGCCGGGCAGGAGGGCGGCGACCTGCTTGGTGCAGTGGCCGTCGACGGGGCCGGCGACGACGACGAGCAGCCGGCCGGGCCGGAAGCCCAGGATGCGGGTGAGTTCTCGGGGCGACGAGCGCCGGCGCCGCAGGCGGTACAGGTCGGTGGCCAGTTGGCGATCGCCGAGGGGGAGCTGGGCGACGGTGCCGTTCCAGCCGAACCGGCAGTCGAACCCGCCGGGGCCGGCGAGGATGAGCGGCCCCTCTGTGGGCTCCAGTAGGGCCAGCGAGGGGCGGTCGCCGGCGACGGTCCAGTAGGGCACGGTCACGCCGGCGAAGCCCAAGAGGGGGCCGTGAGGGGGATGGCGCAGGGCCTGGAGGTAGCGCTCGGCCCGGCGGGAGCTCAGGCTGCCGACCCGCCGCGGTGGGCCGGTGAGGGCCACCGCCTCGGGCCGCACGGTGTCCGGCGGGTCGAGCGGATCGCCGATCGGAGCCGACGTGACGTCGAAGGCTTCGAGCGGCTCACCCCCGGGGGGAAATAGGGCCCGCACGAAAGCGCCGGAATCGAGGTCGATCCCGACACACCCATCCGGTTGAGGGGCCAGGACCAGCATTCGCAGATCTGCGCCGGCGACTGCGACCCGGTACCGAACTTCCGTCCGCATGGAAGGAAATGGTGCTCCGCCGTGCACCGAAAGTGGTGGATGGTCTGCGGCGCCTCATTGCGGCATCGGCGGGACCGATTCTGCGGGGCTCCGGCAATCCGAGCGCTGGTCATTTTCCCGCCCCCTCACCCCGGCAGCGGAGCGGGCGGAATGATAGGCTGCCCTACATAAATCTTTTCGCCTTTGCCAACTCTGCGGCGCCGGCCCGGGCGGTGGTCGCCGCGGGGGCGACCGGCGTGGTGGTCGACTGGGAGCGTCGCGGCAAGCGCCGGCGCCAGGCCGGGGCCGACACCCAGATCAACGCCGACACCCCCGACGACCTGGCCGCGGTGCGCGCCGCCTCCGCCGGCGTGGTCCTCTGCCGGGTCAACCAGTGGTCGCCGTGGACGCCGGCGGAGATCGACCTGGCCATCGGCATCGGCGCCGATGAGATCCTGCTGCCCATGGTGCGCCGGCCCGAGGAGGTCGACGCTGCCCTCCAGGTGGTTGGCGGCCGGTGCGGGCTCGGCATCCTTGTCGAGACCACCGAGGCCGTGCGCAGGCTCGACGACCTGGTCCGGCGCCCCCTGTCGCGCGTCTACCTCGGCCTGAACGACCTCATGATCGACCGGGGTGGCGGCCCGCTGTTCCTCGCCCTGGTCGACGGCACCGTCGACCGGGTGGCGGCGGCGACCGCCGGCGTCGGCGTCGCCTTCGGGGTGGCCGGGCTCACCCGTCCCGACGCGGGGCGGCCGGTGCCGTGCCGGCTCGTCCTGGGCGCCCTGGCTCGGGCCGGCGCCTCTTTCACCTTCCTCCGCCGGTCGTTCTGGGCCGACACCGCCGGCCGCGACCTGGCATTGGAGGTGCCGCGGATCCTCGCCGCCGCCGGCGAGGCCGGCCGGCGCCCGCCGGCGGCGGTGGTGGCCGACCACGCCGAGCTGGCGGCCGCCGTCGCCCTGCTCAGCGAGAACGAGGCTGTGTGAAAGCCCTGGTCACCGGCGCCGGCGGGTTCGTCGGTACCCACCTGTGCACCCGCCTGGCCGCCGACGGCTGGGACGTCATCGGCACGGCCCGCCCGGGCTCGCCGCCGGCGCCGGGCCGGGTCGCGGTCGACCTGGCCGACCCGGTGGCCACCGCCGAGGTGGCCCGGCATGCCGACCCCGACGTCGCCTTCCTCCTTGCCGCGGGCCGGGCCCAGGCCACACCGGCCGAGCGGGCCGCCACCATGGCCGTGAACGCGTCGAGCGGCGCCTGGCTGGTCGACGCCCTGGGCGAACGGTGCCGGGCCGTCGTCCAGCTTGGCTCCTCCACCGAGTACGCCGAGAGCGCCGGCCCGATGGACGAGGCCACGCCGCTGCGGCCGCGGGGCTTCTTCGGCGCCACCAAGGCCGCCGGCTCGCTCCAGGTGGCGGCCACCGCCGCGGCCCGGGGCGCGCGAGCCGCCGTCCTGCGGGCCTTCCAGATCTATGGGCCCCACGACCATCCCCACCGGCTGGTGCCCACCGTCCTGCGGGCGGCGCGCACCGGCGAGGTGCTGCCTCTGACCGCTCCGGGGATGCGCCGGGACTGGATCCACGTCGACGACGTGGTCGAGGCCTGCGTGCGGGCCGCGGTCGCCGCCGACCTCCCTCCCGGCCAGGTGCTCAACATCGGGACCGGCTCGCAGACGGCGAACGAGGAGCTGGTGGCCCTCGTCCACTGGGTGACGGGCCGGCGGGTGGGGACCGTCGAGGGCGCCCACCTCGGCTGCCCGTGGGACACCACCTCGTGGGTGTGCGACCCGTCGCTGGCCGCTCGGCTCCTCGACTGGCGGGCCGAGGTCGACCTCGAGACGGGCTTGGCCCGCTGCTGGGCCGCGTCATGACCGTCGCCGTGGTCACTCCGGTCTACGCCAACGCGGCGACGCTCGCCGAGCTCAACCGGCGGGTGGCCGGCGCCCTGCACGACCAGGCCTGGACGCTCCGCTTCGTCGTCGACGCCTCGCCCGACGACAGCCTGGCCGTGGCCCACGGCCTGGCCGCCGGCGATTCCCGGCTGCGGGTGACGTCACTCGCCCGCAACGCCGGCCAGAACCGGGCCCTGGTGGCCGGCCTGGCCGCCGGCGCCGATGCGGAGGCCTGGGTGTGCCTCGACGCCGACCTCCAGGACCCGCCGGAGGCCATCCCCCTGCTGCTCGACCGCCTGGCCGCCGGCGACGCCGGCGTGGTCTTCGCCGGCCGGCGGGGCGCCTATGAGAGCCGGGCCCGGCGGCTGACCGGCGACCTGCACCGGTTGGCGATGGCCCGCCTCACCGGGCTGCCGGCCGACGCCGGCGCCTTCCTCGCCATGGACCGCCCGTCGCGGGACCGCCTGCTCGCCCTCGACCCGCCGGGCATCGTGGCCGGCGTCGGCGCCGCCGCCATTCCGTGCGCCTCCGTGCCGGTCGAGCGGTCGCCCCGGCCGACGGGCACGTCGGCGTGGACGGTTCAGGCCCGGGCCCGCCAGTCGGCCCGCTCCCTGGCCTGGGCCTGGCGCACCACGTCGAGCATGCGGAGGAACGCCCGCTCCGGCAGCTCGGGGTAGGCGGGCAGGCAGACCAGGCGGGCCAGCAGGGCCCGGGCCACGGCCGGGTCGGCTTCGGGTCGCCCGGCCGGCGCCGGCACCGCGGCCAGCTTGCTGGTCGCCGCCGAGGCGTCGATGCCGGCCGCACGGAGCCGGCCGACGAGGAACGCCGGGTCGTCGACGGCGACGGGGAACAGCCACCACGTCCGCTCCGGTTGCTCAGTGCCCGGCACCTCGACGACGCCGGCCAGCGCATCCGCCGCCGTCTCACCTCGGGCCGCCCGCCGGGCCAGGCGGCCGGCGTCGAAGCGGGCCAGGCGCCGGCGGAGCACGGCGAGCAGGGCCGCCGACGGCCGCCGTCGCCAGTCGGGGCACGACCGGGCCGCCCGCCCCACCACCGCGTCGAGCGGGTGCCCGAGCCGGTCGGCGGCGGCCGCGGCCAGGCCGTAGGCCGCCGGGTGCTGCAGGGCCACCAGCGCGCCGCACTTGGCCACCCGAGCGGCGAACGACAGCCGGGCCTGCGCCGGCCACTCCTCGTGCCGGCGGCGCATGCGGGCCAGGAGGGCCGGGTCGCCCACCCGTACCAGCCCGCCGCCGAACGCGGTCGCCGTCTTGATGGGGCCGAAGCTGAACAGCGACGCATCGGCGCCGGCGGTCCCGGTGTCGCCCGGCCCCCGCCAGGACTGGGCACAGTCCTCCACCAGCACGAGGCCACGACGCCGGCACCAGGCGACGACCGGCATGAGATCCAGCCGGCCGCCAAAGAGATGGGCCACCAGCACGGCCCGGGTGCGGTCGGTCGCCAGCCGGTCGAGGAGGTCAAGGCGGGGCGCCATCGTCGCCGGGTCGAGGTCGACGGGAACGGGGACCAAACCGTGGTCGCAGACGATGCGCGCCATGTCGGGGATCGTCACCGCCGACACGAGCACCTCACTGGCGGGCGGGAGGTCGAGCGCGCCGAGCAGCAGGTCGAGCCCGGACCGGGCGGACAGGCAGGCCAGCGTGTCGGCGGCGGGGGACCAGGCTCGCCGGCCCCGGGCGCCCAGGCACGCCCACGCCGCGAACGCCACGTCGGCGGCCCCGGCGTCGATGCGGTGGCGGGGATGCAGGCGCACCCGGGCAGTCTGGGCCACGGCGGCGCCGGCGGTAATCCGGGTTGGCCCTCACTCCGGCGTGGGCGCCATGCTGGACGGGATGCTGGCTGCGGTCGTGTTCGACATCGGCGGCGTGCTGCTCGAGTGGGACCCGAAGCTGGTTTACCAGGACCTGCTCTCTCCCGATCAGCTCGACCGGTTCCTCGCCGAGATATGCAACGCCGACTGGAACGCCACCCTCGACGCCGGCCGCCCCTTCGACGAGGCGTGCGCCGAGCTGGCCTCCCGCCACCCCGACCACGCCGAGCTGATCCACGCCTGGAAGCGCCAGGACGAGATGATCGCCGGCGAGGTCGCCGGCACCGGGGCCTTGGTCGCCCGCCTGCGCGGCGCCGGCGTGCCGCTCTACCTGCTGACCAACATGCCGGCGGACGTGTTCGCCGCCCGCCGCCGGCGCTACCCGATCCTCCAGCGCTTCGACGGCGCGGTCGTCTCGGGCGAGGAGGGGGTGCTCAAGCCGTCGGCGGAGATCTTCGCCCGGCTCCGGGATCGCTTCGGCCTCGACCCGGCGGCCACGCTGTTCGTCGACGACCAGGAGGCCAACGTGGCCGGCGCAACCGCCGCCGGCTTCCTCGCCCACCGCTTCGTCGACGCGCCGGCGCTGGCCGTTGCGCTTCGCGCCTGCGGCCTGCCCGTCTGACGTTCCCGCCGGCAGACGGTCGCCACCGCTCGCAGCCCGGTCCGGCGAGGTCAACAGTCCGGCGGTTCGGGCCCGCGGCTGTTCGGCGACACCTGGGAGTGGGGACGGAACCGGGTGGAGCCTCCGCACGACCGGTGGGTCCTCGCCTCGCGCTGAACACACCATGACCTCCGACCGGGCACAGAAACAGACGGGTGCGGCTCTACTGAAGGATCCGCGTACGGCCCCGACCGGCATGTTTGTGGTTCGACGGTCTGATTGGCAGATCCCAGAAGTCGTCAAAGGCGGCCTTGGTCCGCGGGTGTTCCGCTTTCCGGGCGCCTGAGTCAGTCCGGCCGAAGGATGTCCCTTGAGTGGAGCCGCACCCGAAACAGACCGTCCTGTTCGGTGGGGACCTGGGCCTGAACGACAGCGACGGCATGAACAAGCCATTCTGACGTCGGTCCGGCCGCGCCCGCCACATCGCAGTCTTCGACTGTGTCAGGGAGCGAGTGCTGCTGTTCGGCGGCGACATCGTCGAAGACGACGGCCTAGGCCGCCCAGCGCTGGACGATCACCACCGAGCGCCGGCCCTCCAGCCGCTCCTCGCCGGCCAACCGCATGCCCCGGCCGGCGAGCTCGCGGTCGAGGTCGGCCAGCTTCGTGGCGTCGCCCTTCACCCCTCCGGCGGCCCGGCGCACGACCCACACCGTGGGCCCCGGCGGGACCGGCGCCGGCGGCAGCACCAGG
>JBPCLE010000050.1:0-8491 GCA_051003575.1 Acidimicrobiales bacterium | reverse complement strand
GCCCAGGACCACCAGGTCGCGCATGGCCGAGAGGGCGGCGACCAGCCGGTCGAGCGCCTCCACGATTGCGTCGCGGTTCTCGGCGCAAATGTCGGGCCAGATGCCGGGGTGCCCGGCGGCGATGCGGGTCATGTCGCGGAAGCCCCCGGCCGCCAGTCGGAGCATGGGGCCCTGCTCGGCGGCGCGGTCGGCGGCGAGGGCCATCAGGGTGGCCGCGGCCAGGTGGGGGACGTGGGAGACGGTGGCCACCAGCTCGTCGTGGCGCCCGGGGGCGAGGGCGACGACGTCGGCGCCCAACGAGGAGACGATCGAGCGGACGAGGGTGTAGGCGCCCGCGTCGGTGGAGACGGTGGGCGTGAGCACCCACGTCGCCCCGTCGAACAGCGACGGGTCGGCGCCGTCCATGCCCTCCTGCTCCGAGCCCGCCATGGGGTGGCCGCCAACGAACCGGGGGTGGTCGACGGCGGCGACCACGGGACCCTTCACCCCGCCGACGTCGGTCACCACGCCGCCGGCGGCCAGCGCGGCCCGCGCCTCGGCGGCGATGGACGACACCGGCACGCAGACGAAGGTGACCTCGGCCGTCGGATCGGGGCCGATCTCGTCGAGCGCCCCCTGCTCCAGGGCCTGCACCGCCCGCCGGCCGTCGAGGTCGCGGCCGCTCACGTGCCAACCCTGCTTGCGCAGCGCCAGCCCGATCGACCCTCCGATCAGGCCGGTGCCCACGACGGCGGCCCGCCGGCGCTCAGGAGGGCAGGTCATCGCGGAGCCCCTCGGCGCCGGCCAGGTACACGTGGCGCAGCTCGGCGCGGGAACGCTCGGTGGTGAGGTGCATCAGCACCCGGATGCAGCGCGGCGTGCCGCCGGCGATGGCCAGCTCGCGGGCGCACAGCAACGGGACGTCGCCCAGGCCGACCGCTCGGGCGGCGGCGGCGGGGAACATCGAAGTGACGTCGCCGGTGGCGGTGAAGATGACGCTGATCAGGTCATCCTTGTCGACGTCGTTGCGGGCCAGCATCTCATTTACCAGCACCCCGACCCGCTCGTTCACCTGCTCGGGGGTGTCGGTGTCGACGGTGGTCGCCCCTCGCAGGGCCCGGACGGCGGGGGTCACCCCCCGAATGTACTGCGGGGCGTGGCCGCGGCTTCGAGGGCGCGCACCTCCTCGGTGCTCAACGCCCGCCACTCCCCCGGCTTGAGCCGGCGGTCGGCCAGCGGGCCGATGCGGGTGCGGACCAGCCGGGTCACCGGGTGGCCGATGCCGGCGAGCATGCGCCGCACCTGGCGGTTGCGGCCCTCGTGGATGACGAGGCGCACCGCCCCGGGGGCGGTGAGCGACGCCTTGGCCGGCGCCGTCATCCCGTCGTCGAGCTCGATGCCCTCGCGGAGCCGGCGCAGCTCCGCCGGCGTCGGGCTGCCGTCGACCTGGGCGAGGTACTCCTTCTCGACACCGAAGGAGGGGTGGGTGAGGCGGTGGGCCAGGTCGCCGTCGTTGGTGAGGAGCAGGAGCCCCTCGGTGTCGGTGTCGAGGCGCCCAATGGGGAAGACCCGGGGCTCGGCCGGCACGAGCCCGACCACCGTCGGGCGGCCCTGGGGGTCCGACGCGGTGCTGACGACGCCGCGGGGCTTGTTCAGCACGTAGGTCACCAGGCCGGGACGGGTCGGCACCCGCAGCCCGTCGACCTCGATCCGATCCGTCTCCGGGTCCACCCGCCGGCCCAGGACCGCCACCTCGCCGTTGACCGTGACCCGCTCGTCCTCGATCAGGAGCTCGCACGTCCGCCGGCTCCCCAGCCCGGCGGCGGCGAGCACCTTCTGGAGGCGCTCGCCCTCCGGTGAAATCACGAGCCGTCGGCGCCCAGACCCCGCTCGAGTGCCTCTACGACCTCCTGGCCGGGCACGAAGTCGCCCAGCGGCGGCAGGTCGGCCAGCGAGTCGACGCCCAGCCGCTCCAGGAACAGTCGGCTGGTGCCGTAGAGCACGGCCTGGCCGGGGCCGGGGTCGCGGCCGACCTCCTCCAGGTAGCCCCGCTGGGCCAGTGTGCGCATCACCGCGTCGGCGTTCACGCCTCGGATCACCGCCACCTGGGCGCGGGAGACGGGCTGCTTGTAGGCGACGATGGCCAGGGTCTCCAGCGCCGCCGGCGACAGGCGCGACGGCTGGCCGTCGAGCACGAACCGCTCCACGTAGGCGGCCAGGTCGGGGTGGCTCTGGAAGCGCCAGCCGCCGGCCACCCGGGCCAGCAGGAAGCCGCGGTCCTCCGCCTCATAGGCCGCGGCCAGCTCCTCGCACAGCTCGTCGACCCGTGTGGGGCTCACCTCCAGGAGCTGGGCCAGGAGCTGAGGCTCCACGGGCTCGTCGGCCACCATGAGCACGGCCTCGACGGCCCGGGCGACCTCGCTAGCCATCGTAGGAGTCGATCCCCTTGTAATAGTCGGTACCGGCGAGGACGGATCCCGCCTCCCCCACCCAGGTGACCTCGAGGTCGCCGAAGGTGGCGGCCTGGCCGATCTCGATCAGGCCCTGCTTGTACAGCTCCAGGACGGCGAAGAACCGCACGATCACCTCGATGCGGTCGCCCATGCCCTCGGTGAGCGCTCGGAACGTGACCAGGCCGGCGCCCGGGAGGCGGGACACGAGGTCGTCAACCGCTTCCTCCATGGTGACCCGGATCGGCGCCACGTGGTCGAGCACGACCCGCGGCGGGGGCGGCGCCGGCGCCGAGGCCCGCAGCCACGCGGCGTGGACGTCGGCCGGCGTCACGCCGGCCAGCAGGTCGGGGGCGAGGGCGAGGAACCGCGGCTCGAGGCCGGCGGTGCGGGGCCACGAGCGGGCGGCGGCCTGGGCCAGGGAATCCAGGGCGTTGCCTGCGTCGCGGAAGGTCTTGGCCTCGATGAGCCGGGCGAGCAGGAGGTCGCGCTGCTCGAACAGCGCCAGCTCCTCGTCGACCTCCACGTCGACGGGGCCGGGCAGCAGCCGGCGGGCCTTGAGGTCGACGAGGGTGGCGGCGATCACCAGGAACTCGGTGGTCAGCTCCAGGTCGAGGGCGGCGGCCAGGCCTTCGAGGTGGGCGAGGAACCCGTCGACGATGCGGCTGAGGGAGATCTCGTACAGGTCCACCTCGTCGCGCAGGATGAGGTGGAGCAGGAGGTCGAAGGGCCCCTCGTAGACGTCGGTCTGCACCGCGTAGGCCACGTCCGGGAGAATACCGGCCGGGCGGGGCCCGGCCCCGCATACCATCGGCGCCCATGGCACGCGTCCTGTCCGGCATCCAGCCCACCGGCGACATCCACCTCGGCAACTACCTGGGCGCGGTCCGCAACTGGGTGGACGACCAGCACGCCCAGGACTCCTTCTTCTGCGTGGTCGACCTCCACGCCATCACCGTGCCCCGTGACCCGGCGGAGCTGCGGGCCAGGACGCTGGAGCTCACCCTGCTCCTCGTGGCCGCCGGCCTCGATCCCGAGGTGTGCACCCTGTTCGTGCAGAGCCACGTGCACCAGCATGCCGAGCTGTCGTGGATCCTCGAGTGCGTGGCCAGCATGGGCGAGCTGGCGCGGATGGTGCAGTTCAAGGAGAAGGCCAGGGACGGCGAGGAATCGGCCCGGGTCGGGTTGTTCACCTACCCCGTGCTCCAGGCGGCCGACATCCTGCTCTATGACGCCGACCGGGTGCCGGTGGGCGAGGACCAGCGCCAGCACCTCGAGCTGTGCCGAGACCTCGCCCTGCGGTTCAACCACCGCTACGGCGACACCTTCACCGTTCCCGAGGCGGCGCTGCCCACGGTCGGCGCCCGCATCATGGACCTCCAGCGACCCACAGCCAAGATGTCGAAGTCGGCCGAGTCGCCCCAGGGTACGGTCCTTGTCCTCGACGAGCCCGACGCCATCGCCCGCAAGTTCAAGCGGGCGGTCACCGACACCGGCGCCGAGGTGGAGTTCGATCCGGAGAAGAAGCCGGGCGTCTCAAACCTGCTGGCCATCCTGGCCGCCGCCACCGGACGCCGGCCCGACGACGTCGCCGTCGGCTACACCCGGTACGGCCCGCTGAAGGCCGACACCGCCGACGCGGTAATCGAGCTGGTCCGGCCGGTCCGGGAGCGCTACCACGCCCTGGCATCGGATCCCGAGGCGGTGCGGGCCACATTGGGGCGGGGGGCGGAGAAGGCCGAGACCGTGGCCGGCGCCACCCTGGCCCGGGCGCGGGATGCCGTCGGGTTGCTCTCCCGGGCGTGAGCCGGCGCACGTACGCTAGGGCCGTGACTACGCTCGAAAGGCCGCAGAACCCTGGCCCCCGCTCAAAGGGCCGCTCGGGCCCGGTGTTGGCGAGGGCGGCTTCCCTGGCCCTGATGATCATGCTGGCGGTGGCCTGCGGGGGTGATCCGAAGGCGCCCACGATCACCGCCCCCGACGGGTTCACGGTGGCAAGCAGCGACAAGGAGGGGTTCGCCTTCGCCGTGCCCGCCGAGTGGACGCCGATCCCGCTGGCCCTCAACCCTGCGATCTTCGACAAGACCGCCAACTCGCTGCGCCTAGAGAACCCCAAGCTGGCGTCGATCCTCAACCAGGCCCGCGTCCTCGGCCAGTCCGGCGGCCTCTACATGGCCGTGGCGCGCGACGGGGTGGCGAACGTGAACCTCACCTCCGACAAGCCCGAGGAGAAGACCCTCGCCGCGGTCGTCGCCGCATCCAAAGCCGGCCTGGCGGACTTCGGCGCCACGAACATCGGCGAGGAGCCGGCCACCCTGTCCGGCCAGCCCGCCACCAGGCTGACGTTCCGGATCCCCGTCGAGACCGACGGTGGCACCATCGCGACCGACGCGATCCAGTACTACATGCTCAAGAGCAAGAAGGCCTACATCCTCACCGTCGCCGCCGCGCCGGCGGAGGTGGTCTCCACCATCGCCAGCACCTTCACGCTCCGGTAGCGGGACCGCGGCGCTCCGCAGAATCCCCCCCCAGGAGGGCCAGGTCGGCCTCGATGCCGGGGACGACGATCGGGCCGGCCCGGAACCGCCGGCGCTGGCGGACCTCGAGTCGGCGGGCCAACATGCTCAGGGCAAAGTTCACGATGATGTAGAGCACGGCGACCACGAACAGCGACTGGAGCGGGTGCTGGAAGAACTCGCCGTTGATCCGGGCCCGGCGCAGCGCCTCCTCGAAGGCCACCGCGGCGCCGAGGGACGAGTCCTTCAGCAGGGTCACGAGCTGGCTCACGATAGCGGGGATCATGCGCCGGGCCGCCTGGGGGACCACCACCAGCAGCATGGCCTTCCAGTAGCCCATGCCCAGTGAGTAGGCGGCCTCGGTCTGGCCCCGGTCGAGGGACAGGATCCCGGCCCGGAAGATCTCGCCCAGGACGGCGCCGTTGTAGACGATGAGCCCGAGCGCCACGTACCAGAAGACGGACAGGTTCACGCCGTAGGCGGGGAGGCCGAGGGCGCAGAAGAAGATCAGGAGCACGAGGGGGAGGCCGCGGAAAAACTCCACGAAAACGGTCGTGAACCAGCGGACGGGCCTGGTCTGTGACAGCCGGGCCAGGGCGAGGACGGCGCCGAGGGTCATGGCCCCGGCCATCGACACGAGCGACACCTCGATAGTGGTCCTGAGGCCCTCCAGGAAGAACCTCTGCACTGGCCACTGGGTGAACGGCTCCCACTTGTCCCCGTCGAGCTGGCCCTTGTCGCCGAGACGGGTCAGGGCGACGACGACGAAGCCGACGATCACCACCGCGCTCACCGCGGTGAGGATCCTAGTCAGCCGGCGGCCACGGGGGCCCAGGACGTCGCCCAGGAAGGGGGCGGTCAACGGGCCGGCCTCATCGTTTGATGGCCAGCTTTCCCTCGAGCCAGGTGGTGGCGAAGCCCGACGGGATGGTCAGCACCAGGTACGCGACCGCCGCGCCCAGGAAGGCGGGGATGAACTGGGCGGTGTCGGTGCCGACCTGGGCGGCCGCACTGGTCAGCTCCGACACGTTGATGGCCACCGCGACGCCGGAGTTCTTGAGCAGGGCGATGAAGGTGCCGCCGAGCGGGCCGATCACGGTCCGCAGGGCCTGGGGCATCACGACGAGCCGCAACACCTGGGGGAACGTGAGCCCCAGGGCCCGGGCCGCTTCCACCTGGCCCTTCGCCACCGAGTTGATGCCCGACCGGACGGTCTCACCCACGAACGTGGCCGTATACGCGGAGAGCACGATCACCGCCGAGAGGAAGTACGACCAGGTGAAGCCGATGCTCGGGAAGGCGAACACCACGATGAACATCAGCACGAGCAACGGGGTGTTGCGGACCAGCTCCACGAACGTGGCGCTGGCCCACCGCAGGGGCGGGACGGGGCTCACTCGCAGGGCGGCGAGGAGGACGCCCAGGACGAAGGCGAAGACGAACGACAGCACGCTGAGCTCCACCGTGCGACGCATGCCTTCGAGGAAGACATCGAGGTTGTCGAGGACGACGTTCACGGGGTCACCACGCTCCGACCTGTGACCCCGTGAACCAGTCCGGCGGCGGCGCTACGGCCGGGACGTCGTGGTGGCCGCCGCCGCACCGGAGGTGTAGCGGTCGACCTTCGGCGGCGTGGGCGTGGGGATGCCGAGCTTGCCGAGCGTGGCCTGGAACAGCTTGGCCCACTCGCCGTTGGCGTAGATGGTCTCCAGCCGGTCGTTGATGTAGGTGCGGAAGGCGTCGTCGCCCTTCTTGACACCGATGCCGTAGGGCTCGTCGGTGAACTTGTTGCCGACGATCTTGAACTCCGTCGGGTTCTTGTCGACGAAGCCGAGCAGGATCGAGTTGTCGGTGGTCACCGACGTGACCCGGCCGTCACGGAGGGCCTGGACGCAGTCCGAGTACTGGTCGAACAGGGTCAGGTCGGCCGTTGGCACCTTCTCCTGGATGTTCTTGGCCGGGGTGGAGTTGCGGACGCTGCAGGTCTTCGTGCCCGCCAGGTCGTTGACCCCGCGGATGCTGTTGTCGTTGGCCTTGACCATGATGTCCTGGCCGGCGACGTAGTACGGCCCGGCGAAGTCGATCCGCTGCTTGCGGGCGTCGTTGATGGTGTAGGTGGCCACGACCATGTCGACGGTGCCGTTCTCGATGAAGACCTCGCGGTTGGCGGTGATCGACTCCCGGAACTCGATCTTGCTCTCGATGTCGTTGATGCTCCCGCCGAAGATGCCCAGGGCGATCTGCTTGGCGATCTCGACGTCGAAGCCCTCGACCTTGTTGGTCACGGGGTTCTTATGGCCGAGACCGGGCTGGTCGAACTTGACGCCCACCACGATCTTGCCCTTGCTCTGCAGGCTGGCCATGGTGGTCCCGGCTGCGAACGAAGGCTGGCTCACGGTGGTGTTGGTGGACTGGCCGCCGCCTACCGCGGGATCATCGTCGGTGCTGCCGCAGGCGGTGGCGACCAGCGCGACCGCAGCCAGGGAGGCTGCCATCAGACGGACATTACGCATCGCACTCTCCTCAGGTTGTCTTACTTGGCACTACATCAGTGGGCGAGGATCTTCGACAGGAAGTCCTTGGCCCGGTCGGTCTCGGGGTTGCTGAAGAACTTCTCCGGGTCGGCGATCTCGACGATCCGGCCACCGTCCATGAAGGCCACCCGCTGGGCCGCGGAGCGGGCGAAGCCCATCTCGTGGGAGACGACCACCATGGTGGTCCCCTCCTTGGCCAGCTCGACCATGACATCGAGCACCTCCTTGATCATCTCCGGGTCGAGCGCGGAGGTCGGCTCGTCGAAGAGCATGAGCTTGGGCTCCATAGCCAGGGCCCGGGCGATGGCCGCCCGCTGCTGTTGGCCACCGGACAGCTCGGCGGGATACCGGTGGGCCTTGTCGGCGATACCGACCCGGTCCAGGAGCAACATGGCGCGCTCGCGGGCCTCGTCCTTCGACAGCTTCCGGACCCTCATGGGCCCGAGGGTGACGTTCTGAAGGATCGTCTTGTGGGCGAAGAGGTTGAACGACTGGAAGACCATGCCCACGTCGGCCCGGAGCCGGGCCAGGGCTTTGCCCTCCTCGGGCAGCTCCACTCCGTCGATGGTGATGCGCCCGGACTGGATGGGCTCCAGGCGGTTGATACAGCGGCACAGCGTGGACTTGCCCGAGCCGGACGGGCCGATCACGACGACCACCTCGCCCCGCCCGACGGTGAGGTCGATGTCCTGGAGCACGTGGAGGTCGCCGAAGTGCTTGTTGACCTGCTCCATGACCACGAGCGGGTCGCCGGTCACTGGTCCACCCTCTTCGAGGGATGGCCCAGTGAGTGCTGGCTGGACCGGCCTCCCGGGCCGGTCACTGGTCCACCCTCTTCGAGGGACCGGCCTCCCGGGCCGGTCATCGCGCCACCGCCAGTTCCTGGTCGCGGGCGGCCGCCAGGATGATCAGCCCGAGCACGGCGATCACCGCCGCGGCCGCCGCCGCGGTGGCGGGCGACCCGGTGGAGAAGGGGCGGGAAGAGGAAGCGGGGGGCAGCGAGGGCAGGATC
>JBPCLE010000049.1:0-7113 GCA_051003575.1 Acidimicrobiales bacterium | reverse complement strand
GGGTGGTTATAGTGGGCGGATGGTGTTTTTTGTTTTTCGTCGCCTCTCTTTTTTGTTTGGTTGGCGCTGCTCCCCCCGCTCCCACAGGAGCATCGTGAGCACGATGAGGGCGAAGCCGAACAGGTAGTCCTCGACGGGGATGTCCCAGGGGAACCGGATCCCGCTGCTCTCCTCCTCGTTGTAGAGGACGATCGGGGCCGAGAGCTTGGTCAGCCAGCCGTCGACCAGCACCTGGAAGAACAAGATGATGGCGTAGGAGACGTAGAACGTGACCTTCCGGAACAGCCCGGTCCTCAGCCAGAGGAGCTCGACGGCGATCACCGCCAGCACGGCCACGACCGACGCCAAGGTGTACTCCACGTCAGTCCCTGCCCAGCACGCGCCGCACGGCCTCGAGCGTGAGCAGGCTGCAGATCGGGATGACCAGGAAGAAGCTCAGCTCCTCGACCGGGAGGCTGAACGGCAGCTCCCAGCCGGTGACGTAGCGGGGGTTGAAGTCCCAGTGCTCACGGGCGATGGCCACCACGTCCCAGGCCACGAAGGCCACGAGAGGGATGCCCATGGCTGCCGCCAGCCGCCGGGGCCGGCGCCACACCCGGGCTCCGAAGAGGAACTCCAGCGGCAGGGTGATGAGCAGGCACAGGCCCATGAGGATGAGGTACTGGAACCGGTCGGCGTCCACGCGCCATCACCGTAGCTGGGGCCCGATTACTGGAAGGGGCGGCCCGGGGGTAGCGTTGGCCCATCGGGATGCTTCTGGAGAAAATCACCGGGCCCGGGGATCTCCGGGAGCTCGACGACGACGAGCTGGAACAGCTGGCGGGGGAGATCCGCGCCTTCATCGTCCAGTCCGTGTCGGTCACCGGCGGCCACCTGGGCTCGAACCTGGGCGTGGTCGAGCTGACCCTGGCGCTCCACCGGGTGTTCGAGTCGCCCAAGGACCTGCTCCTCTGGGACACCGGCCACCAGGCCTACGTCCACAAGATCCTCACCGGCCGACGCGACCGCTTCGCCACCCTGCGCCAGGCCAACGGTCTCTCCGGGTACCCGTCGAGGGCCGAGTCGCCCCACGACTGGGTCGAGAACAGCCACGCGTCCACCATCCTGGGCTACGCCCACGGCCTGGCCATGGCCATGGACCTCAAGCACGCCTCCGACCGGCGGGTGGTGGCGGTCATCGGCGACGGTTCCATGACCGGCGGCATGGCGTACGAGGCGCTGAACAACCTCGGCCACAGCGGCCGGCGGGTCCTGATCATCCTGAACGACAACGGCCGGTCCTACGCCCCCACGGTCTCGCGGCTGGCCGCCGGCCTCACCCGGCTGCGGCTCAACCCGTCGTACGTGAGGAGCCGTGACCGCATCCAGCGCATGCTGCGAGGGGTGCCCGGCATCGGCGAGCACCTGGAGCTGGGCCTCGAGGGCATGCGGGCCGCCTCCCGTGAGGTGCTGGGCTCCGGGGGCTTCTTCGAGGCCCTGGGCGTGCGTTACGTCGGCCCGGTCGACGGCCACGACATCGCCCTGCTCGAGCACACCATGCGGCGGGCCATCGAGCTCGACGACGGTCCCATCCTCATCCACGTCCTGACCCAGAAGGGCCGGGGCTACAAGCCGGCCGAGGACGACGACGAGAAGTGCCTCCACGACACGCCCGTCTTCGACCCCGTCACCGGCCCCCCGCCCTCGATGCCCGCCGGCTACACCCAGGCCTTCGCCGACGCCATCGTCGCCGCCGCCGGCGACAACCCGAACATCGTGGCCGTCACCGCGGCCATGGCCGGGCCGGTCGGGCTGATCCCGTACCAGGTCCGCCACCCCGACCGCTTCCTCGACGTCGGCATCGCCGAGCAGCACGCCGTCACGGCCGCCGCCGGCATGGCCCTGGCCGGCCTGCGCCCGGTGGTGGCCATCTACTCCACGTTCCTCACCCGGGCCTTCGACCAGGTCAACCTCGACGTCGGACTGCACCGGCTGCCGGTGGTCTTCGCCATTGACCGGGCCGGCATCACCGGCGACGACGGCCCGTCCCACCACGGCATCCTCGACATGGCCCTGCTGAGCAAGGTCCCGGGGATGACGATCTTCGCCCCGTCCTCGGCCCAGGAGGTCGAGGTCATGCTCACCGAGGCCCTCTCGATCACCGACGGGCCGTGTGCGGTTCGCTATCCCAAAGGCGCCGCCCGCCAGGTCCCCGCCGGCGAGGTGGGATCGGGGCTGTCCGCCCGCCTGCTCCAGCGGGGCGACGACGTCTGCATCCTGGCCGTCGGCAAGATGGTCGAGGCCGCCGAGGAGGCGGCCCGGGTGCTGGAGACGCAGGGCGTGTCGGCCACCGTGTGGGACGTGCGGGTGGTCAAGCCCCTCGACCCCGCGATGATCGCCGCCGCCGCCGCCCACCCCCTCGTGGTCACCGTGGAGGATGGCGTGCGCGAGGGCGGCGCCGGCACCGCCATCGCCGATGCCGTGGGCCTCAGCACCGAGGGCCGGCCTGTCCCGGCGGTCGTGGTGCTCGGGGTGCCCGACCGTTACCTGGCCCAGGCGTCTCCGGCTGCGATCCACGCCAGCCTCGGCCTCGACGGCCCTGGCATCGCCGCCTCGGTCATCAGGGCCGTCGAAGCGGCCGGGGCCGTCATCGAACGGAACTGATGCACCGGCTGGCGGCCGGCGCCCTGCTGGCCGTGCTGGCCGCCTGTGGCGACGGAAGCGCCGCGCCCGAGGCGGTGCGAGGATCGGCCGGATCATCGGCGCCGGCGACGACCACACCGGCGACGGCGGCCGCTCAGACCACCACCACCGCCCCGCTCGGCCGCACCACCACGACCACCGTCGCCCGTACGACCACCTCGGCGCGGCCCGGCACCACCACCACGCCGGCCGGGTCCCGCGCCCTGGCGCCCGCCACCCCCGG
Organism: Acidimicrobiales bacterium; assembly: GCA_051003575.1. GTDB lineage: Bacteria > Actinomycetota > Acidimicrobiia > Acidimicrobiales > AC-14 > CADCTB01. The sequence goes on along the minus strand of JBPCLE010000049.1, from coordinate 4,208 downwards.
CACGTACCGCTACGACACCGCCGGCGCCACGACGTTCGCCGGCAACAACGTGCCGTTCCCCGGCGTCACCACGCTCGTGGTCGACGCCCCGAACGGCACCACCCAGCGGTCGACCCGCAACCTTCGCTACGCGGCCGGCAACGGCTTGCATACCGAGTTCACCCTCGACTACCGGCCCGACGGCGTGTTCCTCGTTTCCCTCAGGCTCACCACCGGTTTCAGCGGCATCACCGACGTGCGGGAGCTCAGGCCGGCGTCGCCGGTCCTCCTGCTGGCCACCGGCGCCGGCCCCGGCTCGCACCGCGAGGCCGACCTCGCGGGCACCTCGGCGGCCAGGTTGGCGGTCGACGTCCTGGGCGAGGAGCGATTGACCATCGGCGGCCGGGCGGTCGACACCCTGGTCCTGCGGGCCACGGTCACGCTGGCGCCGGGCGACGTCACCGGCCGCCAGGAGCTCACTGTCAACGTCGACCGCGGCTCCCGCCTGTGGGTGAAGGAACGCTCGGTGACCGACGCCTCTGCCGCCGGCGGCCTGCTCACGGTCCACAGCGAGTACACCGCCACCCTGCAGCGCCTCACGCCGTAGGGGCCTCCCATGCGGGCCACAGGCGGGCCCCCGGTGACGTCCCTCCCGGGGCTGCGAGCCCCGGGAGCCGTCACCGGGTCGAGAGAACCGCCACCAGCTCCACGTACAGGTCGCCGGCCGCCCCGGCGTCGCCGGCGATGCACGTCGCCCCCAGCTTCCCGTGGCCTGGCACCGCCCCGAGCAGGTGGAGGGTGACCCCCGAGCCGGTCGACGGGTCGAAGGCCAGCCCGGCGCGGTCCACCAGGTCGATCACCGCCGCCGGAGTCGAGCCCGCCAAATGGGCCAGCTTGAGGTTGTCGGTGGCGGTGTAGCAGAGCCGCTGCCCGCCGGCGGCGACCAGCTCGCCGGCGACCGTGTCGTAAGCGGCGCCGCCGGCCAGGCGGGCCATCCAGTAGGGGTGGGTGGTGCCGCCCATGCGGAGGTTGATCTCGCTCAGGTAGACGTCGCCGGCCGGCGTGACCAGCCAGTCGATGCCGAAGGAGCCGACGACGCCCTCGCCGGCGAGCACCTCGCCCACCCGTCGGGCCTCGGCGACGATGGCCGGCCGGTAGCCGGCGGTGGCCGGGAAGCGGCAGCCGACGTAGACTTGGCCTTCGGGCCCACCCAGGATCTGGTCATGCGTCGACACGATGTCGACCCCGCCCGCCGGCGAGATGCGCAGCTGCGTGCTGGGCGACTGGAGCCCCGGGACGCGCAGCAGCTCCTCCACCACGGCTCCCTCGGCCGCCACCTTGGCCGCGTACGACGGCCACGACTCGTCGGCGGCGCAGAACGTGGTCCTCGACGCCGGCAGCGGCTCGGCCAGCCCGTCGAGCTCGAGAATGGCGTTGCCGATCCCGGAGAACCCGTTGTCGAGCTTGACCACCACCGCCTCCGCGCCAGGCCGGCGCCGGCGGATGGCGGCGATCGCCGCCCCGACCGCCTCCAGGGAGTACAGGTCTTCGGCTCCCTCGGTGCGGGCCACGCCGGCTTTCAGGGCCACGGCGCGGGCGCCGGACTTGGATCCGAGCCGGGCGAGGTGGGGGGCCGGCCCGTACAGGACGGCGCCGACGGCGGCGGCGAGGCCGGCCTCGGCCGGCGTCACGTTGAACGGCCGCACCGTCGATCCCTCGGGTACCAGGTCGCGCAGGCGGGCGACCAGGTCGGGTCGGGCGAGCACCTTGGCCGACAGGCTGCCGACTGAGTGGTCGCCGGCGTCGAGGAAGGCCACCCGGTCGCCGGCGCCGGCCGGTGCGAACCGCAGGTAGTAGCCGACCGTGGCCGGGTCGACCGGCATCGACGTGACAAACACGATCCGCAGCGCCGGGTTTCGCAGCAGCAGGAGCACGAAGAGCATCCGCTCCTCATACGACTGGACGGCGGTGATCTTGGCCAGCTCGACGGGCGGGAAGGAGATCGACGGCACCACCAGGAGGGTGCCGGCGTGGTCGAGCGGGATCAGGGCCCGGGTGCCCGCTCAGAGGGCCGCTCGGGCCCTACCGCCTCGCCGAGCGCCTCGTCGATCATGGCCAGCACCCCGTCGTCGAGGGCGACGCCCGACGCGGCGACGTTCTCGTCGATCTGGTCGGGCCGGCTGGCGCCGGTGATGGCCGAGGCGACGTTGTCCTCCTGGAGCACCCATGCCAGCGCCAGCTGGGCCATGGTCAGGCCCAGGTCGTCGGCGATCGGCCGGAGGCGCGCGATGGCGGCCAGCACCGAGTCGTCGCGGAAACGGCCCATCGTCGGGCCCATCGACCTGCTGGCGGCCCGCGAATCCGACGGCGGCGGGGATCCTGGCTGGTACTTACCGGTCAGCGCGCCCTGGGCAAGGGGCGACCAGACCACCTGGCTGATGCCCTCCTTGGCGCAGAGCGGGATGACCTGCTCCGCCTTGCGCCACAGCATCGAGTACTCCGGCTGGCTGGACACGAACCGCTCGACGCCGGGGATGGCCAGGGCGGCGGAAATCTGCTCGGCGCGCCACTCGCTGAAGCCGATGTAGCGGACCTTCCCCGACCGCACGAGCTCGCTCAACGCCTCCATCGTCTCCTCGAGCGGCGTATCGCTGTCGTAGCGATGGCACTGGTAGAGGTCGACGTAGTCCGTCTGCAGCCGGCGCAGCGACGCCTCGGACTGCTTGTGGATCTGCGCCGCCGACAGGCCCTGGTCGCCGTCCGACATCGGGAAATAGGCCTTGGTCGCCAGCACGTAGGTGGAGCGGTCGGCCGCTCGGAGCACGTCGCCGAGGAACGTCTCGGCCGCCCCCCGCCCGTAGACGTTGGCGGTGTCGAAGAAGTTTATCCCCACCTCGAAGGCGCGGCGGACGCAGGCGGTGGCCCGCTCGGCCTCGACGCCCGCCCCGAACGTCAGCCAGGAGCCCAGGCCGATCTCGGAGACCATCAGGTCGCTGCTGCCCAGGCGCCGGTACTGCATCCCCTGTGCCTAGCACGCGCCGTGCCGGTCGACGGGACAGGGGAGAATGCGGTCCATGCGCCGTGTGACCCTGCTGCTCGCCGCCACCCTGGTGCTCGTTGCCTGCAGCGGCTCCGACGACCCAGGACCGCAACCGGCCCTCCCCACGCCCACCTCCGCCCGGGCCTCGACGACCACCTCCACCACCCTCCCGGTGGAGACGATCCTCGCCGCCGGCGATATCGCGTCGTGCACCTCTGGCGGCGACGAGGCCACCGCCAACCTGCTCGACGCCCGCCCCCACGCCCTGGTGGTGACCCTCGGCGACAACGTCACCGACAGCGGCACGGCGGCCGAGCTCGCCAACTGCTACGCCCCCTCGTGGGGCCGGCACAAGGGGCGGACGCGGCCGGCGCTCGGCCACGCCGAGTACGGGGTCGCCTGGGCCACCGGCTACTTCGGCGCCTTCGGCTCCGCCGCCTGCGAGGCGCCGCTCGGCTGGTACAGCTACGACGTCGGCACCTGGCACGTCATCGTCATGAACTCCAACTGCGAGGTGGTCGGCTGCGCCGCCGGCGGATCCCAGGAGACGTGGCTCCGCCAGGACATGGGGGCGAACCCGGCGGCCTGCACGCTGGCCGTCCTGCACCACCCCCGCTGGTCGTCGGGCACCACGCGCGGCCCCACGCCGGCGGTCGCGCCGCTCTACCAGGCCCTCCACGATGCCGGCGTCGACGTGCTGCTGAGCGCCCACGAACGCAACTACGAGCGGTTCGCGCCGCTCGACCCCGCCGGGGGAGTGGACCCGGCCCGGGGCATCCGCCAGTTCGTCGCCGGCACCGGCGGGCGTGGTCACGACCCCTTCGGCCCGGTGCAGCCCGGCAGCCAGGTGCGCAACGCCGACACCTTCGGGTTGCTGGTGCTCACCCTCCGCCCGACCGGCTACGACTGGCAGTTCGTGCCCGAGGCGGGCAAGACTTTCACCGACGCCGGCTCCGGGGCCTGCCACTGAACCTTCAGCACCGCGCCGGCCGCGGCCCGGCCACGCCGGCGGCATAGCGGTCCCACTCCTCGGGCTGCAGGTCACGGCCGGCCAGGGCGCACGCGACCTCGACCCAGGCCCCAGGCCGCCGGCGCCGGGCAGGCGCGCCCCCCCCACCCCCCGCGTCTTGTCCCCCCAGCCTTCTGCTTTTAGCGCCTCCCCCCCGGTCAGGGGGAGGAGATCCGGGCC
>JBPCLE010000048.1:0-32097 GCA_051003575.1 Acidimicrobiales bacterium | reverse complement strand
CGAAACGCCCCCACGCCGGCGGCCATGACGGACACGCAGTCCACCGCGAAGGTCGGCGGAAAGAAGTGGTGGGAGCACGTGTCGCACCGCCCGGCACCGGGGGGGGTGCCGGGCGGTGTCGCGCCGTCGTAGCTACCTTCCGCTCCCCGCCGCTCGGGCGCTCTACCTTCCGCTCCCCGCCGCTCGGGCGCTCGTCGTCCCCTTCCTTCTCGTGGCTCTCGTTGCCACCGGCTGCGCGGGCGGCGGCGACGGCGCCGGCGACGAGCTGGCCGAACCGCGAGCTGCAGCCCAGGACCTGCGCGTCGCCGTCGGCGAGGATCCCTTCATGGGGGGGAACACCCCGGCCAACGACATCGGCATCCGCACCAACGGGCCGAACCCCGGGATCTTCGAGACCCTCACCCGCCTGAGCCCCACCTACGGGGTCGAGTCGGCCCTGGCCGAGCGGTGGGAGTCGCCGAACCCGAAGACCTGGCGCTTCTTCCTCCGCAAGGAGGTCACCTTCCACAACGGGGCGCCCTTCGACGCCGAAGCGGTCGCCGCCGCCCTGGAGAGCTTCGCCGGCCGCAACACCCGACCACGCGGCCTCGACAAGGGCGCAGCCAAAGCCGCCGGACCCGGCGTGGTCGAGGTCAACCTCACCGCCGACAACGCCCGCCTGGCCGAGCAGTTGGCCAGCCCCAACATGGCGATCGTGGCGCCGGGCACCAGCCCGGGCGGCGGTGACACGCCGGAGAGCACGCCGACGGGTACCGGGCCCTTCACCTTCGTGTCCTACAGCAAGGGCACAGACCTGAAGATGAAGGCCAACGAAGCGTATTGGGGCGGCGTGACCGAGCTCAAGACGCTGACGTTCCGCTTCGGGCCCGAGAGCGACGTGAGTCGCCTCCTGGCCACCCGCCAGGTCGAGATCGCCGGGATGGTGGGCTACAGCGACCTGGCCTCGGTCTCGGGTCGCACCGACCGCAATGTGCAGTCCCGGCCCGCCCAGGCCGTCTACCTCCTCCTCAACACCGGCGGCATCGAGGGATGGACCACTTTGAAGGACGACAACCTCCGCAAGGCGCTGGCCCACACCATCGACCGCGACGAGGTCACCAGGGCGGGCTGGGGTGACCACGGCGAGGACAACGACACGCTCATCCCCGAGATCGTGCTCGGCGCCGACGCCGCCGACCGGATCCGGCCCCTGCCGCTGAACCGCAACGAGGCCAAGCGGCTGCTCGACGCGGCCGGGTGGGCGTCCACCCTGCCCAACGGCATGCGGGCGAAGGACGGCACGCCGCTGGTGCTCAACCTCCTCCTGTCCCGGCCCGCCGACCAGGCCAAGGCGGCCGAGGCGCTGAAGGCCCAGCTCGCCGAGGTCGGGGTGGGCCTCAAGGTTCAGGACCCGGCCGGCGAGTCGGTGTTCACGAGGGTCAACAACGCTCAGTTCGACCTGTTCCTCGACGTCCGGGCCCAGGACGACGCCAACACCTGCTCGCTGTGCAGCTTCTTCACCATCCGCCCCGGCGGCCAGCTCGCCTACTCGGCCTCGGTGGGTGGGGGCCCGAAGGTCGACGACGCCTACGACCGCATCTTCTCGGCACCCTCCATCGACACGGCGCGCCGCACCGCGGCCGACATCATGCAGGTCGTCACCGTCGAGAGCGTCACCGCCATCTCTCTCGCCTCCCTGCGCACCGAGTGGCTGATCTCGCCCCGCGTGCGCGGCTTCGATCCCGCGGCACTGGCCGGCGACCAGCGCTGGGGGAGAGTGTTCCTCACTGTCTAGCCCAATGCGGAAGCTCCTGCCGGTGGCGGTGTTGGCGTTGGCCGGGCTGTTGCTGATCGGCGCCGGCCTCCAGTCCAGCCCCCTGCGACTCCGACCGGGCGCGCCCGACGTCGTCAACGCCGACCGGCCGGGGATCAACGCTCACAACTCGCCGACGGTGGCCGTCGATCCGGGCCGCCCCGAGGTCGTCGTGGTGGCCGACCGTATCGACACCCCCCGCTTCTCCTGCTCCGTCTCGCGGTCGACCACCGCCGGCGCGAGCTGGAAGCCTCTGGCGCTGCCGCTGCCGGAGGAGGCGCCGAACTGCCATCAGCCGGACGTGGCGTTCACGGCCACCAATCGGCTGCTCGTGCTCTACACGGCCACCGGCGGCCGGTTCAACCAGCCGGTCGGGGTGTGGCTCCAGCGCTTCGACGGGGAGTCGCCCGACGGGCCGCCGGTGCGGGTGGCGCCGGCCGAGGCGTTCCACGCCCGCATGGTGGTCGACGCCGGCCAGGTGTGGGTCACCTGGGTCCAGGCCGACGGCGCGGCCGAGAAGCCGCTCGGCTTCGGTACCGCGCCGGCTCCCGTGCGCCTGGCCCGGTCAGTCGACGGCGGAGCCACCTTCGCGGCGCCGGTCACCGTCGGCGCCGGCCGGCGGGTGGTGCAGCCCACGCCCCTGTCCTTGGGCGACGGGCGGGTGACCGTCGGCGGGCTCGACCTGGCCGGCGACCTCGACGACTACGAGGCCCGCCACGGCGGGCAGGGCGGGACACCGTCGGAGGAGCCGTGGCAGGTAGTCGCCTGGACCTCCGCCGACGCCGGCGTCACGTTCGGCCCCGCGGTCGCCGTCGCCGCTGGCGTGGTCGCGCCGGTCCGGATCATCGCCAACCTGGCGCCCGCCCCCAGCTTCGCCCGCGATCCGCGCCCGGGGGGCCCGCTGTACGCGGCGTGGGACGGGGGTCGGGGCGCCGGCCGCGGCGTCTTCCTGGCTCGTTCCGACGACGCCGGCGCCACCTGGTCGGCGCCGGTGGCCGTGGCACCTGCCCCCGGGGGCCAGTTCCTGCCTGCCGTGGGGGTGTCGCCGGGAGGCCGGGTCGACGTGGTGTTCTACGACCGCAGCGGGGATCCGGTCGACGTTCGGGCCCATGCGGCGATGGCGTCGTCCGACGACGGCGGGCGCACGTTTCGCACCGCCACGCTGTCCGACGCCGCCTTCGACACCCGGATCGGCTTCGGGAGCCTCCAGGGCATTCCCTTGCTGGGCAGCCGGCTGGCGGTGCTGTCGGGCACCGACGGGGCGCTGGCCTTCTGGTCCGACACCAGCCGGGGCACCATCGACGACAACCTCCAGTACCTGGCCGTGGCCAGGGTCGTCGTTGATGCCGCCGGCCGGCGCCGGCCGGTGCTGGCGCCGATCGGGGTGGGCGTCCTAGGCCTTGGCGGCCTGGTCGCTGTCGTCCGCCTCCGCCCAGGTCACCGTCGACCAGAGGAGGCCTAACCCGAACACGGCCAGGGACGATGAGAAGTGGTAGATGGTGGCGGCCCACGACGCGGCATCGTCGCCGCCCCGCATGGTCTGGAGCAGGAGCGGGATGTGGGTGGCCATCATCCACAGGCCGGCCAGCAGCACGGCCATGCCGGCGATGAGGCGCAGAGCTCCGGGGCCCTGGGGCCGGCGACCGGCCAGGATGGCGACCACCGACGCCAGCAGGACCAGGACGGCAGGGATGATGTGGTCAGCGACCTCCTTGGACGCGTCCACGGAGAGCTTGGGGCCGCTGTACTGGGGCAGCGACGCCCACACGGCCACGCCCAGGCCCACCAGGGGCAGGATGCGGGCCAGGTCGGGGCCGGGGGCCGCCGCCACCTCGACCGCGGCCGGCTTCTTGGCCCCGCCTTTCGCCATCTAGTTGGAGTGGGGGAACAGGGTCGAGGCCAGGCCCACGAGGGCCTTGACCGCCGGCGCGTCGGGGTCGAGGTCGATGGGGGCGACGCCCTTGCGGTCGGCCTCCACGATCTTGGGGTCATGCGGCACGCCGACGACCTCCATGCCGGGGAAGGCGTCCTTGACCACCTGGAGGTCCTGGTCGTGGCGGATGCGGTTGGCCACCACCACGATGCGGGCGACGGTGCGCTCCGCGGCCAGCGCCGCCGCCCGGGCGCCGACCTCGAGGGACTTGGGGGTGGCTTCCACGACGATCACGACGGTGTCGACGTGCTCCTCACCGAGGCGCGTGAGGGTGCCGACGCCAGCCTCGAAGTCGGCGATGACGACGTCTTCTTCAGGGAACTCAACGGAGCCGAGCAACTGCTCGGGCGACAGGCCACATCAGAGTCAGCCGGGTTCGGGGTTGTCGATCCGGCTCACCACCGCCAGCCGCACCCCGTCGGGCCCGTCGGAGCCGTAGCGGCTGATCAGGGTGTCCCAGTTGTTGGCGTGCTCCTCCTCGCCCTCGTCGAGGGCCTGGCGCATGGAGACGAGCCGCTCGGTCTCCTCGTCGCCCACGCCGAGCGAGATGCCCAGGTTGGGGTTGGAGTCGCAGTCGAGTGCCACGACGGCCATGCCGCCACGGGCCAGGGTGCGGGCGATCACCGACGACGTGGTGGTCTTCCCCGACCCGCCCTTGCCTACAACAGCCAGTTTCATAGCGTGGCCAGCTTCATGAGACCTTCTCCTCGCTCAGGCGCTCGACAAGCGATTCTACTGCCCGGACGGCCGGACAGTCAGGGGCAAAGTCTATGGGGGCCAACTGGCGGCGCTCGGCCTCGGCCAACTCCTCGTCCCAGGGGATGGAGGCGATCACCTCGAGGCTGGTCCCCTTGGCGATCATCTCGACGTCGTCCTCCTCGCGGACCTTGCTGGCCACGGCCACGACCCGCTTGGGGCTCTCGGGGTCGAGGTCGGCCATCCTGGCCAGGCGCCGGCCCGAGAGGAGCGACTTGGCCGTCGGCTCGACGACGATGCAGATGGTGCTGGCCCAGCTCCCCCAGCCGGTGAAGGCCTGCCGGGTGCCGCCGGGGAGGTCGCCGACCACGTTCCAGCGGCCGGCGGGCAGCTTGTTCACGACGAACCGGAACGCCATCTGCGACCGCCACAGGGCCCGGGGGTCGGTCTTGATCTTCCCGAACTGGAGGAAGCGGACGCCGTCCGGCGCCTCGACCGACCACCGCTCGACCGCGTCGAAGGGGTCGACGTCGGGGTTCAGCCGCCACCGGGGCCCCTCCTCACCCTCCTTTCGCTCGATCACCGCGTCGTCCGGGATCGGCGGGCTGTGCTCGATGGCCAGGCCCAGGGAGAACGCCAGTCCCGGCAGGGGGTCGGAGTCGATGGCCAGCACCTTGTCGCCCTGGCGGGCGAGGGTGCGGGCGAAGGTGCCGGCGATGGCCGACTTCCCGGCCCCCCCCTTGCCCACGAATGCCAGTCTCATGAGGAAACCACCTGCCTGTTCTGGGCGTCGGTCGGAGCGGAGGAGCCGTTGCGGTTGCGCCGGACGAGCACGACGGCCAGGCCGGCGCCGATGACGGCGGCACCGAGCAGGGCGGCCAGGAGCAGGCCGGTGCTGCCCCCGCCGGGCACGTCGACCACGGCGAAGTTCACGTCCTGGCGCCCGGTGGCCTGGGAGCCGGCGCTGGTGTCGACCCAGCTGGCGTACAGCTTGCCGTCGCCGGCGTCGAGGCCCAGGCGGGTGCCGAAGTCGATGCCGTACAGGTCGCCGAACGTCGGGCCGATGTTCTCGCCGTCGAAGGACTTGATCGACAGCCGCACATTCTCGAATGTCTTGGCGCCGTCGGTGGAGGTGGCCAGGTAGGCGTCGAGCAGCAACTTGCCGTCTGGGTCGTTGCGCCCGTCGAGGAACAGCACGCTCACCCGCTCACCCGGCCCGACGGCGACCTTGGGGAGGAACTGGGCGGTGCCGTCGGCGGGGTTGTCGTTGACCTTGACCGCCGGTGCCCACGTCCGGCCGCCGTCGGTGGACCTGCGGAGGAAGACGTCGTCGTCGCCGTCGCGCCCGTCGGCCCAGGTGGCGTACATCGTTCCCTTGGGCGACACCGCCAGCTGGGGGGTCTCGGGCAGGAAGGGCAGGAAGCGCCGGGTGAGCAGCATGTCGGTCTCGAACTCCTCGCCGGGGGCGAACGTGCGCCCACCGTCGGTGGAGCGGGTGAGGACGAGGGCCACGGGTAGCTCGGCCGCCGGCCCCTCCTGATACTCGTAGTCCCGCCGGTTGCCCAACATGTCCTGGTACATGACGACGAGCTGGCCGTTGCCGTCGATGACGGGGCTGGGCGCCAGCACCCGGGGGCGGGAGGCGTCGCTGACGGGCACCGGGGCGCCGAAGGTCTTCCCGCCGTCGTCGCTGCGGGCGGTGACGATGCGGGGGGGCGGGTCGGCGAAGCGGAGGAAGCCGACCTCGCCGGCCTGGAGCCAGGTGACGTAGACCGGGCCGTCGGGGTCGACGGTGACCTGCTGCTGGAAGGTGAGGGCGCCGGCGATCCGCGCCGGCGGGGCCAGGGTGCGCCCGCCGTCGGTAGAGGTGGAGATCCAGAGGTTGTCGGGCCGGTTCCCGTTGCCCACGAGGTTGACGTAGACCACGTACAGGGTGCCGTCGGGGGCGAAGGCGACGTCGGGGGCGAAGGGGCACGGGGCGCCCTGCGACGCGGTGCACCCGGTGATGCCCTGGGGGAGGGGCAGCACGCTCTGCTCCCAGCTCGTGCCCCCGTTGAAGCTGTAGGAGATGAGCCCGTCGTAGCCGGGCCGGTCCTTGCGGTAGGTGACGACGACGTTGCCCTCCCGCGCCGGGTTGGCGGCCACGGTGGGCGAGTTGGTGACGTCGATCAAACCCTCACGGTTGACCAGGATGTTCCCCTGCGGCTCCGGGCTGCCGCCGCCCGACGACGCGGCCAGGGCGACGCCGGCGATGGCGGCGAGGCCCGCGAGCGCGGCGACGAGAGCGGGCAGTGTTCGCCTCATGAGGAGCCGATGCTACCTGTCGCGAGAGTGTCGATAGGGTGCTCGCGTGGAGATCGCGATCCTTCTCTTCGACGGGATCACCGCGCTGGACGCGGTCGGGCCCTACGAGGCCCTGGCCATGATCCCCGATGCCCACATCCGTTTCGTGGCCGTCGAGCGGGGCGCGAAGCGTTCGGCGCGCACCGGGGCGCTGGCGCTGGTGGCCGACCACACCCTCGCCGAGGTGCCCCATCCCGACATCGTGCTCGTTCCCGGCGGCCCCGGGGAGGAGGCCATCCGCCGCGACCCCCAGGTGCTGGCCTGGCTGCGGAAGGCGCATGAGACCACGCGCTGGACCACCTCGGTGTGCACCGGCGCCCTGACCCTCGCCGCCGCCGGCATCCTCGACGGCATCGAGGCCACCACCCACTGGTCGTCTATGGACGACCTGGCCGCGCTCGGCGCGGTGCCCGTGTCCGAGCGGGTCGTCATCCGGGGCAGGGTGATCACCGCCGCCGGCGTCTCGGCCGGGATCGACATGGCCCTGCGCCTGGCCCAGCTCGCCGCCGGCGACGACGTGGCCATGGCCATCCAACTCATCCTGGAGTACGACCCCCAGCCGCCCTTCGACGCCGGCTCCCCGGCAAAGGCGCCGGCGCACGTCGTCGAGATGGTCCAGGCCCGCCGGCGCCCGCGTCAGGGGTAAAGGCGGCGGCTTCGGGCGCCGATAGGGGAGGGCGACCCTCTCTCGGGGAGGTTCGAGGCCGGGGGCGGGAGTGATCCTTGCCACTGGCGGGGTTCCGGGGTCACTTCACATGGCTATGGCGACCTGCAGTGACCCAGGTCGAGCGCCCGTGTCACACTCTTTCCTGTCCGCTGGACTACCGCCACGGTAGGTAAGTCGACAGAGAAGCTCACGGCAGCTCTTCGAGGAACGTGAACAGCCGGACGCCGGCCTCGAAGGGCCGCGGCTCGGCCACCAACCGGTGGGCGCCCACGCCCCAGCCGCCGGCGTCGGCCGCGGTAAAGGCCATTTCCTCGAAGCCGGCGTCGGCGAACCAGACCCGGATGGCCGGTCGCAGGTCCCGCTCGTGCCCGCCGCGGGTCCAGATCACCGTGGCGCCCGGGCCGCACAGTGTCGGCAGGTGTTCGACGATGCGCCGGATGTCGTCGTCGCTGGCGTGGCCGAACACCCCGCACACCAGAACCACGTCGGCCGGAACGGCGCCTTCATAGGCCGACGTGGTCGACGCGTCGCCTTCGACGACTTCGACGCCGGCGTGGCGGGCGGCGGCCCGGGCCCGTTCGACGTTCCGGGGGTCGAGCTCCACCAGCCGGGCCTCCACGTCGGAGCAGCGGGGATGCCCGGCCAGCACGCCGAGGAGGTCACGGCCCTGCCCGGCACACATGCTCACGACCTTCAGCGGCCCCGGTGCGGCCCGGTCAAGGGCGCCGGCGACCTGGGCCTGTACGGCCTCCAGGCGCAGGGCCAGCCGAGAGCCCGCCCGGTCGTAGTCGCCATGCCAGTCCAGCCAGTCGCGTGCCGCCACGGGCCCAGTCTGGCCTGCGGTCGTAGGCTCCTCCGTCATGGCCGACACCTGCACCCACCTGGACCAGGCGGACGACGTGACCCCGACGGGCGAGGGCTGCGAGGACTGCATCCCCATCGGCGCCCGCTGGGTGCACCTGCGGCTCTGCATGAGCTGCGGTCACGTGGGGTGCTGCGACAGCTCCCCGAACCGCCATGCCACTGCCCACTTCCACGCCGCCGGCCACCCGGTCATCCAGTCTTACGAGCCGGGCGAGGAGTGGTGGTGGTGTTTCGAGGACGAGGTGGCCTTCGCCGTCGAAGGCGCCCCCACGTTTTCCCACCGCTGATGCCGCTGCTCGTCGACGACGACGAACGCTTCGCGTCGCTGGTCGGCGAGCTGGCCGAGGCCGACGCCTACGGGCTCGATGCCGAGTTCCACGGCGAGAGCTCGTACTATCCCCGGCTGGCCGTGCTCCAGGTCGCCACCCCCACCCGGGCCGCGGTGGTCGACGCCACCCTGGTGGATGTGACCCGGCTGCGGCCCGTCCTCGAGGGCGCCGGCCTGATGGTGGCCCACGCCGGCGAGCAGGACCTCCAGGTGCTGCTCCGGTCGGCCGGCGCCATCCCCGCCCGGATGCTCGACACCCAGATCGCCGCCGGCTTCCTGGGCTTCGGATCCCCGTCGCTGGCCAGGCTGGTCAGCGACATCCTGGGCATCCGGCTGGAGAAGGGCGCCCGCATGAGCGACTGGTTCAAGCGCCCGCTCACCGCCGAGCAGATCACCTACGCCGCGGCCGACGTCCTCCACCTGCTCGACCTGCGTACCGTGATCGAGGAACGCCTGGCCGCCGCCGGCCGCCTCGAGTGGGCCTACGAGGAGTGCGAGCGTCACCGGCGGGTCCGCCAGCCCGACCTCGGCGCGGTGTGGTGGCGGGTCAAGGGCCACCGCCAGCTGCGGGGTAAGTCCCGCGGCGTGGCCCAGGAGCTGGCGTCCTGGCGGGAGACGGCGGCCATGGCCGCCGACAAGCCGGCCCGGCGCATCCTCACCGACGAGGCGCTCCTGCTGCTGGCTGAGCGGCCGCCGCGCTCGACCCGCGACATGCCGGCATCGCGTCTCTTCGACGCCCGCCGGCTCTCGGCGGCGATGCTCGAGGGGCTCATGGCCGCCGTGGGCCGGGGCCTGGAGCTGGCGCCGGCGGCGCTGCGGCTCCCGCCTGACGAAGGCTTGGCGCCCCAGCTCCAGCCCTTGGCCACGCTGCTGTCGGCGTGGGTCTCCCAGCAGTCCCGCGACCTGTCCATCGACACCACTCTCGTCGCCACCCGCGCCGACATCGAGGCCTTCCTCCGCCGGGTGCCCGACAATCGCCTCCAGCAGGGCTGGCGGGCCGAGCTGGTGGGGGCGACGGTCGGCCGCATCGTCGCCGGCGGGGCGGCGGTGGCATACGACGGTGCCGGCCGCCTGGTGCTCGTCGACCTCTGATCCGAGGCCCGGTCGGAAAAAAGGGGGCGGGCAGGGGCCTCCGAACGGAAGCCCCTGCCCGGGGGGGGGTTGTTCACCCCGCGCTGCGGCGCGAAAAACATCTACCCCGCCCCTTACCGGGCCCAAACCGGATTCTACCGAAATTTCCCGCCGACGTTTCCGGGTACGACAGCGTTCCTGGGTACGACAGAGCCATGTTCACCAACGCACGTAGGGACGATGTCCGCCGGCTGGTCGAGGAGGGCGCGCAGCTCGTGGAGGTCCTGGAGCGCCGCCAGTACGCCCTGGCCCACCTTCCCGGTGCCGTCCATATCCCGGCGTGGGAGCTGACGAGGGAGCGGGCCGGCGAGCTCGACCGCACCCGACCGGTCGTCGTGTACTGCTTCGACACCGCCTGAGACCTCAGCCCCCGAGCGGCGTGCCTGCTCGAGCTGTACGGCTTCAACGACGTCTACGACTACGTGGACGGCAAGGCCGACTGGATGGCCTACGGCCTGCCCGTCGAGGGGGAGGACGGCCCGTTCCTGGGCGCCGACCTGGCCGCGGTGGCCACCTGCGACGCCGGCCTCACCGTGGCCGACGCCCGCCGGGCCCTCGGCGGCGCCGGCCGGGTGGTGATCGTGGCCGGCGGCGGGCTGGCGGTCGGAGAGGTCGACGCCGGCGCGCTGGAGGGCCAGGCCGACGACACCGCCGTGCTCGACGTCATGAGCCCGGTCCCCACCACCGTGCGGCCCAGCGTGACGCTGGCCGCGGCGACCGAGGCCGGCGCCGGCCGCCACCTGGTCTCGACGTCGGACGGCTGCCTCCTGGGCGAGGCGGTCGTCGAGCACGCGCACGACGAGCACTCGCACGACGGGCACACCGACGACAATGAGGGCCATGATGAGGACATGGAGGCATTCGAGCGGGAGCTCACCGGGGTCATGGCCGCGGTGGAGGAGCGCTTCGGCGACCAGGGCCCCAGCGAGGCCGAGCTTCGCTCCTTCCTGCGGGAGCGGCTGGTGAAGGAGGGGCGTAGCCCGGAGGACGCCGACCGCTTCCTCGACGAGCTCGAGGCGGGTGACTGACTGAGCCCTCACGACCGGCCACCGTGCCCCGAGCGGCCGAGATCCGACGAGCCGGCCGCCTTGGGCTTCGCCCGCCGGCCGATGGTGCGTTGGCTCGACCCCCACCAACTGATCGACACCGCGGCGCGGGTCCTCGTGGCCGGCGTCGTCAGCTCCTACGCCGACAACCGGGAGCTGCGGGCGCTGGCGCCGGGGGAGGTGTTCGACCGCTCCGACGCGCCCGACCTGTGGCTGGACTACGTGGCCGATCTCGGCGACGGGTGGAACTCCACCTTCACGGTCGCCTCGCTCCTGGCGTCGGAGGAGCTGAAGCTGGAGTGGGACGGCGACCACGTGGTCACCGAGCGGGGCCGGCTGCTGGTCATGGGCGGCGACCAGGTGTACCCGGTGCCCAAGCGCAGCGAGTACGAGAACCGCCTGCTGGGGCCCTACCGCGCCGCCCTCCCGTGCCCGCCCGCCGACGAGGCGGGTCCCGAGCTGTTCGCCATCCCCGGCAGTCACGACTGGTACGACGGCCTGGTCAACTTCACCAGCATCTTCTGCCGCGACCGTTGGATCGGCGGCTGGCGGACCCGCCAGGCCCGCAGCTACTTCGCCGTGGCTCTGCCGGCGGGCTGGTGGTTGTGGGCGGTCGACATCCAGTTTGGCTCCTACCTCGACGAGGGCCAGCTCGAGTACTTCGCCGGCGTGGCCCGTGACCACCTGGCCGAGGGTGACCGCATCGTCGTCTGCATGGCCAAGGAGGTCGACAGCGGCCGCAGCGGCGAGGAGACCCATTCCGACCGCGACATCGACTACCTGGAGCGCATAGTCATTCAGCCCGCCGGCGCCCGCCTCGCGCTGTTCCTGAAAAGCGGCAAGCACCACTACGCGCGCTACGAGGAGGAGGGCGGCCCCCGCCAGCACATCACCGCCGGTGGCGGGGGGGCGTTCCTCCACCCCACCCACGGCTTGCCGGCGCGCATGGAGATGGAGGGCGCCAAGGGCACGACGTGGTACCGGAAGGCGGCCACCTACCCCTCAGCCGCCGCGTCGAAGCGGCTGCGCCGGCGGATCTGGCTGCTCCCGGTCTACAACCTGCCCATGGCCGGCGTGTTCGGCGTGGGCCAGATCGTGCTCGCCTTCATGCTGGGCCTGCACCTCGACGGCCGCCATGTGGACCTCGGCGTCGGCGGCCTGCGCGCCGCGCTCTGGGAGAGCCCGACGGCGTTCCTCCTCATGACCCTGATCCTGGTCCTCCTCGCCGGCATGGTGCGCTTCGCCCACGATGCCACCGGGGTGACCCGCGTCGCCCTGGGCGTGGTCCATTCGGCCATGCAGCTGGCCAGCATCGTGGTGGTGATGATGGCCGCGTCCCGCCTCGCCGGCGGCTCCCTGGTGGCCTTCCTCGTCCTCGTCGGCCTGCTCGGCGGCGTCGGCGGCACGGTCGGCATGTCCGGCTACCTGTGGGCCACCAACATGGCCGGCTTCCACGGCAACGAGGGGTATGCCCCGCTGCATCACCCGCACCACAAGAGCTTCCTCCGCCTTCATATCGACGCCGCCGGCGGCCTCACCGTGTACCCCATCGGAGTCGAGCGGGTCGGCCGCCACTGGGAGCTTCGCCCCGACGACCCGCCGGCCGCGCCCTGGTTCGTGCCGGCGTCGCCGATCCAGCCCCATCTGATCGAGCGGCCGGTGCGGATCGACCCGTGAGCACGGCACCACCCGGCGGCGCGGTTGGAATAGTTGAGATTTCAAGCAGGTTGGACGTCGTTGGACAGCCCGAAGGAGCGCAGCCAATGCCCGTGACCCGACTCAACCACGCCGTGCTCTACGTCCGCGACGTCGAGCGCACCCGGGAGTTCTACGAGAGCGTGCTCGGCTTCCGGACCCTCATCTGGGCGCCGGGCCAGGCCGCGTTCTTCCAGGCGCCGGGCTCCACCAACGACCACGACCTGGGCGCCTTCCAGGTCGGCGCCGGCGCCGGCGACTCCCAGGCCGGGAAGTCCACCGTCGGGCTCTACCACCTGGCCTGGGAGGTCGACACCCTGGCCGAGCTGGCCCGTATCCGGGGCATCCTGGTGGAGCGGGGCGCGCTCACCGGCGCCTCCGACCACGTGACCACCAAGGCCCTCTACGCCCGGGACCCCGACGGGATCGAGCTCGAGGTGTCCTGGCTGTTGCCGGCCGACCTCATCACCGACGACATGCGGGCCCAGGCGGGCACGCTGGCCCGTCCCCAGCCCCTCGACCTGGAGGCCGAGGTCGCCCGCTACGGCGGCGCCACCCGGGGCGGCGTAGGCGTGTCGGTACCGGTCGGGTAAACGAGCCGCCGGCCATGGCGTCCCGTACGCTGGCGTTGGTGGAGGATGCACCCCTCGTCCGGGCCCTGCCCAGCGCCGAGCTGGCCGGCGGAACGCTGCACCGGGTGACGGTGGAGGTCACCAACGTGATGCTCGGTCGCCTGGACGACGGCCGGGTGGTGGCCTTCGCGGCCGACTGTCCCCACCAGCGCACCGACCTGGGCCGGGCGACCTTTGTCGAGGGCGTGGTCCAGTGCCCGCTCCACGGCTACTGCTACGACACCGAGACCGGCGAGAACGTCTACCCGGCGGGCGAGGTGGAGCCCTCGGAGCTGTGGAAGCTGCGGCCCGCCTACCTCGGCGTCCACCCGGTCGAGGAGCGCGACGACGGCTGGATCTGGGTCGGGCCGGCGCCGGGGCCGGCGCCGGCCTCCTACGACCCCGAGCTGGAGCGCGCCCCACAGCCGGCGCCGCCGGCCAACCCGGTGCCGCCCGGCGGCGTGCACCCGACCAAGACCCTCAAGGTCGCCCCCGGCACCACGTTCGGCCTGCGGCTGCCCACCACGCCCCGCCCCGGGTTCGCGTGGCGGGTGGAGGCCGCCGGCCCGTTCCTCGCCGTGGTCGAGGAGCGCTTCGAGTCGGGCCCGAAGCCGGCCCACGTCGTGCGCATCGCGGCGCGTGGCGAGGGGCGGTCGACGGTGACCTGCCGCTACGCCCGGCCCTGGGACACAGCGGCGGCCGAGGTTCGCACCTACGAGGTCCGCGTCGAGTTCTGACCGGTGTAGCCCGGCCGGCTACTCGTAGGAGATTGCCGCCAGCACGTCGAGCCTGGCCGCCCGCCGGGCGGGGAAGACGGCGGCGACCACGCCGGCAATACCGGCGAGCACCACGTAGGTGAAGAGCTGGCTGGCGGGCACGACCACCGTGGCGATGCCCTCGTCGGCCAGCGCCAAGACGACGGCGTAGCCGAACAGCACGCCCACACCCAGGCCGAGGAGCGCGCCCATCACCGCGATGATCACCGACTCGCCCCGGATCATCGACCGCACCTGCCGCCGTGACATGCCGACCGCCCGGAGCAGGCCCAGCTCCCGGGTCCGCTCGAAGATCGACAGGGCCAGGGTGTTCACGATCCCGAACAGGGCGATGATGATCGAGAGCATGAGCAGGGCGGTGATCAGCCCGAGGATCTGGTTGACCTGGTCCTCCTGCTGCTGTTTGAACTCGGCTTGGTCGCGCAGCTCGACGTTGGGGAACTCCCCGGTGACCTGTTCCACCGCGGCGCGCGCCGTGGCCGGCGCCACCCCGGGCCGGACCCTGGCCAGGACGACGAAGTCCAGCCGCTCGGTGAAGTTGGCCTCGAAGGTGGCCGTCGACACGAGGTAGTTCCCCAGCAGCTGGTTCTCGGCAAAGGTGCCGGCGATGCGAAGTTCCGTGTCGCCGGTGCGGGCGAAGGTCATGGGCAGCGTGGCGCCGATCTCGAGGCCCTGGCGCTCCAGTTCGTCGTCGGCCACGAAGATCCCGCCCCGGGCCAGAGCGGCGGCGTCGCCGGCGGTGACATCGAACTTGAGCACCTGGCCGAGCGTGGCCGGGTCGCCGGCGAAGATCGACCGGCCCTCGCCGTTGGAGCGCCACTGGCCGGTCTGGAGGCCCGACACCGCGGCCAGCTCCGGCAGCTGCGCCAGCCGGGGGGCCAGGGCGGTGCTGATGCTCGGCGTGAAGCTGGGCGTGCTGACGATGTAGTCGGCCGCGAGGTAGTCGTCGACGATCTCCGCCGCCGACGCCTTGATCGACGCCGCCAGCACGCTCACGCACGCCACCAGCCCCAGCCCCACGGTGAGGGCGGCCGATGTGGCCGCCGTGCGCCGGGGGTTGCGCATGGCGTTCTGGCGGCCGAGCCGTACGGGCAGGGTCGACGGCGGCGCGGTCCTGCGGATGCGCCATCGGCTCATGAAGATCAGCGGCGCGCCGATGACCCGGGCCAGGGGCCGGGCCACCAGCGGGCTCAGCAGTGCGACACCGACGAAGACGAGGGCCGCGCCCACCCCGACCAGGGAGATGGTGCCGCCGAACAGGCCCGCGAGCAGCGCGGCCATGCCCGCAGCGGCCACGACCGCGCCGGCCACCGACCGCCGCCGCAGCGACCCACCGTGCTCCTCGGCCCCGCCGCGCAGGGCGGCCATGGGCGGGATCCTCGACGCCCGCCGGGCCGGCGAGATCGACGAGGCCACCGTCACGCCCACCCCGACCACGAAGGAGGCGATGAAGGTGCGAGGTTTGAGGACCACGCCGCTCGCCGGCAGGTCGATCCCGAAGGCCTTTAGCAGGCTCTGCAGCCCGATGGCGACGAGCACGCCGAGGGAGAGGCCGACGATCGACGCGAACAGGCCCACGGCGAACGCCTCGCCGACCACCGTCGCCATCACCTGGCGCCGGCTGGCGCCCAACGCCCTCAGCAGGGCCAGGTCCCGGGTGCGCTGGGCCACCAGGATCGAGAAGGTGTTGAGGATGATGAACCCGCCCACGAAGAGGGCGATCCCGGCGAACACGAGCAGCGCGGTGCTGAAGAAACCGAGGGCCTGGCCGACGGCGTCGGCGCTCTCGTCGGCCACCTGCTTGGCGGTGACCACCTCGACGCCGGCGGGCAGCGCGGCCACGACGCGGTCGCGTAGCTCGACGGTGCCGACGCCCTCGGCTGCCTTGATGTCGATGCTGTCGTATCGGCCGACCTTCCCGAACACCCGCTGGGCCGTGGCCTCGTCGAAGATGGCGAGGGTGGCGCCGGCCAGGTTGTCGGCCTCGCCGAAGCCGGTGATGCCGACCACGGTGAAGTCCTCGCTCGGGCCCTGGAACAGCACCTTGACCCGGTCGCCGAGGGCGAAGTCGTGCTGCCGTGCGGTGACCGCGTCGACGACCACCTCGCCGGCCCGCTGCGGTTCCCGCCCGCTGCGCAGCCTGAGGGGGGACAGGATCGGTTCGGTCCAGTTGAAGCCCAGCGTCGGGGCGCCGCCGGTCGAGACCGCCTTGCCGTCCTTGTCCACGAACTGGGCGAGCCCGGCGACGGTGCCGTCGGCCGCGGCCACGCCGTCGGTGCGGCGCACGACATCGAGCAGGGCCGCGGGCACGGTGTCGCGGGCGGAGTCGATGTCGGCGCCCTCGCCGAACCCCGAGACGGCGCGCACGGTGAGGTCGGTGCCGGCGGAGATCTCGGTGAAGAGGGTGTCGAAGGTCTTGTTGATGGTGTCGGTCAGCACGAAGGTGCCGGCGACGAAGGCCACGCCGAGCACCACAGCCATGGCCGTGAGGAAGAGGCGCAGCTTGTGGGCCACGATGCCCTTGAGGGTGGCGAGGAGCATCGGCTACTCCCCGAACCCCTTCATGCGGTCGAGCACCCGCTCGGCGGTGGGCCCGGTCATCTCGTCGACGATGCGACCGTCGCCCAGGAACACCACCCGCTCGGCGTACGACGCGGCCACGGGGTCGTGGGTGACCATGACGACGGTCTGGCCGAAGTCGCGCACCGACGCCCGGAGGAACTCCAGGATCTCGGCGCCCGAGCGCGAGTCGAGGTTGCCGGTGGGCTCGTCGGCGAAGACGATGCTCGGGCGCGACGCCAGCGCCCGCGCCGCCGCGACCCGCTGCTGCTGGCCTCCGGACAGCTCGGAGGGGCGGTGGGAGAGGCGGGGCCGGAGCCCAACCGTGTCGATGAGGCGGTTGACCCAGGCCTCGTCGGGCTTGCGGCCGGCGATGTCCATGGGGAGGGTGATGTTCTCGGCCGCGGTGAGGGTCGGCACCAGGTTGTAGGACTGGAAGATGAAGCCGATCTGGTCGCGCCGGAGACGGGTGAGCTCCTTGTCGTTCAGGCTGCTCAGCTCGACCGCGCCCACGTGGACCTGGCCCGAGGTGATGGTGTCGAGGCCGGCCATGCAGTGCATGAGCGTGGACTTGCCCGATCCCGACGGGCCCATGATGGCGCTGAAGTGGCCGGTGGCGAAGTCGACGGTGATCCCGTCGAGGGCGCGGACCTCGGCGTCGCCCTGGCCGTAGACCTTGGTGATGTCGACGGCCCGCGCCGCCGCCGACGGGGTTGGGGTTGACATGGAGGCGCTCATTTCGTGGCGGAGTCCCATCGGAAGAGTCGGACGGCGAGGAGGGAACCGGCGACGGTCCAGGCGAGCAGTCTCCAGAGGTCGTCGCCGTTGAAGCCGAGGCCGGTCGTGCGGGGGTCGAAGGCGTACTGGAGCCCGTCGGCCAGCTGCTGTACCGGGAACAGCTCGGCCGCCGACGCCAGCCACCCGGGGGCGTTGTCGAGGGGGAAGAATATGCCGGATACGAACACGAGGGGGAAGACCGAGAAGTTGACGATGGCCGGCGCGGCGTCGGCGTTGGGGCACAGGCCGCTCACCGCCAGCCCCAGGGCGCAGAAGCAGGCGGCGCCGAGGGCCAGGGTCACGAAGAGCCCGGCCGCGGTGCCGGCGCGGAACTCGACCCCGAAGGCGATCACCCCGAGGCCCACGGTGAGGGTGCAGAGCAGGAACGTCACGACGATCGACGACCCCACCTGGCCGGCGAGGTATGCCCACGTGGGCACGGGCGTGCCCCGGACCCGCTTGAGGATCCCCAGGTCGCGGTTGATGGTCATACGGATGGCCAGGTTGGTGTAGCAGGCCGAGATGAGGCCGAAGGCCACGATGCCGGGCACGAAGAACGTGACGAAGGAGATGTTGCCCCGTTCCTCGATGCGCGCCCCGGAGTTGAGCGTCGAGAAGACGACGAGGAACAGCAGCGGGAAGGCGAAGGTGAACACGGCGCCGGCCGGGTTGCGCCAGAACGCCTTCTGCTCGAACCGGAGCTGGCGGCCGGCGATGGCGAGGTCACCCATGCTGGGCCGTCAGCTCCAGGTACACGTCCTCCAGCGAGGGGCGGCTCACACTGAGGCCACCGAGGGTGACGCCCCGCTCCAGCGCCCAGCCGGTCAGCAGGTGGAGGGTGGCCGTGGGCTCCGCGGTGCGGACCACCACCACCTGGCCGTCGAGGGTGGCCGTGGCCGGGCCAAGGGGCGGGAGCTCGCCGGCCGGTGCGGGCGAGAACCGGATCTCGGTGGCGTCGCTGCGCCCCGAAAGGCTGTCGGGCGGGCCCTCGGCCACGATGCGCCCGGCGGCGATGACCGCCACCCGGTCGGCGAGGTGCTGGGCCTCGTCCATGTAGTGGGTGGTGAGGAACACGGTCTTGCCCAGGTCCCGGAGGTTGCGGACGATGTCCCACGCCTCCCGCCGGGCGGAGGGGTCGAACCCGGTGGTCGGCTCGTCGAGGAAGACGAGCTCGGGATCGCCGGCCAGGCCGAGGGCCAGGTCGAGCCGCCGGCGCTGGCCGCCGGAGAGCGTCTTGACGATGTCGTCGCGCTTGTCCTCGAGCCCGACGAGCGCCAGCAGGTCCCCGACCGGGCGGGGCCGCGGGTAGTAGCCGCAGTACAGCTCCAGCACCTCGCCCACCCGCAGGAACCGCTCGACGCCGGTCTCCTGGAGAACGATGCCGATCCGTTCCCGGAGCCGGCGCCCGCCCCGTGCCGGGTCGTGGCCGAGCACCTCCACCGTGCCGGCGGTGCGCTCCCGGTATCCCTCCAGGATCTCGACGATGGTGGTCTTGCCGGCGCCGTTGGGCCCCAGGAAGCCGAAGACCTCGCCCTCGGCCACGTCGAAGTCGACGCCCCGCACGGCGTCGATGGTCCCGTAGGACTTCCGGAGGTCCCGGACCCGGATTGCCGGCATGGAACCGCTCCTCTGCGACGCCCGCTCGGGCCCGGGAGGGTCCCACCCCTGTTCGACTCTAGCCACCGGCGCTTCCCTGGCTGAACCGCTCGGTGCCGGCGATGAGCTCCCGGAGGGCGGCGACCTCGGCGGCGAAGGCCGCCCGCCCCGCCTTGGTGGCGGCGATCCACGTCCGGGGCCGGCGGCCCACGAACACCTTGTTTACCTCGACGAACCCGGCCTCCTCAAGCACCTGCAGGTGCCGGGAGAGGTTGCCGTCGGTGAGGTTCAGCGAGTCCTTGAGAAAGCCGAAGTCGGCCTCGTCGGCCTCGGCCAGCACGGCGAGGATGCCGAGGCGCACCCGCTGGTGCACGACGTCGTCGAGGCGCTGGGACGGGTGGGCGTCGTCGACCACGCGGCTCAGCCGACGGGGTCGCGGCGGCGGAGCAGCAACCCGGTGACGGTGAAGGACAGCCCGAACATGAGCGTCAGGACGACGTCGCCGTGGGCGGGGTCGGTGATGGCGACAACCACGGCCGCCACGCCCAGCACGATGGCCACCGCGGCCACCGCCCAGTTCCGCTCCAGGCGGGCGAACCCGAGATAGCCGATGGCGATCGCCAGGATGGGCGCGGCCGCCGAATGGGTGATCGCTCCCCCCAGGAACGCGGCGAAGAACAGGATCACGCCCCACACGACGTAGACCCCGCCCCGTACGCCCACCCCCAAAGAGATGGCACGGTCGCGGTAGTGCCGGGAGGTGGCGTAGCCGCCGGCCGGGCCGGCGACCAGCCAGAAGAACGCGGTGCCGAGACCGTCGGCGATGAAGCCGAAGGGGATCGACGCCAGCCCGATCAGGCCGAACAGCAGCATCGGGAACCACGCCGAATGCACCGCGGCGCGGGTGCGCATGCGGAGCTCGTCCACCTGTTGCAGCGTCGTGGCCAGCTCGTCGTCCGGGGGGTTGCTGTGAGCGCCCTTCGTCATCATGCAAAGAACTTTATAATGCAAAGTCATTGGAAAGCAAGAGATCGCTACCATGGTGGCGTGTGCGGGCGCATCGTCGTCACCCGGCCGGTCGAGGTGCTGGCCGCCTACTTCGGCGTGTCGGATCTGGTGTCGCCCGAGCGGGTGCCGAGCTGGAACGTCGCCCCCGGCGCCGAGATCCCGGTCGTGGCCGGCACGCAGGCCGGCCGGCGCCTGGGCACGATGCGCTGGGGGCTGGTCCCGTCGTGGTCCACCGACGCCGGCGCCGGCCCCCGGCCCATCAACGCGCGCGTCGAGGGCATCGTCGACACGGCGGTGTTCAGTGATTCCCTCGCCCGCCGGCGCTGCCTGGTGGTCGTCGACGGCTTCTATGAGTGGCGCCGGCCCGCCGGTGGGCCGAAGCAGCCGTACCTCCTCGACCTGGCCGACGCCTCAGGCGCCCCGATCGCGCTGGCCGCCATCTGGGACCGCAACGCCGGCGAGGTGAGCTGCGCGGTCGTGACCGCCCCGGCCGACGCCGACCTGGCCTGGCTGCACGACCGGATGCCGGTGCGCCTGCGCGCCGACCAGTGGGACGGCTGGCTCGATCCCGCCAACGCGGAGGTGGCGTCGCTCGTCGCCATGCTCGAGGCGCCGGCCACGGTGCGCCTGCGGGCGCGCCCGGTCGGTACCAGGGTCAACAGTGCCCGCCACGACGGCCCCGACCTCGTCGAGGTCCTGGCCGGCGAGATCCAGCCCCAGCTCCTGTGACCGGCGATCGGCCCGGGAGCCGGACGCCCCGGCAGGTCCGCGTCGTCGCCGACGGCCGGGCCACGTGGCGGGCCGACGAGCTGGCCACCGAGGAGCCGCTGGAGATCCGGTTGGTCGTGGCCGGCGCCCGCCACACCGTCGCCGTCACCATGCGGACCCCCGGCGCCGACTTCGAGCTGGCCGTCGGGTTCCTGTTCTCCGAGGGCGTCATCGCCGGCCGCGACGACGTCCGGCGGGTCACCTACTGCACCGACCCCGATGTCGACGCCGGGCAGCGCTTCAATATCGTCAACGTGGAGCTGGCTGTCGGTGCGGCGCCCGACCTCCGCTTCCTCGACCGCCACTTCTTCACCACCAGCGCCTGCGGGGTCTGCGGCAAGGCCACGCTCGACGCCCTGGAGCTGCGGTGCGCGCCGCTGGCCGGCGGGCCGGAGGTGCCGGCGGAGGTGCTGTACGGGCTGCCGCCCCGGTTGCGGGACCGCCAGGGTCTGTTCGACGCCACCGGCGGGCTGCACGCCGCCGGCCTGTTCGACGCCGGCGGCGAGCTGAAGGCGGTGCGGGAGGACGTCGGCCGCCACAACGCGCTCGACAAGCTCATCGGCTGGGCCGTGCTCCAGGGCCGGGTGCCGCTGGGGCGCGAGGTGGTCCTGGTCAGCGGCCGGTCGAGCTACGAGATCCTGCAGAAGGCCATCGCCGCCGGCGTGACCGTGGTGTGCGGCATCTCGGCGCCGAGCAGCCTGGCCGTCGACCTGGCCGAGCGCTTCGGCGTGACCCTGGTGGGTTTCCTGCGCGACCGGCGCTGCAACGTCTACGCCCACCCCCGCCGGGTACTGGTGCAGGAGCCGGCGGTCAGGAAGACCTGACCAGGTCGTCGAGCTATCAGGACGACCTGACCAGGTCGTCGAGCATCTCGAAGAGCAGCCTCACCGCGCCGTAGCCACCGTTGACCCCCAGGGCGTGGACGAGGTCGACGGCCACGGTCAGGTCGAGCGCGGGCACGTAGCCGAGCAGCGTGGTCGCCCCGTAATACCCGATGGCGAAGAACTGCGGGCTGCCGGCGCCGTCGAGCCGGCACGGGCAGAACCCGAACGTGCCCGGCCCGAACCCGGAGAGGGGATCCACGTCGGTCATGCGGGCGTAGGCCTCCGGCGACAGGCCGGCGTGGTCGCGCAGGAGGGCCGTGCCGGCGGTCAACAGGTCGCCCAGGCTGGTCTCGATGCCCGACGTGCCGCCTCGGGGCCAGGCCGGCGCCGGCGCCAGGTGGATGGTGTCCCGCAGCTTCAGCGGGCCGATGATCGCCTCCTGCAGGAGGGCGTCGAACGAGCGGCCCGACACCTCCTCCAGCAGCAGTCCGAGAAGCAGGAAGTTCGTGCTCGAGTACAGGTGGTCGGTGCCCGGATCGGTGGCCAGGGGGTGGGCGGCGCTGGCCATGACCGCGGTCCTGGGGCTGTCGAGACGATCGGGGTTGAAGGCGTAGAGGTCGGTGTCGAGGTAATTGACGAGGCCGCTGCTGTGGTCGAGCAGCTGGGCCACGGTGATGCCCCACTCGTAGGGGAAGTCGGGCAGGGACCGCAGGCGCGGCAGCTCAGCATCGAGGTCGATCCGGCCCGCCTCCGCGAAACGGTGGACGAGCGAGGCGGTGAACAGCTTGGTGAGCGAGGCCAGCTCGATGCGGTCGGCCACCGCCACGGGAACGCCGGTGTCGGGACGGGCGCCGCGGGCGCCGGTCCAGCGGAGGTCCCGGCCTTCGATCCCGACCATCGCCCCACCGGCGCCGGAGGCGCCGAGCCAGCGGGTGAGCATGTCGTCGAGCCGGGCTGCGACCGCCGGCGCCGCGGCCGCGGTGAGGGGTGCGGCGGCGGAGGCGCGGGTGGCCTGGGCCTCGAAGGTCGGGGCCGGCGGCGGCTGGGAAGGCACCGGGGGCCGGCGGGGTGACCGGGCCGTGGCGGCCGCCTCGGAGACGCCTCCGGGCGCGTGCCGGGGGAGGGCGAGCACGGCCCCGGTGACCGCGGCGAGCGTCGCCAGCGCGAGGGCCGGCCGCCCGAGGGCCCGCCTCCGCCGCTCCGGCAGCGGCCGGCGGGCCGCCAGATCCTCCACCCACCCGAAGAGGGTCACAAGGACGTACGTGCCGAGCACGGTGAGCACGACGAGGCCGACGAAGTGGGCCGGCCCGCCCACCACCCCGGCCGCCTCCAGGGCGTTCAGGGCCACGATGATGGCCGCCGTGTGCCACAGGTAGATGGTGAGCGAGCGCCGGCCGACGGCCCGGATGGCGGCGCCGGCCACCGGGGCGTTGGCCAACCGGGTGAGGGCGTCGCGGCCGGCGAGGGCAAGGGCCAGCCACGCCGCGCCCACGAACAGGTGCATCGGGTGGCTGTTGTTGACGATGCCCTGGGGCACTGGCTGGGTGAACAGCCACGCGCCCGCCGCCACGCCCGAAACCACGGCGACGACAAGCCACCCGCGCCGGGAGACCGTGCGCAAGCCGCGGTCTCGGTGGACGAACCCCGCCATCAGGAACACCGAGAGGAGGACGACGTCGCCGACGGCCCAGGAGGTGGCGTGGTGGGCGGCGAGCAGGCCGCCCCGGCGCGACAGCGCGTCGATGAGGAACACCCCGGCCACCGGGACCAGCAGGACGCCGGGGCCGGCCCGCCTCACCCAACGGAGCAGCAGCGGAGATGCCAACAGCAGCCAAACCAGCGCCCGGACATACCAGAGGTGCGACGAGAGCCAGCCGCCCTCCCACGCCGACCCAGCGATGCCGCCGACCGGGAACAGCCACAGCGCGGCGCGCTGGAGGGGCAGCCCGGTACCGGTGCGGGTGGCGGCGACCGCCATCGCCAGCCAGGCCACGGCGCCGAAGGCCCAGTAGGGCAGGAGAAGCCGGTGGAACCGGTCGGCGAGGACCACCCTCGGCGGCCGGCGGTCCATCGACTTCGCCAGCAGGCTCCCTGTGACGAAGAACATCGCTGGTATGGCGGCAACGAAGTAGGTGATGGCGGCGACGCCGAACATGTGCCAGACCACGACCCGGACGATGGCGATGGCCTTGACCGCGTCGAGGAACACCTCGCGCTCGTTGCGCTCCGGGGCGGCTCTGCCCTGCACCCCTCCGTCGATGGCGGGAATGCTATCCCTGCCTCCGTGCACAGGGCGTCGGGATGTGGTTGCGTGGGGCGACACACGATGGGGGCATGGGGGGGGAGAGCCGGCGTTGCCGGCGTGCTGGTCGGGGCCGTGCTGGCGTGCGCCGGCGTTGACACTGCCGCGCCGGCGGCCGTGGAGGTCGGCGCGCCCGTGATCACTGCTGCGCCACCGGACGTTGAGGTCGTCGCGCCGGCGGCAGTTGAGGTCGCGCCCCTGGCCACGGTGGCGCCGCCGCCCGCCGCCACTCCCGCGACCATCCTCGGCGCCGCTGATGCGCCCGATCCCCCGCCGGCCCACCTCTCCGTCGGCGTGCACGAGCACCAGGTCGAGGTCGACGGCGTGGCCCGGCGCTGGACCACCGTCGTCCCCACCGGGGGACCGGCGTCGGCCGTCGTCGTGGTCCTCCACGGCGTGGGTGGGCAAGGCCGAGACATGAGGTCGGCGGGGTTCGAGCCACTCGCCGCCGGAACGCGCGTGGTGCTGGCCTACCCCGACGCTCACGGCGGGGCCTGGAACGACGGCCGGCCCGGCGCCGACCCCGTCACCGCCGGCGCGCCGGTCGACGACAGCCAGTTCCTGGCCCGGCTGATCGACGAGACCGTGGCTCGCACCGGCGCCGGCGCCGGCCGGGTGGCCGTGGTCGGGTTCTCCGCCGGTGCGGTGATGGCCAGCCGCCTGGCCTGCGACCCCGGCGGTTACGTCGGCGCGTTGGTCCTGGTGGCGGGCACCGCCGGGCAGGGCTTCGACCGCTCCTGCCGCCCCGGCCGCCCCGTGGCCGTATTGGTGGCCGCCGGCGCGGGTGACCCGGTGGTCCCCTACGCCGGCGGCCGGATCGCCAACTGGGGTACGAAGCGCCGGGGCTACCTGGCCGGCGTGGAGGAGCTCTTCGAGTTCTGGCGGGCCCAGAACGGCTGTCTGTCGGTGCAGGCCGCCGGCGCCGAGGCTCGGGGCACCGGCTGCCGCAGCCCCGTCGTCCGCTACCGGGTGGCCGGCACCGCCCACGAGTGGTTCCGCCCGCCCCGGCTCGACACCACCAACGTGGCGTGGGAGTTCGTCCTGAGCCGCTTCGCGGCCCTCCCCTGATCCGCCCGCCGGCTCAGGCCGGCGCCAGCTCCACCTCGACCGATAGAGACTCCGACTCGGTCGTGACGAACTCGGCGATGCGGCCGGCGTCGCGGACGTCGGCCGCCACCGCAGCCAGCGCGGCGATGCGCTCGGCCGTGTCACCGACGACGACCCGGGCGACGTCGGCCCGCATCGACGCCTTGGCCGCCGTCTTGGCCTTGCGGACCTCGCCGAGGACGGCGGAGGCGACGGCGAGCATTTCAGGGTCGGCGTAGGCGCCGGCCGGCCCCCGCAGCGCCTCGGCGTCGGGCCACGCCGCCCGATGGATCGACCCTTCGTCCCACTGCGAGCCCGAGCCCCAGGACCAGACCTCCTCGGTGACGAAGGGCAGGAACGGTGCGAAGAGCCGCAGCAGGGTCGACAACGCCAGGGTGAGCGCCCGATTGGCCGACGCCGCCGCCGCCTCGCCCTGGCCGCCGTAGGCCCGGGCCTTGACCAGCTCCAGGTAGTCGTCGCAGAAGCCCCAGAAGAATGTCTCGGTGCGCTCCAGGGCGCGGGCGTAGTCGTAGCCCTCGAACGCGGTGGTGGCCTCCTCGACCAGCGACGCGAGGCCGGCGAGCATGGCCTGGTCGAGCGGGGCGCTGACCTCGCCCTCCTCACCCAAACGCGACAGGACGAACTTCGACGCGTTGAGCAGCTTGATCGACAGCCGCCGGCCGACCTTCATCTGGCCCTCGTCGAAGGCGGTGTCGACGCCCGGCCGGCCGCTGGCCGCCCAGTACCGGACCGCGTCGGCGCCGTGCTGGTCGAGCAGGCCGATCGGCGTCAGGGCGTTGCCCTTGGACTTCGACATCTTCTTGCGGTCGGGGTCGAGCACCCACCCGGAGATGGCGGCGTTGGACCACGGCACCGTGCCGTGCTCCAGGTCGGAGCGCACGACGGTGGAGAACAGCCAGGTGCGGATGATCTCATGGGCCTGGGGCCGCAGGTCCATGGGGAAGACCCGCTCGAACAGGTCGGGGTCGTCGGCCCACCTGCCGGCGACCTGGGGGGTCAGCGACGACGTGGCCCAGGTGTCCATGACGTCGGGCTCGCCGGTGAACCCGCCCGGCTGGTCGCGCTGGCCGGCGCTGAAGCCGTCGGGGATGTCGGTGGACGGGTCGACCGGCAGGCGCGACTCCTCAGGAACCAAACGCTCGTCGTAGAGGACCGACCCGTCTTCGCCCACCCGGTACCAGAGCGGGAACGGCACGCCGAAGAAGCGCTGGCGGCTGATGAGCCAGTCGGTGTTGAGGCCGTTGACCCACGACTCGAACCGGGCCCGCATGTAGTGCGGGTGCCACTGGAGCTGCTGGCCCCGCTCGAGCAGGCGCTCTCGGTGGTCGAGCGTGGGGATGAACCACTGGCGGCTGGTGAGGATCTCCAGCGGCTTGCTGCCCTTCTCGAAGAACTTGACCGCGTGGGTGATGGGGCGGGGGTCGCCCAGCAGGTCGCCCGACTCCCGGAGCAGCTCCACCATGCGCTGGCGGGCGGGCGCCATCTTCTTCCCGACCAGCTCCGACCACGCCGGCGATGCGTCGACGCCCTCGGGTGGCTCGGCCTGGATCCGGCCGTCGCGCCCGATGATCGTGCGGACCGGCAGCTTGAGCTCCCGCCACCAGATGACGTCGGAGACGTCGCCGAAGGTGCAGATCATGGCCACGCCCGTGCCCTTCTCCGGCTCGGCCAGGGGGTGGGCGAGGATCGGGACCCGCACGCCGAACAGCGGCGTGGTGGCCTCGGAGCCGAACAGCGGCTTGTAGCGGTCGTCGTCGGGGTGGGCGACGAGCGCGACACAGGCGGGGAGCAGCTTGGGGTGGGTGGTATCGATCTCGATGCTGGCGCCGGCGGGGCCGCCGAAGCGGATGCGGTGGTATGCGCCGGTGAGCTCCCGGTCCTCCAGCTCCGCCTGGGCGATGGCGGTCTGGAAGTCGACGTCCCAGAGCGTGGGCGCCACCGACTGGTATGCCTCGCCCCTGGCCAGCAGGCGCAGGAACCCCCGCTGCGACGCCCGCTGGGCCGCCGGCCCGACCGTCGTGTACGTCATGGCCCAATCGACCGACAGGCCGAGCTGGCGCCATAGCTCCTCGAAGGTCTTCTCGTCCTCGGCCGTCAGCCGGATGCACAGCTCGACGAAGTTGGGCCGGGAGATGGCGATCGGTCGGGACGGGGGCCTGGCCCCAGCGGCCGGGAGCGGAGAATCAGTGGGCGGTTCGAACGACGGGTCGTACGCCAATGCCGGATCGCAGCGAACGCCGAAGAAGTTCTGGACCCGGCGCTCGGTGGGCAGGCCGTTGTCGTCCCACCCCATGGGGTAGAAGACCTCGCGGCCGCGCATGCGCTGGAACCGGGCCACCGTGTCGGTGTGGGTGTAGGAGAAGACGTGCCCGACGTGGAGCGACCCGCTGACCGTCGGCGGCGGGGTGTCGATCGAGTAGATGTCGGCCCGGGCCCTCGACCGGTCGAAGCGGTAGGTGCCGTCGGCCTCCCAGCGCGCCCCCCACTTGCCCTCGAGGCCATCGAGGGACGGTTTTTCGGGGACGGCGGGTGCGGGCACGGAGTTACGGTAACCCGGTGATCCGCCTCCACGACACCGCATCGGGCCGCACCGCCGGCGTCGAGCTCCGCGACGCCGGGGAGGTCTCGATGTACGTGTGCGGGCCGACCGTCTACGACCTCCCCCACATCGGGCACGGCCGCATGGCCCTGGTATGGGACGTGCTGCGCCGGTACCTGGAGTGGAGCGGCCTCGACGTGCGCTTCGTCTCCAACATCACCGACATCGACGACAAGATCATCCGTCGGGCCAATGAGGAGGGCCGCACGTCGGACGACGTGGCGGTCCAGTACGAGGGCGCCTGGTACGACGCCATGGACGCCCTGAACGTGAAGCGACCCACCGTCGACCCCCACGCCACCGCGTATGTCTCCCAGATGGTCGAGCTGATCGCCGGCCTCGTCGCCGCCGGCACCGCGTATGAGACCTCCGACGGCGTGTACCTGTCGGTCGACGCGGTCCCCGGCTACGGGCTGCTGGCTCGTCAGTCGCTCGACAGCCTGCGCGCCGGCGCCCGGGTCGACGTGGTGGAGGAGAAGCGCTCTCCACTCGACTTCGCATTGTGGAAGGTGGCCAAGCCGGGCGAGCCCACGTGGCCGGCGCCGTGGGGAGCCGGGAGGCCGGGTTGGCATACCGAGTGCGTGGTGATGTCGCTCGACCTGCTCGGCGACGGCTTCGACCTCCACGGCGGCGGCATCGACCTGGCCTTCCCCCACCACGAGAACGAGCGGGCCCAGGCCGTCGCCGCCGGCCGTGGGTTCGCCCGCCGGTGGGCGCATAACGGCCACGTCCAGATGGGCGGGGAGAAGATGTCGAAGTCGCTCGGCAACTTCACGACCCTCACCGACCTGCTGGCCTCCGTCGACCCCCGCGCCTACCGCCTGCTGGTCCTCCAGTCGAATTACCGGGCGCCGGTGGAGGTCACCGACGACACGATCGAGAAGGCCACCGGCACCCTCGCCGGCCTCGACGCGTTCGCCCGCCGCACCGCCGAGCTCCCGGTGGCCGGCGCCGACGCCGACGCGCTCGACCGGTTCCGGGCCGCCATGGACGACGACCTCGACACCCCCCGTGCGGTCGCCGAGATGTGGACGCTGCTGCGGGCGGCCAACACGGCCCTCGACGCCGGCGACGCCGCGGGCGCGGCAGCGCGAGCGGCCGCGGTGCGTGAGATGGCCGACGCTGTGGGACTTGGTTTACGGGGCGGCGCGGCCGACATCCCAGCCGAAATCGCCGCGCTCGTCGCTGAGCGCGACGCCGCCCGCACAGCGCGTGATTTTGCCGGTGCCGACTCGCTTCGCGACCGGTTGGAGCGTCTTGGGTGGGCCGTCGAAGACGCGCCCCGCGGCACCCGCGTTCACCGGAAAGACCACTAGAGACACGGCGGTTGCCGACTGGTAACTTCCGGCGCGGGGAATCGATTGCACGGCATCACCGCACGGTTGGGCAGTCCCCCATTGCAGGTCCAACGCGAGAAGGGGGATCGCCACCGTGGCGACCGGAACCGTCAAGTGGTTTAACGCCGACAAGGGGTACGGGTTCATCCAGCAAGAGGACGGCGGCGATGTGTTCGTTCACTTCAGCGCCATCCAGAAGCCGGGCTATCGCAGCCTCGAAGAGGGCGAGCCCGTGGAGTTCGAGGTGCAGACCGGCCCGAAGGGGCTGCAGGCGGCCAACGTGAAGCCCCGGGCCTAGCGGCCTGAGCGTCGTCCGCGCCAGCCACCGCCTCTTGTGGAGGGTCGGTGGGCAAGGGCGTCGCCGCGCCCGTCCGCGAGACCCCGGCCTGCGGTCGGTACGCTGTCGGCGGTGAATGAGGCGACGCCCGAGGACCGGTCCGGCTCGCCCAGCCTGTCGGGCCAACCGGGCGAAGCGGAGCGGTCGGAGGCCCTGGAGGACCAGCTCAAACAGCTGACGGCCCGCCTGGCGCGATGGGTCGAGTCCCAGCTGGCGCGGGCGGTCGACGATCGGCGCGGCGAGCTCGGCGTGCTGCGGACCGAGCTGCTCGAGGCCTTCGACTCCCGCCTGGCCGATCGCACCGCCGGCCCGGGCCCCGCCGGCGACGAGGTCGCGGCGCGCGTCGACGCGTTCGAGCGGCGGGTGAAAGTGGCGATGGGCCGGCTCACCGACTCGGTGGAGGCCCGGCTCGCCGACACACTCGCGGCGCGGGAAGCCGAGCTCGAGGCGCTGCGGTCGTCCTTCGGCGACCGGCTCGACCGGCTGGAGCAGGGCGACAACTCCGCCGGCGAGAGCGTTGCCGCGCTGCGCCTGTCGACGCGGGCGGCGGCCGAGCGAATAGAGGCGCTGGAGCAGCAGGCGAAGGCGGCGGTCGCTCGGCTCGAGCAGTCCGTCGAGGCCCGCCTCGAGGCGCTGGCCGCCCAGGTGAGGGTGGCGTCCGACGGTGTGGCCGCCGCGCAGGCCGAGGCCGGCGCCGGCCCCGCCCGTTCGGAGCTGCTCGAACAGCGCGTCCGATCGGCCATGGGCCGCCTGGCGGAGTCAGTCGAGGCCCGGCTGTCCGAGGCCGTCGAGGGCCGGCAGGCCGAGCTGGCGACGCTGCGCAGCGAGGTGGACGACGCCATGGCCCGGCACGTGCGCGAGGCGCGCGCCGAGATCGGATCGACCGTCGCCGACGCCCACCGCCGTTTCGTCGTGTCGGTGGACGCGCTCAACGAGCGGATGGCGGCCGTGACCAGGGAGTCGGCGTCGGCCAAGGCCACCCTGGCCCGCATCGAGACCCTGCCCGAGGCCGTGGCGTCCGACGGCCGGCGCATCGAGTCGATCGAGGCGCACACCCGCCGCACCGACGCCCGCCTGGAGGCGCTGGTCGACACCAAGCTGGCCGAGCTGGCGGCGCGGGGCCAGGCCGAGGTGGCCGGCGCCCGCGACGAGCTGGCGGCATCCGTCGACACCCGCCTGGCCGACATCTGGGCCGAGGTCGCCCTCGCGCTGGGGGATGGGCGGGCCGAGGTGGCGGCCGGCGCCGGCCGGATCGACGCGGCCCTAGCTGCGGTCGACCGGTCCCGGCGCGACGCGGAGGAGCGTCTGGCCCACGCCATGCAGGTGCGCCTGGACGAACTCGACAAGGCGGCGGCCGAGGTCGTCGCGGGGCGGGCCGAGGTGGCCGCGGCGGTGGCAGCGCTCGATCGCCGCACCGACGAGGCCATCGACAAGGCGGCGGCCGAGGTCGCCGCGGGGCGTGCGGATGTGGCCGCGGCGGTCGTCGCTCTCGATCGCCGCACCGACGAGGCGGAGGACCGGGTGCGGCGCCAGGTCGAGGACCTCGCCGTGCAGGTGGCGGGCCTGGTGCGGACGGCCACCGCGGAGGGAGGCGTCCTCGCCCCCGTGCGTAGCGACATCCGGCTGCTCCAGGACCGGGTCGCCGAGCTGGTCGAGACCGTCGCCGAGCTCCGTCCCCGGCGGAAGGCGGACGCCCCGGCCTCGAAGCCGAAGGCCAGGAAAGCGGCGCCGGCCAAGAAGGCGCCGGCCAAGCGGTCAGCCGCCCGCCGGCAGGATCAGTAGACGATCACCGAGCGGGCCACCTCGCCGGCCTTCCTCGCCGCCATGGCGCCGTTGACGCCGTCGAGGCCGATGCGGCGCGACACCAGCTCGTCGAGGCGGAGCTGGCCGCTCCGGTAGAGGTCGAGGAACCGGGGGACGTCGCGGCGGATGTCGGACGACCCGTACCAGCAGCCCTTGATCGTGCGCTCCTGAAGGACCAGGCCGAGGAACGCGGGCAGGGTGAGCATGACGTCGAGGGCGGGGATCCCGACCAGCACGGCCTGGCCACCGCGACGGGTCATCTGCACGACCTGCTCGATCGTTGCTCCCTTCCCCAGGACCTCGAAGGCCACGTCGGCCCCCCGTTGGCCGGTGAGGTCGCGCACGGCGTTGGCCGGATCGACCCGGGTGGCGTCGACGGTGTGGGTGGCGCCGAGCTCGCAGGCGGTGGCGAGCTTGGCCTCGTGGACGTCGACGGCCACGATGATCTCGGCGCCGGCAATGCGGGCGCCCTGGATCACGTTCAGGCCCACGCCGCCGCAGCCCACCACCGCTACCGCGTCGCCCGGTTCGATGGTGGCCGTGTTCAACGCCGCCCCCACGCCGCTCAGCACCGAGCATCCCAGCAGGGCGGCAATGTCGAGGCGGACGTCGGCGGGGATCTTCACCGCCGCGCAGGCCGCGATGACCGTCTCCTCGGCGAAGGTGCCGGCGCCGCACATCTGGAACAGCGGGCCGCCGTCGAGGCGCAGCCGTGGCGAGCCGTCGAGCAGGCCGCCGGCGAGCAGCACGGCGTCGGCCGCCTGGCACAGGTGAGCCTGGCCGCGCCGGCAGAAGAAGCAGGCGCCGCACTGGGGCACCCAGGAGACGACGACGTGATCGCCCGGCGCCAGGTCGGTCACCCCGTCGCCCACCTCCACGACCACTGCAGACGCCTCGTGGCCCAGAACCACGGGCATCGGGACAGGTGAGGTGCCCTCCTGCATCGACAGGTCCGACCGGCAGACCCCGCAGGCGGCCACCCTGACCCGGATCTCCCCGGCGCGCGGCGGCTCGACCTCCACGTCGTCGCGCACGATGAAGGGCTGGCCGACGCCGGCCAGCACCGCGGCCCTAATGCCCATCGGGCTCCCCCCGGTCGGCGCGGTCGGCGGCTTTCACGCCGTAGCCGATGACGATGGCCGGCGCCAGCAGCGCCGAGCCCGCGGTCAGGCCGCCGACCACGACGGTGACCATGAAC
>JBPCLE010000047.1:0-8312 GCA_051003575.1 Acidimicrobiales bacterium | reverse complement strand
ACCACGAAGCTGGGGTTGTCGACGGGGAGAAACGAACCGGTCGGCGGAATCGGGCCGGGGTCCCGTCCAACCGACACCAGCTGAAGCGGCGTGTTGAGGTCGGACGCCTCCTCCAGCACCCCGCCGGCGAAGGGGTCGCCGGCGTGGGGGAGGAGGGCGTAGGTGAAGTGGTGCCGGCCCTGGTCGCACTCGGGGTCGGGGGCGGTGGGGGAGCGCAGGAGCGACAGGCGCAGGGTGTCGCCCCGCACGTCGTAGCCGTACTTCGAGTCGTTGAGGAGGGCGACGCCGTACCCGGCCTCGGAGAGGTCGGCCCAGCGGTGGGCGCACACCTCGAAGCGGGCCTGTTCCCACGACGTGTTCTGGTGGGTGGGGCGGCTGACGTGGCCGAACTGGATCTCGAGGGTGGCCCGGTCGGTGTGGACGTCGACCGGGAAGGCGACCTTCAGGAAGCGGTGGCGCTCGTGCCAGTGGACGGTAGTCACGAAGTTCAACCGCCGGGCGCCGGGCGGTAGTACCAGGAGTTGGACGATCGAGGACTCCCCGAAACGCCGCTGGAACCGGACCTGGCCGGAGCTGGCCGCGAGGAGGCCGATCTCCACGGGGCCGGTCAGCTCCTCGAAGTCGTCCAGGTACCCGCGGTCGACGTCCCAGGCGTCGTACTCGCGGGGCCGGTCGTGATGCAGGTGGAAGACGTTGCCCCGGCGGCCCTCGGCCAGCACCTCCCGGTCGTTCTCCAGGTCGCGGACGGATGTGAGCGCGCCGGCTGCGTCCCATTCCACCCGGAGGATGCCGTTGGAGATCCATTGCTCGCCGACCTCCAGCGCCGGGCCGACGCCGACCGTATCGAGCTCGATCCTGTCGAGGACCGCGTACCCCATCGGCGGGACGGTCCCGCCGGGCCGCCGGCGCTCGTAGGGGGAGGGGTTGAACCAAACCAACGGCTGGACCGCCCCCGTGGTGTCGACCTGGGCGGCGATGGCGGCCATGGCATCGGTGGCCAGGCTGTCGGCGGCCGCCCGGACCTGGGCGTGGTCGGCGGCGGCCTGCTCGTAGACCCAGTGGATCGACGAGCCGGGGAGGATGTCGTGGAACTGGTTGGCGAGGAGCAGCTTCCATGCCCGGTCCAGCTCGTCCGCCGGCCATCGGACGCCGTCGGGGCGTACCGTGCACCACAGCTCGGCTGCCGCCAGGGCCACCTCACCCCGGCGGTTGCCGTCCTTCACCGCGGCCTGGCTGGTGAAGGTGCCCCGGTGTTTTTCCAGGTACAGGTCGCCCACCCAGACCGGCAGGGGTGCGGGGTCGGCCTCGACCGCAGCGAAGAAGTCGGTGTGGGACTCCAGCGCCACCCGTGGCGCCCCGGCCAGGTCGGCGGCTCGGAGGGCGGCCTCCACCATGTCCCGGGTCGGGCCGCCTCCACCGTCGCCGTGGCCGAAGGGGTACAGCGACCGGGTGCCGGCGCCGGCCTGGGCCGGCGCCCGCAACAGCTCGGGAAGGGTCATGTCGCCGTTGTAGGTGTCGGCCGGTGGGAAGTGGGCCCGGATCCGGGTGCCGTCGAGGCCCTCCCACCAGAAGGTGTGGTGGGGGAACCGGTTGACCTCGTTCCAGCTCAGTTTCTGGGTCACGAACCAGCCGATGCCCGCCTCAGCGAGGATCTGGGGAAGGGTGGCCGGGAACCCGAAGCCGTCGGGCAGCCACGCTTCGCGGCACTCGTGGCCGAACCGGCTGAGGAACCAGCGCTGGCCGTGCACGAGCTGGCGCACCAGCGACTCGCCCGACGGCACGTTGCAGTCCGCCTCCACCCACATGCCGCCGGCGGGCCGGAACTGGCCCGTCTCGACCCGCTCGCGGATGCGCTCGAACAGAGCGGGGTACCGCTCCTCGACCCAGGCCAGGTGGCGGGCGGCCGAACACACGAACTCGAACTGCGGGTACTCCTCCATGAGGGCCACCGCGTTGGCGAAGCTTCGGGCGCACTTGCGGGCCGCCTCCCGCTGCGGCCACAGCCAGGCGGTGTCGATGTGGGCGTGGCCGACGGCGCTGATGCGGTGGGCGTCCGGTGCGGCCGGACGGTCAAGGGCCCGCGCCAGCGCCGCTCGCCCGTCGGCCGCGGTGGCGGCGACGTTGTCGGGGTCGAGGACGGCGAACAGATTGGCCAGGGCCTCGAGGAGGGCGAAGTCGGTGCCATCGCCGGCAGCGTCGGCGGCGTCGGCCAGCTCCAGCACCGTGCGCAGGTCGCAGGCCAGGCCGTAGATCTCGGGCCGACGCACGGCGAGCTGGGCCCGGAGGACCTCGTGGTCGGGCTCGCCACCGCAGTCGGGCATGAGGAGCGGCCAGTCGACCTGGGCGTCGAACGGCGGGACGGCCGGGTTGGCCGCCGCCTCCACGTACAGCTCGACGACCTCGAGGGCTTCCGCCCTGCGCCACAGGACGGTGTCGGTGCGCAACCACGACAGCCCGACGAGGGGGACGCCGTCGCGCCACACCAGGGCCTCTGCCGGCTCGGTCATCTCCCAGACCAGCGCGACCTCCCGGCCCGCCCACGCCGGCGGCACGCTGCCACGGAGGCGGAACCATGTCGTTCCCCATCGGGGGCCCCAGCGCCCGCCGACGTCGAAGGGCTCGAATGCGCCGGCGACCGCCTCGGCGTAGGGCAGGGGCTCACCAGGGAGGTGACGGGCGGCGAGATCGAGCCCGACTGCGGAGCCGAATACCGCCGGCTCGACGGTCTCGGCGAGCAACGCCCGGGCCCGGTCCACGATCGACACGCCTCACGCTACCGGGCCTGCACGCTCGGATCTCCTAGCGTGGGGTTGTGACTGGGGGACGGCTGCACTTCGGCATGCTCGGCCCGTTGGAGGTCACCCTCGACGGTGAGCTCCTCGACGTCGGGCGGCCGAAGCAGCGGGTCGTGCTCGCTGCGCTGCTGGTGAACGCCAACCGGGTCGTGTCCCTCGACCGTTTCGGCGAGGTCCTGTGGCCGGCGGCGGCGCCGGCAGACCGGTCGACGGGCAGCCTGCCCGTCTACATCGCCAACCTCCGTCGCCTGCTCGAGCCCGACCGCCCGGCCCGCACGCCGCCGGCGCGGATCGTCACCCAAGCGCCGGGGTACCTCGTGCGGATCGCCGCCGGCGAGCACGATGTCTCCGATTTCGAGCGTCTCGCCGTCGAGGGCAACCGCCACCTCGCCTCGACCCGGCCGCGCGCCGCTCGGCGGGCGCTGGGTGAGGCGCTGGCGCTCTGGCGGGGCCGGGCCATGGAGGAGTTCGCCTTCGCAGAGCTGGAGGCCGAGCGGCTGGAGGGTCTCAGGGTGGCGGCCACCGAGGACCGGATCGACGCCGATCTGGCCCTCGGGGCGCACACCGCGGTGGTTGGGGAGCTCGAAACGCTGGTGAGCCAGCACGGCCTACGGGAGCGGCTGGTTTGGCTGCTGATGGTTGCCCTGTACCGGTCCGGGCGCCAGACCGAGGCGCTGCGGGCCTACACGTCGGCACGCGACCATCTGGTTCAGGAGCTCGGTATCGAGCCGGGCCCCGACCTGCGCCGGCTCGAGAGCCGCATCCTCGCCCACGACCCGGCGCTCGACTGGTCGCCTCCGCCGGCAGAGACCGCGCCGCCGGCTGTCGCCGACCCCGTTCGGACCATCGTCGCCGGCGACCGTGAAGACCTCTTCGTGGGCCGGGCCGCGCAGCTCTCCGACCTGCAGCGGGCACTCAGCGGACCCGGCGGGCTCGTGCTGGTGGCGGGGGAGCCCGGCATCGGCAAGACCCGGCTCGTCCACAAGGCGGTCACGACCGCGGCCGCCGGCGGGTGGGCCGTGGCCTGGGGCCGCTGCGACGAGGGCGACGGAGCGCCGCCGTTCTGGCCATGGATCCAGGCCATCCGGGCGCTGCTGGCCCATCCCGACACGGGAGCGGTGCGCGCCGCGCTGGGCCCGTACGGGCCCGAGCTGGCCCGGCTCGTCCCCGAGGTGACCGGCGTGGCCGGCGACCTGGCACCCCCGCCGCCGACGGATCCGGCCGGGGCGCGGTACCGCTTCTTCGAGGCGGTCGGCGGCTTCCTCGAGGGCTTGGCCACGCAGCGGCCGGTGGCGGTCGTGATCGACGACCTCCAATGGGCGGATCCCCCGTCGCTGGAGCTGGCCGTGCACCTCGCGCGGCGCGTCCCCGCGCCCCGCACCGTGCTGGTGGCCACCTACCGCGACGTCGACCCGGCGCCCGACGGGCGTCTGACCGACACGCTCGCCTCCTTTGGCCGGTTGCCGGGACGCCTCAACGTCGCCCTCGGCGGGCTCAGCCGCGACGAGGTGGCCCA
The DNA here is from genome assembly GCA_051003575.1 of Acidimicrobiales bacterium. GTDB lineage: Bacteria > Actinomycetota > Acidimicrobiia > Acidimicrobiales > AC-14 > CADCTB01. Next base: position 4,001 of record JBPCLE010000047.1, on the reverse strand, counting down.
GTACATGTCCCACGAGGCTGGCGCCGAGGCGCCGGCCGGTGTGGTCGACGTGGTGTGGTCTCGAGCCGCCGGCAACCCCTTCTTCGTCGGCGAGCTGACCCGCCTGCTCGTGGCCGACGGGCGCCTGACCGCTGACGCGGCGGCCGAGGCCGTGCCCTGGGCCGTCCGCCAGGTCGTGGAGCGTCGGCTGGCCAAGCTGCCGGCGGGGACCCGCGAGCTGCTGACCGCGGCGGCGGCGGCCGGACTGGAGTTCGACCTGCAGGTGGTGGCGGCGGCGGCGGGGGTGGGTCTGGACGAGGCGATCGACCTGGTCGACGTGGCGGTGGCGGCCGGGGTGGTCGCCGAGCAGGCGGTGCCAGCCGGCCGGTTCGCCTTCACCCACGCCCTCGTGCAGGACACCGTCCTTGCCGACGTCTCCCGGCTACGCCTGGCCCGCATGCACATGCGGGTGGCCGATGCCCTGGAGGCGGTCGGCGGCGACCAGGCGCCGGCCGCCGAGGTCGCCCGGCACCTCTACGAAGCGGGACCGGTGGCCGGGCCCGACCGGGCGGTGGCAGCCGCGGTCCGGGCGTCGGCCGCGGCGCAGGGCGCCCTTGCCTTCGAGATGGCCGAAGCGCATCTCCGGCGGGCGCTGGAGATCGTCGCCACCATGCCCGCCGGGCGTCGGCGCGACAGCACCGAGCTCGACGTGCAGGATCTGCTGGCGTCCCTGCTGACCATGGTCAAAGGGGTCGCGGTACCCGAGACGGCGGCGGCGTGGCGTCGGGCCACCGATCTGGCGCGGTCGGTGGAGGACCATCGGCGGCTCCTTCCGTCCCTGTGGGGCCTGTTGAGCTTCGAGTGGGCCAGCGGCGACCTCCTCGGCGCCCGAGCCCTGGGCGAGCACCTCCTCGGCCTGGGCGAGGCATCGGCCGAGCCGGTCGTGACCGCGACGGCCCATCTCGGGCTGGGCAGCGTCGCCCTCTGCGCCGGCGACCTGGCGCGCGGGGCCGCCCACCTTGAGTCGGCCAAGGCATTGGCCGACTCTGTCCCCGACGAACTGCTGGCCCATGTCACCCACGCCGACCTCCGGGTCCAGGTCGACAGCTGGCTGGCCATGGCCCACCACCTGCGGGGCGGCCACGCCGAGGGTCGCCAGCTCATGGATCTCACCCTGGTCCGGGCCCGGGCCCTCGGCGACCCCTTCAACGTGGCGCTCGGCCTGGCCTTCGCCGTCTTCGCCCGGGTGCTGAGCGGTGGGGTCACGGAGGCCGGCCACCTGGCCGAGGAGCTCCGGGCCCACTCGGCCACCCACCAGCTGGCCGACTTCGCGTTCCACGCCAATGTGGCCCGGGTGTGGGCCGACACCCGCCGGTCGGTGCCCCCGGCCCAGCTCGTCGCCCGGATCGAGGCGCTCCCGCCGGCGGCGTCCGCCTCCATCCGCCCCTGGCGACCCTTCTGGCTCTCGCTGGTCGCCGAAGCGTGGCAGCGGCTCGGGCGGACGGACCGGGCCGGGGAGGCCGTCGACGAGGCCATGGCCGAGGTCGGCGCCATGGGGGCATCGTTCTGCGAGGCCGAGCTGTTGCGGCTCCGGGGCGAGCTGCGGGGATCGTCGGCCGACCTCGCCGCCGCGGTCGAGCGGGCCGGCGAGCAGGGCGCTGCGGTCTACCGCGACCGGGCGCTGGCGTCGGCCGCCCGGGGCGTGGTCTGAGCACGGCTCATCCGGCGCCGGCGCCCGCCCCGAACACGATGAAAGGAGCGGATGTCCCGCACCGGGAAGTGAGAGTCGCATGTACGAGCACAGCTGCGCCAAGGCCGGGGCCGAGGGTTGCGGGTACGTGGTCCGCGCCGGGAGCGAGGACCAGCTCAAGGCCAAGGTTGCCGAGCACGCCCGCAAGAAGCACAACGTGCAGGGCATGACCGACACGATCTACAACTACATCCGCGACACCGCCCGCCAGCGCTGATCAGGACGCGGCGGCGCCCCCGGTGAGCGACACCAGCTGGCCCCGCACCGCCCCGAGCGGCCGGGCGAAGCTGTGCACGTTGACGTAGTAGCCGGACGGGTTCGCCAGCAGGTCGGCGACCAGGCTCGGTGGCTCGACCGCGCACGTGATCCCCGCCGTGGTCGAGGCCCCGAGGTCGGCCGGCGTGTCCAGGTCGATGGCGTGGGGACCCTGTTCGCCGGCGGCGCCCTTGTGGATGTGGGCGGCGATGATCTCGGGCACACCGCGGACCACGACCACCGTGCACACCCGTCCCGACGCCGGGTCGATGGCCACGTACGCCTCGCCCGATCCTCCGGCGTGGCCACCCGTGGGCACGGCGCCGGGCGTCAGGGTGGCCTTCAGGACGCCGGGGCCGGCCGCCGCCGTCGCCGGCGCGGCCAGAAGGAGGGCGCCGCAGACCGCAGCGATGATCAGAGTGGCAACACGAATGCGCATGTGGGGTACCTCCGCTCGGTGTCCGGGGGAACCGTAGCTGCCCGGAGTGGGCAGTTTGCGACGGGACCCGCCGTCGCCCGGGCCCCAGCACAAACACAAGCCAGCCGTCGCTCCGCACCGGATGAACCGGGCACAGCTCTCGATTGGATTGGAGTGTGGCCCGGCCCGATTAACGCGCGATTAAGCCCGGGCGGCGCCGGGCATGGCGGGGCGATCAGCCCAAGGGGTTGCGCCGGCCCAGCGCGCCGAGCTGGGACAGGTCTCGAGGGAAGAGCATCGCCGTCGTCCAGTCGGCTACGACCCGTGCCTTGCGGGCCAGGCCGGGCATCATCAGCAGGTGGTAGGACCGGCCCATGAGCCATGCCGGCAGCCCGGTGAAGGTGAAACGGAAGACCTGGGCCGTGCCCTGGTTGCGGCCCAGGGTCACTGCCAGCCCACGATTGCGGTAGGTGAACCGGGTCGGCGCCCCCACCCCGAGGTTGGCGGCCACGTTGTTGGCGCACACCTTCGCCTGGCGGACCGCATGCTGCGCGGTACCGGGGCAGGTCCCGCCGTCGGGGTCGGGCACCGCGGCGGCGTCGCCCAGGGCGAAGACATCTCGGCGCCCGGCGGCGCGAATGTGGTCGTCGACGACCAGCCGGCCCGCCTCGTCGGTCTCCAGGCCCAACGCCGATACCAGCGGCGACGGGCGCTGCCCGGTGGCCCAGACGATGGTGTCGGAGACGAAGGGGGCGACGCCGGCCTTGGAGACCACCACGGTGCGGTCCACGCAGCTCTCCAGCCACGTCCCCAGGTGGATCTCCACGCCCCGCCGGCGGAGGTGGCGCTCGCTGTAGCGGGCCAATTTGGGGTCGAGGCCGGGGAGGAGGGAGTCGCGCGCCTCGATGAGGACCCACCGCAGGTCGTTGCGGCTGAGGCTCGGGTAGGTGGGCAGGGCGTCGCTGACCAGGGACTCCATCTCGGCCAGTGCCTCGACGCCGGCGTAGCCGCCGCCTACGAACGTGAAGGTCAACAGCTCCCGCCGGCGCTGGGCGTCGCGCGTGGCGTCGGCCGTCTCGAGCTGGCGCAGCACCTGGTTGCGCAGCCAGATCGCGTCGGGCAGCGTCTTGAAGCCCACGGCGTGCTCGGTGAGGCCAGGGACGGCGATCACGGTCGGGACGGAGCCCGGCGATAGCACGAGCTGCTCCCACGACAGCTCGTGGCGGGTGCCGGCGAGGTCCTCGGCCACCGCGGTGTGGGCATCGACGTCGACTGTGGTGACCCGGCCCACCAGCAGCTGGGTGCGCCGCAACATGCCCCGCAGCGGGATCACCGCGTGGCGGGGCTCGATGGTGCCCGAGGCCGCCTCGGGGAGCATGGGCGCGAACAGCAGGCAGTTCTCCGGCGCGACGAGCAGCACCCGTGGCCCGCCGGGCCGGCCGCGGGGAACCAGAAGGCGCTGGAGGTGATGGGCGACGGTCGCCCCGCCGAAGCCACCGCCGACGATGAGGACCTCGAAGTGTGTCAGGCCGGCCACGTTACCGGTGGCCCGGGGTCGGACCCCCCCGTTCTCGCCGGGACCCGCATTGACCACCCTGG
>JBPCLE010000046.1:0-3743 GCA_051003575.1 Acidimicrobiales bacterium | reverse complement strand
GCTGGCGCCGGCGACCTGCGCGGCGGGGGCGGGGGCGGGTCGACCAGGCTGGTGGCCTCGCCGGCGTGCAGGTCGACTGCCAGCAGGGCGGACCGCAGGTCGGCCGCCGACTGGTAGCGGGCCTCCGGTGGCTTGGCCATGGCCCGGAGCACGACTTCTTCCAGCGCCCGGGGCAGCCCGCCGCCAGCCGTCGCCAGCGGCGGCGGGTCGGTGGTGATGTGCTTCAGGGCCACAGCCATGTCGGTCTGGCCGGTGAAGGGCGGTCGCCCGCACACCATCTCGTAGAGCACGACGCCCAGGGCGTAGACGTCGGTGCGCCCGTCGACCGCCCGACCGTCCACCTGTTCGGGGGCGAGGTACTGGGCGGTGCCGATGATGGAGCCGGCGACGGTGAGGGCCTCGGACGGGTTCGGGCGCTCCGGCTCGGACTCCTCCACCTCCTTGGCGATGCCGAAGTCGGCAACCTTCACGCGCCCGTCGGCGCTGACGAGGATGTTGGCCGGCTTGATGTCGCGATGGACGATCCCGGCCCGGTGTGCGTAGTGCAGGGCGTCGGCCACCTGGGCGCCGACGTGCACCGTCCGGCCCGGTGCCAGGGGCCCGGTCTCGTCGAGGATATGGCGCAGGGTCGACCCCTCGACCAGCTCCATGACGATGAACGTGGTGCCCTCGTCGGCGCCGGTGTCGAAGGTGGCCACCACGTTGGGGTGGGCCAGGCGGGCGGCGGCAATGGCCTCCCGGCGGAAGCGCTCCCGGAACGACTCGTCGGCCGCCAGGTGGGGATGGAGGAGCTTGACCGCCACCGGGCGACCCAGGATGTCGTCGACCGCCTCCCAGACCTCGGCCATGCCCCCCTTGGCCAGCAGCCGCCTCAGCCGGTACCGGCCGACCAGGAGGCGCTCCACACCCCTGCCTGCGGCCCCCAGCGGTGCGGCATCCGACACCTACTGAACGGTACCGGCCCCAGCGGCGGTCTGGAAGGCGACCCCGATGGTCCGCGGGCCGGGGTGGGCGCCCACCACCGCGCCGAGCTGACCGACCACGATCTCCTCAACGGCGAAGTGCTGGCCCAGCAGGCTGAGGAGGGTGTCGACGTCGGGGGCGTCACCGTGGAGCACGGCCAGGTTCTGCACGCCCTTGTGCGCACCCACCTGGTCGGCGAGCCACTGCAGCGCCCGCGAGCGCGTCCGCTGCTTGGGGCCGGGCTCGACCTTGCCGTCGACAACCTCGATGCAGGGCTTGATCGACAGGATCGAGCCGAGCAGCGCCTGGGCCGCGCCGATCCGCCCACCCTTCTTCAGGTACTCCAGGGTGTCGAGGCTGCCGAACACCTTGGTACGCCCGGCCATGTCCTGGGCCAGGGCCACGATCTCCTCCTGGCCGGCGCCGGCGGCCGCCCGCCGGGCGCAGGAGACCGCGATCATCCCCAGGCCGAGGGTGACCGACAGCGAGTCGACCACGGTCACGGGCACCACATCGGCCACGGCTCGGGCCGCGGCCTGGGCCGACTCCCCGGTGGCCGAGAGCTTCGACGACAGGTTCACGCACACCACGCCCTCGGCGCCGGCGGCCGCCGCCCGGCGGAAGACCTCCTCGAAGGCGCCCGGCGCCGGCGCCGCCGTTGACGGCAGCTCGGCTGACGACGAGCACCGGGACCAGAACTCGGCGGAGGAGAGGTCCACCCGGTCGACGAGCTCCTCGTCGCCGAATCGGATGGTGAGCGGCACCACCTCGATGGCAAGCTGCGCCACCAGCTCGTCGGGCAGGTCACAGCTGCTGTCGGTGACGATCTTGACGGTCATTCCTCGGGTACCAGCCCTTTCGCTCGGCGGCCCTTCACGGCGTTACGGCCCCACCACACCGCCAGGAACGTGGCCGCGCCCATCGCCACCACCAGGCTCGCGCCGGAGGCCGCGGTTGACCGTACCGTGATACGGGCCCGGCCTACCACCAGATGCCCGTCCGGCGACTCCAGCGTGATGCGGATCGGGAAGGCGCCCGACGCCCGGGCCACCACCGGGAAGCGCTGGGTGGTATTGAGCCGGTTCAGCTCGAGGTCGACGACGGTGCCGCCTGGGAAGTCGAGCTTGTCGCTCTCGATCCTGACGACGACCCGCGCCGGCCCGCCGGTGTTGTTCTTGAACGTCACCGGGATCTCGCCGGTACGAGCGGTCAGGGTGAACGACCGGCCTTCCGGCATCTCTATGGCGGCGAGCTGCTGCTGGATCTGGCGCTCGGCGCCCACCACGTACGCCTCGCGCTGGCGGGTCGTCTCGAGGTCGGACGACTCGGCCACGAGGAGGTGCTCCTCGATCACGGCCGATGCGGCGTTCCCCGAGCCGAGCACCGAGCCGAGCGAGTCGAGGTTGCGGCGGGCGTCGGAAAGGTCGGTGCTCACCTCGGCCAGGCTGCCCGGCGTGACGATCGCCGGCCGGCGGATCAGGTTGGCGCCGGCATCGTCGTGGGCCGTGGGAACCGCTCCGAACAGCGTGTCCAGGGAGATGGCCTCGACGACGGGGGAAAGCGCCAGGCCCGAGGTGACGACGTCGGTGAACTGGCGCGTCGGCCGCCAGTTCCGGGGGGCGACCGCGGCGACCCCGCGGCGCTCGTCGTCGCCCGGGCGGTCGAGGTAGACGACGGCCAGGTCGGCGAGGAGCTGGTGGGCAGAGAGCGCCTGGTTGGCAGCGGGGTCCAAGTGAGCGGCGAGGCCGGCGTCGGCCGACGCCGCCTGCACCCGGGTCGACCGCCCGGACAGCACGAAGGGTCGGGTGAGGGTGAGCTTCTGGTCGGGGATGGGCGTGAGAAGTGGCTCGGCGGCGAGCATGCGGTCGTAGCCGCGCCCGGCGAGGGTGTCGACGACGCGGGGGTCGAGCGCCTCCTCGGCCAGCCAGGTGCGGCCGTCGAGCCGGGCCGAAAGGTCCTCGACGAGGGTGGCGGCGCCACGGTTCAGCTGTCTGGCGACCTCACCGTCGAGCCCGCCGCCCATCAGGGCGGCGAGGTTGGCGGGCACGTAAGAGCCGCTGAGGAGCGCGCGCTCCGCCGCCGCCGCCCGCAGGGAGGCCAGAAGGGCCTTGGCCCTGGCCTCGGTGCTGGCCGCCAGCGCCGCCACCGTCTCGGGCGTGGGGGCGAGCGTGAAGGGCGTGGAGCGCACGGCGTCCACGCCCTGGGCCATGGCGGTGAGCGTGTCGCCGTCGGGGAGCACCCGGCTGCCGTCGGGCCGGAGCGCCGGCGGGGCGTGGACCGGGAAGACGAGCGACACCCCGAGCTTGGGCGTGACGTGGACCTCGGGCATGTGCAGCAGGTGGGTGACGAACTTGTCGACGGTCGTGCCGGCCAGCCGGTCGCGCAGCTCCACGCGCACGGGGTACACGCCGTCGCGCGGTGGCAGGAGCACCCTCGACGGGTCGCGGGGCAGCGCGGGATCCCTCACCGGCACGCTCAGCACGACGTCGCCGTTGGCCTCGGGCCGCAGGCTGTCGAGGGGCACCGGTTGGAGAGCGACGAGGGCGGTGTCGCCCATGCGGTCGGCGAGCGTCTCGCCGAACTCGGACCGGGTGGCCACCGCCGGGAACACGGTGAGGGCGAACTCCAGGATGGACGCCCCGGTCGGGCGGTCGAGGTGGACCCTGACCTGGAAGGCGCCCCCGACGGGCACCCACGCGGTCTGGGCCACGAAGGTCATGCGGCCCCGACCCACCGGCGGCGCGGGCTGGGCCCTGTATCCCGCTCCGGGGGGCGCGCGG
>JBPCLE010000045.1:0-12704 GCA_051003575.1 Acidimicrobiales bacterium | reverse complement strand
ACGGCGACGGCCGAGCCGAAGGCAGCGAGGATCGATCCCGAATGGGGCCTGGCCGAGAGGGCCCAGCCGGGGATGACCCGGGAGAACGCCTCGACGAAGAGGGTGAACCACGGTCGCACCGGTCGGTCGAAGCCGCTGGCGCTCACGTCGATGTCGAGCTGCTTGTGATCGGACTCCCAAAGATCGTTGCGAGCGTCGGGCTCCCAGCGCAGGTAGGCATCGAACTCGCGCCTGGCGTTCTCCCCCGACCGCAGCCCGGCTCGCTGGCCGGGCGTCAGCGCGGCGGCGACCCCCTGCTGGAACGTCCGCAGCGAGGGGACGGCTGCACCGTCGTCGCGCCGCTGCCTCCATGCCGCCGATGCGTTGGCTCCCCACAAGGCGTAGACGGCGAGGTCGTCCTCGGCGGGCTGCCACAGGGTCTTGGCGTCAGTGGCCCCCGACCTGGCCAGCCACCGCCACAACGTCCGCTCCGATACCCCAACCTGGCTGGCGACGGCGGTGACGGCGGACCGCAGCGTGAGGCCGCGGGCGGCGGCGTGACGCACGCCGGCGACGGCGAGGTCCCAGTCCGATCGCCCGTCTCCCCCGGCGCCGCCCGGTACGCTCATTCCACCTCGAGACCTTCACGGAACTCACCTCGGTTACGTTTCGTATCATCAAGAGGGCTATGACGTCCAATGCCTCGATCACCCGAACCTGACCGCCTGGAGCTTCTCGACCGCCGCTGGTCGCCCCAGGTGCTCGTCCGGCTCCTCGACGGCCCTCAGCGCTTCGCTCGGCTCGCCGCTGATATTCCGGGCGTCTCCCGGCGGATGCTGACGGAGCGACTGCGGGAGCTGGAGGCGGCCGGCGTAGTCGTCCGAACCGTCGACGGCGGACCGCCCATCTCGGTCACCTACGCGCTCGCCGAGCCGGCAGGCGAGCTCTCGGCTGCTCTACGCGCGCTACGGGCGTGGGCGGAGGCCAAGGCCAGCTGAGTCCGGGCCGGTAGCCCCGGCCCCGCTTGCTGACACTTCGCTGCGCATGGGTGCTGACACGGCGCTGCGTGCGACCGCTGTCATTTCGACCGCGCCCTGACATCAACCAGGCCGAGCCTACGAAGGGCGTCCAGTGCGGGCCTGTCGAGACCTCGCCCGAACATGCTCGGCCGGCGCCAGCCGCGAATCTGATAGAGCGCCTCTGCCTCATCGGTGGCGAGCACCGGTGAGATGGCTGTCCGGGCCACCTGGAGCGAACCGCGTCCGACAGCATCGCGAGGTTGGGTCCCAAGGCGTAACGGTGCCATCCAACGGGCCGCACCCGGCGACCGCTCGGCTCGTGTAACACAGGTGATATAGTCGGGGTGAACATGGCGGTGCTTGAGCGGCACCGAACGGCGAGGTCGCCCGCGGTGCGGCCACTACCTCGAGGACGCGATCCTGCTCGCTCGGCAGCGCAGCGAGGCGCGAGTTGACGAAGGTCCCATCTCGCTGGCGGGCGACACCACGCGGGCGCATCAGTGGGAACCACGGAGCGGCGTCAGGGTGACCACTCCGGCGCTGCGCCCTTTCCGGTCGCTTTCAAGCATCCCGAATGTCGGCGGGAACGCAGCCGGATGTCAGCGCCCGCCCATCGAACTCCCCACCAGCGTCATACCAGTTATACTTTCGGCCGTGAAGATAGCTGTTTCTGTGCCCGACGCGCTGCACCGGCGCGCCGATGAGTTTGCTGCGCGGCTAGGGCTGAAGAGATCGCAGCTGTACGCGCGGGCTGTCGAGGAGTTCCTCCTTGCGCACGACGACGACGCGGTCACGGCCGCGCTCGACGCCTTGGCCGGCACGTCTGGGGGCGCGGGATGGGGCCGCGCAGCCGGTCGGGCGCTGATCGACAGCGGCGATTGGGAATGGTGAGCCGGGGTGACGTCTGGTGGCTCGATTTCGGAGACCCGGTCGGTTCGGCGCCGGGCTACCGTCGACCAGGGCTCCTCGTGTCATCGGACCGATTCAACCAGAGCCGCATCTCGACGGTGATCGTCGTCGCCATCACGTCCAACCAGCGTCTGGCCGCCGCCCCAGGCAACGTCGCCCTGCCGCCAGGCACGGCAGGCCTACCCAAGGACTCGGTCGTCAACGTGTCCCAGGTGATCACCATCGACCGAGCGTTGCTGGGAGAACGCATCGGGCAGCTGGCTCGGGAGCAGCTCATTGAGGTCGACCGGGGGCTGCGTCTCTCGCTGGGCCTGTGAGCGTCGCACGCTGGCCTTCCGCCTCGGCGCACCGAGCTTCGGCTTCGGCAGTGCCATCCACGTCCTCCTCCGGGACGGGCAGATCCTCACCCTCGACGCGACGGTGCGGCCATTCGGCCGGGCCAAGCTCCAACGGAAGCTGGAGGCGCTTCGCTCCTGGGTGCCCACGGCGCGCACCTGAGGCTCGGCGGCGGCGGTCGTTCCAGGGGACCAAAGCGATAACCCACTGCTGGCACGAGAGCCGCAGGCCAGCGGTGCATCCTTCGCGGCCGCAGTGACGCTCCTTTCCAAAACCCGCTGCACCTTCTGGGACTGCGGAATGGGACCCGTGGGCTTGGAGGCCCGCGGTCCGTCCGGCTTGTTCCACCCGCCGAGGCCCCATCCGTGCTGGCGGTGATATTCTGCTTACCACTGGCGTAGCGATTCTCGTCACCCCGGACCCCGGTGGCGCACTCCCAAGACACAGGAGCGCAGTCCATGCCCGGCTGGTCAAGATTCTCTGTTTCGAACCGGCGGCGTCGGGAAGAGGGGCGCGTCGCTCTGCCTCTTCGCGGCCGTTTCACCTCAACACAGACGCAGGGGGTTGAGGCCCCAGTAGGGCCTCCATTCACGGCAGCGCGAGCGAGGCCCACGTCATGACCGTGGTGGGTGACGTGGTCGAGACACCGACGGGCGCGGACCGGTCGAGCGCGTACGCCAAGGTGGCGGCGCTGCTCCATGAGTCCCGCCGGGCCGCCCCCGACCAGCTCGGGTCGTTCCTCGGTCGGCGGGTCGCCGGATTCGGCATGCGGGACCTGTCGGTCTACGTGAGCGACTACGAGCAGCGCCACCTGGTGCCGATACCGGGATCGGCCGAGACTGCGCCGATCGACATGGAGGGCTCGACCGGCGGGCGGTCCTTCACCAGGGCGCACCAGGTCGAGGTTCCAACCGATGGAGGCATGCGCCTTTGGAGCGTCATCGTCGACGGTGCCGCCCGTCTGGGGGTGATGGCCGTCACCTTCGTCGAGCTCGACGACGAGGCCCGGTCGCTGGCCGACAGCCTGGCCGGCGTGGTCGCCGCGCTGCTGATAACCCGGGGCCAGTGCACCGACGCCTACACGATGCTCCGGCGCAGCCAGGCCATCACCCTGGCCGCGGAGATGCAGTGGGACCTCCTGCCCCCGTTGAGCCTGGACAGTGATCGGGTGTCGGTGGCCGGCCTGATCCAGCCGGCGTATGAGGTCGGTGGTGACTCCTTCGACTACGCCATCAACGGCGACATTCTCGACTTCGCGGTGTTCGACGCCATGGGCCACGGCCTGGCCTCCAGCCAGCTCGCCCACCTGGCGGTGAGCAGCTACCGCCACAGCCGGCGCTCGGGCCTCGACCTCAAGGCGACCTACGAGGCCATGGACGCCGCAGTCGCCGTCACCGGCCAGGGGGAACGCTTCGTCACCTGCCTTCTGGGACGGCTGCACCTGCTCGACGGGCGCCTGACGTGGATCAATGTCGGCCACCCTCTGCCCCTCCTGGTGCGGGGCGGCGAGGTCATAGGCCCGCTGCCATGCGAGCCGACCCTGCCCGCCGGGCTCGGGGGGGGCATGGTCGAACTGGCCCTCGACGTCCTCGAGCCCGGCGACCGGCTCTTCTGCATCACCGACGGCGTGATCGACTCCCATCGCCCAGGGGGCGAGGACTTCGGCGAGGAACGCCTCGTCGCCCTCCTCGCCGCCCAGTCCAGAGCCTATCTCGACGCGGCCGAGACGGTACGCCAGCTGTCGCACAGCGTCCTCGACTACCACGGCGTCCTGAGCGACGACACCACCGCGTTCCTCGTGGACCTCCATTAGGGCCGGAGGCCTGGATGAGACCGCTCGAAAGCAACCGGAGGAGGAAAACATGTCCATGACCACGTCAGTCCTGTCCCGCTCTGGCGTCCCCCTGCCGCTGGCACCCGCCCGCCCAGGCGGGGAAGCGCCGCCATGCGAGGGCTGTGCCGAGGCGGAGATCGAAGTCCACTGTGACTGCTGCGGCCGGGAGTTCTGCGGCAGTTGTTGGGGGGAAGGCGACGGCGTGGTCTGCGGCGTCTGCGGCGGCCGGGCCTGGCACGACGTGCCTCCTGAGGCACCCGTATTCCCGGCCGGGCTTCTGCTGTACGACGACGACCTGGCCATGGAGCCGGCGATGAGCGCTCCCTTCGGAGTTCCTGGGCCGTCCCGCCACCTTGGTCGGTACGGCTCATGCCGCAGGAGTGCGCAGTGATGCGAAGGCCGGTCTCGCTAGGTTTCGTCATCTGGATCGTCGTCGGTCTCGTGGTCGCCTCCAACAAGGGTTTTCTGGGGAACCTCGACACCCTGTCCGGGGTGCTCTCCGCGCTCTTGGCGATCTTGGCGTGGCCGCTCGTCCTTCTCAGCGTCCACGTCGCCATCTGACGGGTCGCGCGAGGCGCGCGCCGTCGTCGATCCCCGAGCACGGCCAGTGGCTATGAAGGCTCGCCAGCTCGCCAGCTCGCCAGCCCGTCGCTCGATGGCCTGGGTGAGTTCGACGGGGCGGGTTGCCGCCCAGTACCCCTCCCACACTTCTGCGGCCGACCGGAGCCCGTCGTCGTCCAGGTCGTGGTTCCGATGAGCGGCAGCGAGTGCGGCACGAACCTCGGGGTAGGCGAGCCGACTCGAAAGGGCGGCATCGCAGCCGACCCACGGCGAAGCCCCCACGTCGCTGCCTTCCTCGTCGACCAGCCGCTTCACCAATCCGGCTGGAGCCGAAGTGGATGCACTAGCATCAGATGCGTGCGCACCACATTGCGACTCGATGATGACATCCTCCTCGCCGTGCGGGAGAGGGCACGTCGGGAGCACAGGACGGCCGGAGAGGTGCTCTCGGAACTGGCCCGGCAGGCCCTGACGAGTTCGGTCTCCTCGCAGTCCCACGATGCGGACTCGGCGTTCTTCGGGTTCGAGCCGCTCCCCCGGCGGGGCGGGGCTGTGTCCAACGCCCTCATCGACCGGTTGCGCGAGGACGCCCCTGAGGGATGAGAGCGCTGCTCGATATCAACGTGCTGCTGGCACTCCTCGACCGCGATCATCTCGAGCACGGTCGGGCCAGATCGTGGCTTGAGGCCGAGGTCGCCCATGGGTGGGCGTCGTGCCCGATAACGGAGAACGGCTTCGTACGCGTCATCAGCCAACCTCGCTACCCGAACCCGATCACGCCTGCGGCGGCGATCAGCCTCATGAGAAGTGCCACTGAGCAGCCACAGCACCAGTTCTGGGCCTGTGATGTCAGCGTGCTCGACCCATCCGCCCTGGACCAGTCCCGACTGCACGGTCCGCGCCAAGTCACCGACGCCTACCTGCTGGCGCTGGCCACCAAGCGCGGGGGCCGCTTCGTCACCTTCGACCAATCGGTATCGCTCGCGGTCGCGAAGGGAGCCACGGCCGACAATCTCGCCGTCGTGTAGGAGGGGCTCGTGCCGCCTCGACGCCTTTACGGACTGACGACCTCGCAGCGGAGACCTGGAGCCCGTCCGATCCGACCGTCGAGCGTGGCTAGCGTCGCGCCGGCCAGCTCGGCGACCGCCACATAGCTGGCGTCGTAGATGGACAGGTTGTCCCGCAGCTGCCACGAGCGGGAGGCGACAAGCTCGTACGGCCACAACTCCACCTGGAGGTCCACGAGATCGACGTGGCCCTGGGCGGCCTGGTCGGCGCTGACCAGGCCGGCGGCAACCAGGCGGCGCAACACGTTCGCCGCCTCGAAAAGGACGAGGTGCGGCGCCAGGAGATCGGCGGTGCCGAGTACGGAGGTGGCCCACTCCCCGTCCGTTCCGCCGTCGACCAGCATGGCTATCAGCGCCGACGCATCGCAGACGACGCTCGGCCTCACCGTCGATCGACGTCCCGGGCCTCGAGAATGGCGCCGGCATCGACACGGACGCCGGTCGCAGACACACGCGCCCGGGCCCTGGCGATCACATCTGCCGCCGTCGGCTTCGACACCGCGTCGGTGAGGAAGCCGCGCAGGTACTCCTGTAGCGACTTGCCCGTCCGAGCAGCGCGGGCGGCGAGCTCGTCTCGGACCTCGGGCGGGACGTCGCGCACCGTGATGGCTACTCCCATGCCAGCATTATAGCTGCACTAGCTGCATACTCGCATGGGTCCCTGTCCGCCCTCCTGGCCCTGACGATCCTCGTCGGTTCGGCGTTGCTCGCCACCCCGAGTGCCGCCTCCCCGGCGCCCCAATGGGCCCCTGCGGCGACGGCGACCGTGCACCCGGGCGTGCAGACCTTCACCGCCGGCGGCCAGTGCACAGCCAACTTCGTCTTCTACGACGCCAGCGACGTCTACATCGGTCAGGCCGCCCACTGCTCCGGCACCGGAGGCCAGACGGAGACCAATGGTTGTACGGCCCCGTCGCTGCCGACCGGCACGCCGGTCATGGTCACCGGCGCTTCCCGTCCGGCGATCATGGTCTACAACTCGTGGGTTACGATGCAGGTCCTCGGTGAGACCGACCCCGACGCCTGCCAGTACAACGACCTGGCCCTTCTGCGCCTCGATCCGGCCGACACCTCGAAGGTGTGCCCCTCGGTGCCGTTCTGGGGCGGCCCGGTCGGCCTCAACGCCTCGGGTACCGCGCTGGGCCAGCGCCTGTACAGCTACGGAAATTCCGAGCTGCGGCTCGGCCTGGCCCTGCTCAGCCCGAAGAAGGGCATCAGTCTGGGCGACACTGGTGGCGGGTGGAGCCACATGGCGAGCACCATCTCTCCCGGCGTACCAGGCGATTCCGGCAGCGCGTTCCTCGATGCCGGCGGTCGGGCGCTGGGCGTCCTCAGCACCCTCAACGTCGGGCTGCCGGGCGGGTTGAGCAACGGGGTTGGCGACCTCGGCCGCGAGCTGGACTACCTGGCGTCGCATACGTCCTTCTCGGTGCGACTGGCGCTCGGGACGACGCCGTTCAGCGGCAACCGTCTTCCCCTCGGCCTCGGCCTGGGCTGACCGGCGGGCGGTCCCTCGGCGGGCGTCGCCGCCGGCGCCGGCGATTTAGGACGCCGGCGCGCCTGAAAGGCTGTCGAGCCAGTCCTTCAGGCTGGTCGGGGTGATGTCGCCGCCGCTGAGCCGGCCGACCTCCTCGCCGTCGCGGTAGTACAAGAAGGCGGGAAGCCCCATGACCCTCAGGGTCATGCACAGCCGCCGTGCCGTCGGGGCTTCGAGCTTCACCACGGTAAGGTCGTCGCGCTCCTCCGCCATCTTCTCGACGTGGGGCATGAGCGCGAAGCACGGCCGGCACTCGGGCCCCCAGACGTCGACTAGCACGCTTCCCTTGCCGACCAGCTCGTCGAACGTGTCCTTCGTGGCATCAACGACCGCACCCATCAGTCCAGAACCTTCCTCTCGCTCGCTCCGTCATCAGCTTGCCAGCCGGGGCCGACCTTTGACGAACCACGAAGCCAGCACGGTGCCGGCACGCCGCCCATCATCGGGCACGTGCGGCAATGATGGCCGCGCATGCGCAGGGCCGTGCTGTTGCTGGTGGGGATCGTCGTCGTGCTCGCGGCCACGCCGGCGAGCGCCAACGGCCGGACGGCCATCGAGAGCCCGGGCGAGCGGTCGGACGGCAGCGTGGCGCTGGTCGTCGTGGCCGACCTCACCTGGGCGACGGCGCCGCCGGCGTTGGACGGCTTCGCCAAGGCCAACCTCTCGATGCGCAACGCTCCACCGCGGTCCGACGCCGGTGACACCTATCTCACCCTCGGCAAGGGCGGCCGCTCCTCGGCGCCGGCCGGCGCCAGCGCCTTTACATGGGCCGAGCTACGCGACCACGACGCCGGCCTGCACCACGGCGGGGCGTTCGGCACCGTCGGCTCCGCCCTCCAGGCCGCCGGCCGGCGGTGGGCCCTGGCCGGCGACGACCCGCTGGCGCGGCCGCTGGCCGCGACGATGACCGGGACCGTGCCGAGTACCTACCCCGGGACGCTCGACGGCGTCCGCCGGGGTTTGCAGAGCAAGGTCGACGTGCTGTTCGTGACCGTCCCTGCGGCGCGCCTGGCCGAGACTCTCGACGTCCTCGGCGGGGTCTGCACCGTGGTCGTCAGCGCCTCGACGCCGGCCGACAACCGCCGCCTCGGTGTGCTCGCGGCTTCCAACCGGTGCCGGCTGGGTACCGCCGGCCTGGCTTCGCCCTCGACCCACCACGACCACCTGGCCACCCTCCCCGACGTCAGCGCCACCGTGCTGCAGCTTGTGGGCGTGACGGTGCCCGCCTCGGTCACAGGCGGGCCGGTGACGCCGGCCGGCGCCGTCAACCGCGCCGCGCTGGTGGAGCGGGGCCGGCGGTCCTCGACCGCCGACCGGGCCCGGATGGTGTTCGTCCCGCTGCTGGTGGTCCTCCACGCCCTGGCCGCCGTGGTGGTGGTGCGGCGCCGGGCGGCCCGTCTCCCGGTGGCCTGCGCCCTCCTGGCCATCCCGCCGGCCAGCTTCTTGATGATGGCCGTCCCCTGGTGGCGGGCCGGCGTGGGAGGCGGGCTCCTCGTCGGAGGTGCGGTCGCCGGCGCGATCGGCTTCGGCGGCACGATCCTCGCCCGGCGTGACGTCGCCCTGGGCGTCGGCGCCCTCGCCGGCCTCACCGCTGCCGTGGTCGGGATCGACGCCCTGTTCGCCAGCCCCCTCCAGGTCGACGCCCCGTTCGGCAACTCCCCCATCGGCGCCGGCAGGTTCTTCGGGGTCGGCAACATCGGCTCGGGTTTCCTCGTGGCCGGCCTGCTGGTGGCCGGCGGGCTGGCCGTCGACCGTTGGGGCCGGCGGGCACTCCCCTGGGTCGGCGCCGCCCTCACCCTCGGGGTGGTGTCCGGCGGGGCGCCCGGGTGGGGGTCCGACGTGGGCGGCGTGCTGTTCTCGGTCCCGGCCTACGGGTTGCTGTGGCTCGGCGCCCGGCGCGAGCGGATCCGCCTCCGGCACGCCTTCGCCCTCGCCGGCCTGGCGGTGGTGGCCGTGGCGCTCCTGGCGGGAATCGACCTGGTGCGCGACGCCGGCGCGCAGACCCATCTGGCCCGCAGCGTGGGCAGCGGGCTGGGCGACGCGTTCGTCCGCAAGGCCACCCTCGCGGCCAAGACCATCGCCATGCCCATCGCACTGCTGGTCCCGATCGCCGCCGCGGTCTTCGCCCTTACCCGGCTCTTCCCAGCGCACGGCGACAGCCTGCGGTTCCTCACGGGCGCCCTGGTGGCGGCGGCCGTCCTCGGCTCCCTTGTCAACGACTCGGGGATGATCGTGGCTGGCGCGGTGGCCGCGGTCGGCTGGCCGGTGGTGGTGGTGGTGGCCGGCGCCCGCGGCCGTGACGTATGCGAAGAATCGCATCGATAGACTGGCCCAATGCGAGCCACCGTCACCGCCGACACGATGCCCATGCACGCGCCTCTCGACGTCGCCGCCGACCTGCTGCGGGCTCTCGCCAGCCCCCACCGGCTGGCCATCGTGCAGGAGCTCGACGCCGGCGCCCGCTGCGTGCACGAGCTCGTCGACGCGCTCGGCGTGTCCCAGCCGCTCGTGTCCCAGCACCTCCGGGTGCTGCGGGCCGCCGACCTCGTGCAGGCCGAGCGCCGGGGCCGGGAGATCGCCTACTCCCTGGCCGACGCCCATGTCGCCCACATCGTCCACGACGCGGTCGTGCACGCCGGCCATCTGGAGGCGGGGTGAGCGACGTGCTGGCCGAGAACCTTCACGGCGGCCACGCCGTCCTGCACGGCGCCGCCGCCGAGCGGATGGCCGCCCTCGATCAGCGATACACCGCCAGCCGGCGGGCCCTCGTCGACGCCCTCCTCGATGCCGATCGACCCCTGACCATCACCGAGATCCTCGCCGGCGCCAAGGGCATGCCCCAGTCCTCGGCCTACCGGAACCTCACCGTGCTGTGCGAGGCCGGCGTGGCCCGGCGCCTGCCGGGTGTCGACGACCTCGGCCGTTTCGAGCTGGCCGAGGACCTCGCCGGCCATCATCACCATCTCCAGTGCACCTCGTGCGGCAGCCTCGTCGACTTCGGCACCTCACCCCAGCTCGAACGGGCGCTGGCGGAGGCGGCGCGGCGGGTGGCGACCGAGACGGGCTACGACATCACCGGCCACCGTCTCGACTTCGACGGCCGCTGCCCCGGCTGCCACTGAGACTCAGGCCGGCCGCCCCCGCCTCCGGCCCACATCGACCGCGGCCGTGGCCATGAAGGCGCCGGCGGCGACCAGCACGATCGTGCCGCCCGGCGCCAGCGCCCCGGCGCGGGCCACGACCAGCCCCACCACCACCGATCCCATCCCGACGACCACCGACCATCGGAGGGTGGCGCCGAACGACCGGGCCACCCGCTGGGCCGCCCCGACCGGCAGGACCATCAAGGCGGCCACGAGCAGCACCCCCACCACCCGCAGGGCTGCCACCACCGTCACCGCGGTCAGGGCGGCCAGGCCCAGGCTCAGGGCGTCGACGGGCAGGCCGGCCACCCGGGCCGCCTCCTCGTCCATCGCCACCGCGAACAGCGCCCGCCACATGGCGGCCATGGCGGCGACGATCACCACCCCCAGCACGCAGATGCTCAGGGCATCGGACGGGCTGACGGTGAGGACCGAGCCGAACAGATAGGTCAACACGCCGGCGTTGAGCGATCCGGCCAGCCCGGTGAGGACCACGCCGGCGGCGATGCCCGTGTAGAAGAACACGGCGAGGGCGAGGTCGCCGCTGGCCCGCCGGCGCAGCCGGAGCCACTCTATGGTCATCGCTCCGGCCACGGCCACGACCAACGCGGCCCACAGCGGGCTCACGCCCATGAGCAGGCCGGCGGCCACGCCGGCGAAGGCCATGTGGCCGATGCCGTCGCCCATGAGGGAGAGGCGCTTCTGCACCAGGAAGGTGCCGATCAGGGGGGCGCAGGCCCCGACCGCCAGCCCCGACGCCAGCGCCAGCTGCATGTACTCGCGCTCGAACGGCCACGGCAGGGGCAGCGTCACCGGGGACCTTCGAGCCACATCGGCAGGTCGTGGTGGTGCACGCCCAGGCTGACACCCTCGGCGGTGAGGTCGGCCGGCGGCCCGTCGAAGACCACCGCGCCCCCACGGAGCAGGACGATGCGGTCGAGGTCTTCGGCCACCGCGCCCAGCTCGTGGGACACCAGGAGCACGGCCACGCCATCCTGGCGGCACCGGGTGACAAGGGCGTCGCGGAATCGGGCCTGGGAGTCGACATCGACGCCGGCCACCGGCTCGTCGAGGACCAGCAGCTCGGGGTCGGAGGCCAGCGCCCGGGCAATGAAAGCCCGCTGCTGCTGGCCGCCGCTGAGCTCGACGATGGGCGTGCGCCGCAGCTCGGCGAGCGCCACCACATCGAGCGCCCGGTCGACCCGGCCGCCGTCTTCCCGCCGGGGCCGGCGGGCCCAACCCCGGCGGGCCACGCACCCCGACGCCACCAGCTCCTCGACCGTGGCCGGGAGCTGGTCGACCACCACGGCGCGCTGGGGCACGTAGCCGACGCGCCAGCGGTCCCTCAGCCGGTCCGGCGCTTCCCCGAACAGGTGCACCTCTCCACTCTCAGGCGGGGTGAGGCCGAGGGCGACGCGCACCAGGGTCGACTTCCCGGAGCCGTTCGGGCCGGCGAGGGCGACGAACTCCCCCGCGCCGACCCGAAGGCTGACGTCGTCGAGCACGCCGTAGCGTCCGTAGGAGAAGTCGACACCGTCCAACCGGAGCGCATCCGGCCGCCCACCGGCTTGCGGGTCGGTGCTCAGCGGCACCCCAGCGCCAGTCGCATGGCGGCCAGGTTCTCCCGCATTGCCGAGACGTAGGTTTTCCCGGCCTTGGCGTCGGCGTCGGACAACCCTTCGATGGGGTCCAGGACCGCAGTGGACACCCCCGCCTCCCGGGCCAGTGACTGGGCCACCTTGGGCGACACGAGCGTCTCGTAGAAGACGGTCGTGGTCCCCTGCGCCCGCACCTTGGCGGCCAGGTCGGCGAGACGCTGCGGGCTCGGCTCCGACTCGGGCTCCAGTCCGGCGATGGCCTCCTGGGCCAGCCCGTAGCGGGAGGTCATGTAGCCGAAGGCGGCATGGGAGGTCACGACCACCCGCCGCTCGCACGTAGCCAGGCCCTGGACGAAGTCGGCGTCGAGGTCGTCGAGCTCACGGGCGTAGGTCGCGGCATTGGCTTCGTACGTCGCCCGGTTGGCCGGGTCGACCGCCGAGAGCGCGCCGGCCACCTGGGCCACGATGGCCTTGAACAGCCGCGGGTCGAGCCAGACGTGGGGGTCGATCTCCAGTGCGTCGTCCCCGGGCGGGGCGGAGCGCAGGCCTCCGAGGTCGTCGAGGATGTCGACCTGCATGCCCTTGGCCCGGCCGGCCGCCTTCTCCAGCGCGGGCTGGAAGCCCCGGCCGAGCAGGAACACCACGGCGGCGTCCTCGACGCGATCGACCTGGCGGGAAGTCAGCTCGAGGTCGTGCGGCTCGCTGCCGGCCGGTGTGAGGT
>JBPCLE010000044.1:0-16341 GCA_051003575.1 Acidimicrobiales bacterium | reverse complement strand
GGTCCGCTCATGGCGCTGGAAGCCGCGGCCCGGTTCCTCACCGACCATCTCCAGTGCGACGTCTACTTCAACATCGACGGTCCTGGCCACAACCTGCGCCGGGCCCGCAACCAGCTCCGGCTCTTCGACGAGCTGTGAGGGTCGAAGCCGGCCGCTGCGCCCGCATCTACGAGCTGGTCGAGGGTCGCCCCCGCACCGTCGCCGTCGAGATCGGGGGCCGGCGCGTCCCCCTCGACGGCCCCGAGGTGTCGGTCACCGTCGGGGACCGGCGCTGGACCGACGCCGAACTCATCGCCTCGCCCGTCGAGGCGGGTGCCGGCGCCGGCCGCCTGGCCTGGACGCTCACCTCGCCCGCCGGCGACCTGACCGTGCGCATGGTTGTCGAGGCCGACGCCGACGCCGGCGTGGTGCGCAAGCGGGCCGAGATCATTGGCCGGGGCCGGCTGGCCCACGTCGAGCTCGACCGCTGGGCCGGCTCCGGCATCGAGGGCCCGGCGGCCACCGGCGAGCCGGTGGCCTACAACGCCGGCCCGATCGGCCTCGGCCAGCCCCTGTTCGGGCCGGGCTTCTTCGCCGGCGTCGAGCACCCCATGGCCGAGAACCTGGCCCGCCCCGACGGCGCCTCCTGCGCCCTGCCCGTTGCGGTCGACCTCGGCCCCGAGCCGTACCGCACGCCGGCCACCGTGCTCGGCGCCGGCGGCCTGGAGGAGTTCTGGGACTACATAGACACCCTGCGGCCGGTGCCTCCCCGCCTGGTCACCTTGTCCAACAACTGGTACCACCTCGGCGCACCGATGACGATGGACGAGGGCGAGGTGCGGGCCGAGGTCGACGGCTTCGCCGGCGTTGCCGCCCGCCATGGTCTGGCCCTGGACTTCCTCGCCCTCGACGACGGCTGGGAGGGTGAGTGGGACGTCGCCAGCGGCCTCTGGGGCCGGATGGCGCCGTCGCGCTTCCCGGCCGGACTGGCCCCGCTCGGCGACCGGGTCGGCCTGTGGCTCAGCGCCTTCGGCGGCTACGGCGCCCGCCGCGACGCCCGCCTGGCCGAGGCCCACGCCCAGGGCTTCGAGGTCGACCGCCGGGCCAACCTCCTGTGCGCCGCCGGCCGGCGCTACCGCGCCCACCTCCTCGACGTGCTCACCCGTTGGACCGAGGCCGGCGTGGGCTACTGGAAGCTCGACGGCGTGTCCTTCACCTGCGCCGAGACCGACCACGGCCACGTGACCGGCGCCGGCGCCCGCACCCACCTGGCCGACCTGTTCGCAGACCTGGTGGGCGCCGTCCGGGCCGTGCGCCCCGATAGCGTCGTGGCCTTCACCATCGGCTCCCATCCGTCGGCGTGGTGGCTCGGGGTGGTCGATTTCGTCTGGCGGGGCGGCCTCGACGATGCTGCGGAGGGCCATCGAGGGTCGCGCCTCGACCGCTTCGACACCTCCATCGACACCTGCCTCCAGGCCTACCGGCCGGCGGCGTTCCCGGTGTCCGGGCTGGTCACCTTCAGCGTGGTGGAGACCGCCGCCGCCTCCTACCGCAGCGACGATGTGGAGGCCTGGGCCCGCCACTGCTGGCTGGCCGCCGGGCGGGGCACGCTCCACCAGGACCTCTACGTCGCCCCTGACTCGCTCACCGAGGCCGAGTGGGGGGTGCTGGCCGCGGCCCTGGCGTGGGAGCGCCTCGAGGCCCCGCTGCTCGCCCACAGCCGCATGGTGCTCGGCGACCCGGGCGCCGGCGAGGTCTACGGCTTCGTGTCCCGCCGCCGCGACCGGGCCGTCGCCTGCCTGCGCAACCCGTCCGACCGGCCTCAGCCCGTCGGCGCCCGCTGGGACGATCTCCTTGGTTTCCCGCCGGCGGCGGTGCGCACCCGCTACGGCCCGCCGGCGGACGCGACCACGCTGGGCCCCTTCGAGGTGCTTCTTGTCGAGGCCCGGGCCCTCTGAACGGGAGCTTTTCACGATCGCGTCCGTGCGCGGCGCGTGCAGGGTCAGGCGACGGCGATGTCGGGTGCCTCGTGCACGTCGGCCGGCGCCATGGGCACCGGCCGGCGCCGAACCCGGATCCGCGATGCCGCCGCCAATGCGGCAGCCAGGCTGAGGACGCCGCCGAGGCCCATACCCGCACGGGGGCCCAGAACCTCGGAGATCCAGCCCAGGAGCGGTCCGCCCACGGGCGTGCTGCCGGCGAAGAGCAGCCCGTACAGGGCCATCACCCGGCCCCGCATGGCCGGATCGGAGTTGAGCTGGAGCATGGTGTTGGCGGTGGCCATGAAGAGCATCATGGCCATGCCCACGCCGACTAGCACCACGCCGGCGAACCACGCGGTGGGGGCGGCGGCGGTGACGATCATGAGGGCGCAGAAGGCGACGCCGGCACCGACCAGCATCCGGGTGGTGGGCCTGGAGCGGCTGGCCGAGATGAGGGCGCCGGCCAGCGACCCCACCGACATGAGGGCGGTGAGCACGCTGTAGAGGCCGGCGCCGCCGTCGAAGGTGAACTTGGCCATGAGCGGCAGCACGACGATGAAGTTGAACCCGAACATCCCCAGCACGCCGACGAGCAGCAGCGTCGAACGCAGCGTGGGCTCGTGCCAGGCGTACAGGAAGCCGGCCCGGATGTCGCCCTTCTGGCGCTGTGGCGGCGTCCGGCGGTGCAGCTCGTCGGGGCGCATCATCATCAGGCCGGCGATCACGGGGGGGAAGGAGAATGCGTTGGCCAGGAAGACCGGCGCCAGGCCCAGGGTGGCGATGGTGATGCCGGCGGCGGTGGGGCCGAGGATGCGGCCGGCGTTGAACATGGCGCTGTTGAGCCCGACGGCGTTGGGCACCTCGTCGGGGCCCACCATCTCGATGACGAAGGCCTGCCGGGTCGGCATGTCGACCATCGTCACCATTCCCAGCCCGAAGGCCAGCACCCAGACCATCCAGAGCTGCACCGTGGCCGTGGCCACCAGGGCATAGAGGACGAGGGCCAGCAGCGCGCCGGCGGCCTGCATGGCGATGAGCAGCCTGCGCTTGTCGGCGCGGTCGGCCAGGAGGCCGCCCCACATGCCGAACAGCAGCATGGGCAGGAACTGGAGGGCGACCGTGATCCCCAGCGCCACCCCGCTGTTGGTCAGCCTCAGGACCAGCCAGCTCTGGGCCACCGTCTGCATCCACGTGCCGGTGACCGAGATGAGCTGGCCGGTGAAGAAGAGCCGGTAGTTGCGGATGCGCAACGAACGGAAGGTGCGGGCGCCGGTGGCCCGCAGGTCGAGCTCCTGTCTCATTGGTCCTCGAGGATGCGTTCGAGCACGGCGGCGGCCTGCTCCAGCACGGCGCGGTCGCCGTCGGAGAGGCTGCGTAGGCGCTGGGCCAGGTAGGCGTCCTTCTGGTGGCGGCTCTCGGTGAGGAACGCCACGCCCGTCTGCGTGGCCTCGACGCGGGCGACGCGCCGGTCGGTCGGGTCGACGGTGCGGCTCACCAGGCCCTGCTCTTCGAGGCAGGCGACGATCTTGGTCATGGTGGGCGGCTTCACCCGCTCGACGCTGGACAGCTCACCCAGGGCGAGCGGCCCGAGCCGCTCGACGCTGGCCAGGGTGGCGAGCTGGGAGGGGGAGAGGCCGCCCGGGATCTGGGTGCGCAGGCGCCGGCCCAGCCGGGTGACGGCCAGGCGCAGCCGCGACGCCAGCTCGGCTTGGGTGGCGGCGGCTCGAGTGGCGGCGGCTTGAGTGGTGGTGGTAGTGGCGGCGGTCATTGGTTTCCCAAACTAATTAGCTTTGCGAACTATTTCCAGCGGGTAAGGATCCGAGGGATGGCCACGCTTTCCGACACTGAAGTCCGCACTGCGCTCGCCGGCCTGCCCGGCTGGGAGCTCGCCGGCGGCGAGATCATCCGCCAGTACCGCCTCGACTCCTTCGCCGGCGCCATCGCCTTCGTGGTCCGGCTGTCCTACGCGGCCGAGGCCGCCGGCCACCACCCCGACCTCGACATCCGCTACGACCGGGTACGGGTCGCCCTCAGCACCCACAGCGAGGGGGGAGTCACCGCCAAGGACCTCGATCTGGCCCGGGTCATCGATGCCTTCGCCCCCGCCGGGTAGCCTCCACGCAATGCCAATCATCACCGGAATCGTCGGCCCCGTTCCCGATGGGCGCGACCCTGAGGATTACGACAAGCTGCGCCGGCGGGTGATGTGGACCATGCCAGCGGGCCTCTATGTCATCGGCAGCCGGGCTGGCGAGCGGCGCAACGCGATGACGGCCAACTGGGTCAGCCAGGTCAGCTCGGATCCCAAGCTGGTGGCTGTCGGCGTGGAGAAGGAGGCGTTCACCCACGAGCTGATCACCGAGGGCCGGGTGTTCACCGTGAATCTCGTCGACCGGGAGGACCGGGCCATCGTCCGCAAGTTCACCAAGCCGGTGGAGGTCGACGCCGGCACTCTCAACGGCTTCCCCTTCCACGATGCCCCCAGCGGCGTCCCGATCCTCGACCAGGCCGTGGCCTGGCTGGACTGCCGGGTCCACAGCACCGCCGACCTCGGGGCCCACACCCTGTTCCTGGGCGAGGTCACCGATGCCGGCTTCCAGAAGCCCGAGGACACGCCGGTCCTACGCATGGAGGATACCCGCCTCAACTACGGCGGCTGAGTGCTCCGGCTGGCCAGCTTCAACGTCCTCCACGGGCGGTCGCTGGCCGACGGGCAGGTGTCGACCGAGCGCCTGGTGGAGGCGTGCGCATCCCTGGACGCCGACGTGCTGGCCCTCCAGGAGATCGACCGCAACCAGCCCCGCTCCGGCGGCGTCGACCAGACAAGGCTCGTCGCCGAGGGCACTGGCGCGGCCGCCTGGCGGTTCGAGCCCGCGCTGGTCGGCGAGCCGGGGGCCACCTGGCGGGCGGCGGCCGATGACGACGACCCCGCGTCGGTCGATGCGGGGTACGGGGTCGGCCTGGTGTCAAGGCTGCCCGTGCTTGCATGGCACGTGGTGCGGATGCGCGCGGCCAAGGTCAAGGCCCCGGTGGGGGTCCCCGGCGGCCGGGGCCGCTTCATCATGCTGGCCGACGAGCCCCGGGTGGTTCTCGCCGCCGAGGTCGAGACCGCCGCCGGCGTCCTGATCGTCGCCACCACCCACCGGTCGTTCGTGCCCGGCTGGAACCTGGTCCAGGTCCGGCGAGCGACCCGGGCGCTCGCCGCCCTCGGGCCGCCCTGCGTGCTTCTCGGCGACCTGAACTTCCCCGGGCAAGTGCCGGCCCTTGTCAGTCGCTGGAGATCGTTGGCCAAGGTCGCCACCTTCCCCGCCGGTAAGCCGTCCATGCAGATCGACCACGCGCTTGGCCACGGATCCCTGCCCGCGGTGGCCGCGGCCACGGCTCGGGAGCTACCGCTCTCGGACCACCGGGCCCTCGTCGTCGACTTCGCGTCCTCCGTCTAACGTGGCCCGGTGGCCCTGCAACCCCTCACCAACGCCGGGTGGGGGTTCGAGACCAACTGCTTCGTGTGCGAGCCGTCGAACCCCCTCGGTCTGCGCGTCCCGTACTTCCTCGACGACGACGCCGGCGCCGTCCTCGCCGAGTTCACCCTCGGGGCCGAACACTCCGGAGCGCCGCACTACGTCCACGGCGGCGTCCTGCTGGCCATCCTCGACGAGGCCATGGCGTGGGCTGCCATCGCCGTCGGCGGGCGGTTCGCCGTCGTGCAGTCCACCGCCACCACCTTCGACCGCCCGGTCCGCCTCGACGAGCCCCACCACGTCGAGGCCACGATCCACGATCGCACCGACGCGGCGGTGACCGCCCGGGCCACCGTCACCGACGCCGGCGGCCGGCGCTGTGCTCGTGCCCGGGCCCGGCTGGTCGTTCTCTCCACCGCGGTGGCCGGGGCGGCCATCGGGCCGGTCACCGGCGCCGACCTCCGCTACCTCCGCCCGCTTCCGCCCCAGGAGACCGATTCATGACCGGCATCGCCAGCTGCGTGCGGAACGCAACGGAAGGCTGGTCCGGCCAAATGTTCACAGGTCCACCATCGTGAGATGGTGGACCAGTGACCGCACCCCTGATCAGCATCGACGAACTTGCCGCCGCGCTCGCCGCTGGACCGGTGCCCCTGTTCGACGTCCGCCAGCCCGAGGAGTACGAGGCCGCCCACGTCCCCGGGGCCAAACTGATCCCGCTCGCCGATGTCGTGGCCCGCACCGGCGAGGTTCCCAAGGAGAGGCCGGTCTACGTCATCTGCGGCACCGGGCCCCGCAGCCAGCGGGCGGCCGACTATTACCGGAACCTCGGTATCGAGGCCTTCAACGTCGAAGGCGGCACCAATGCCTGGGTCGAGGCCGGTCACGAGACCACCCTGGGCCCCCTGCCCCGCTGAGCCGTTCGCCCAAGACTCACCAGTGCTCTCGCCGGTCACCGCCGTTGCCCTCTTCCTCCCGCTGGGGCGCACACCGTGGTCGGCCCGAACGTGCCCGCCTGGAGGGGCGCGCCGGCCACGAAGCCGCTCGGCGGCATGGTGATCCCCGGAGGGAGGGCGCCGCTGGTCACCGCGAAGGTGGGCGGGGGGTCGACGGGGTTGGTCGTGAACGCATGGGCGTAGGGAACTCCGACGACGCCGTTGGGCGGAGGCGAGCTGGTGATCGTCAGCGCCGTCTGGGCCACGGCGCTCGGAGCGGCAGCGAACGCTGACAGGGCCACTATGGCCACCATGGCCGCCCACAGCTTTCGCGTTTCCCGGCCCACCCGTCTCCCTTTCCGCTCGTTGCACGCTACTCCAGGTGGGCCCGCCGGCTCGGAATCAAACCAGGAAGCGGAAGGTGGGCGACCCGGCAGGGAGTGGCTCGATATGGAGGCCGCTGGCGTCCATGCGGGCCAGGAGCGGCTCGAGGTCGTCCTTCTCCGCCAACTCGATGCCCACCAGCGCCGGCCCGATCTCCCGGTTGTTCTTCTTCACGTACTCGAAGAGGGTGATGTCGTCGCCGGGGCCCAGGACGTGGTCGAGGAAGCCCCGGAGGGCACCCGGCTCCTGGGGGAACTCGACGAGGAAGTAGTGCTTCAGGCCCTCGTGGACCAGGGACCGCTCCACCACCTCGCCGTAGCGGCTCACGTCGTTGTTGCCCCCTGAGAGCACGCACACCACGGTGGTCCCTGCGGGCACCTCCAGCCCGTTGGCCAAAGCGGCCACGGCCAGGGCGCCGGCGGGCTCGGCGATGATGCCGTCGCGCTGGTACAGCTGGAGCATGGCGGTGCACACGCCGCCCTCGGGCACCGTCCGAACCTCGTCGACGAGCTTCTGGATCAGCTCGAAGGTGTAGGCGCCGGCCCGGCGGACGGCGGCGCCGTCGACGAAGCTGTCGATGGCGTCGAGGGTCACGGGGCCGCCGGCATCGAGGGCGGCCCGCATGCTGGCCGCGCCCGCCGGCTCCACGCCGACCACGCGGGGCCGGGGTACCAGGCCGGCGACGGCGGCGGCCATGCCGGCCACCAGCCCGCCCCCGCCCACGGGCACCACCAGCATGTCGGGCGGGCGGCCGAGTTGCTCGACGATCTCCAGAGCCACCGTGCCCTGGCCGGCGATCACCAGGGGGTCGTCGAAGGGGGGGACCAGGACGGACCCGTCGGTGGCCGCCAGGAGGGTGGCGAACTCGTGGGCGTCGTCGTAGGTGTGGCCCTCCACGACGATCGTCGTCTCCGCTCCGCCCAGGGCCGCGATCTGCTCCCGCTTCTGGCGTGGGGTGGTGCGGGGCAGCACCACGCGGCAGGGCACGCCGATGCGCCGGCAGGTGTACGCGACACCCTGTCCGTGGTTGCCGGCGCTGGCGCAGACCACGCCGCGAGACCGTTCCTCGTCGGTCATGGAGGCGATGAAGTTGTAGGCCCCGCGCAGCTTGTAGGACCGCACGGGCTGCAGGTCCTCCCGCTTGAGCCACACGTCGGCGCCCAACCGCTCCGACAGCCGCTCGTTCCGCTCCAGCGGGGTGCGGACGACCACCCCGCGCAGGCGCTCGGCCGCGGCCTTCACGTCATCGTCGGTCACGGGACATTCCTACTCGACACGGCCGGCAGCGGGAGTGGAGTTCGCTCGTCGGCTTGCCCGTCGCATCGGGAGGCGGCACTCAGGAGATCGGGAAGACCTCGGCGAGCCCGGTGATCTCCAGCACCTTGCGGGTCCCCGGCGTGGGGCCGCGCAGGGCCAGCTCGCCGCCCTGCGCGCGGAGCCGTTTCAGGCCGGAGATCAGGACGGTCAGCCCGGTGGAGTCGATGAAACCGAGCCCGCCCAGGTCGACCGTGACCCGCGTCGCCCCATTGGCGGCGAGACGGGCCAGCTCATCGCGCAGCTGGGGGGCGGTGGCCATGTCCAGCTCGCCAAAGAGGCGCACCTCATACTCCGGGCCGACCCCCGACACCGTGACCAGTAGCTCGCCCGGGTTCACAACCGCCGGCCGACCGTCGTGGCTCGATCCGTGAGGACCGTACACCGTTTCCATCCTCCGATTCCCGTCTCCGAGGGGTCAGGGGCTCGATGCTGAACCGTTGCTGGGATCCTCGCGCAGCATCGACCCGTGCCGCCACGGATCAGCCCCCGCCGGCATCCTCCGGCGGCCGAAGGTCGACCCGCAGGACCAACACACCGTCCTCCAGTGACCCGCTGGCGTCGCCCAGCATGGCGAAGTCCTGGTAGTCGAGCTGCATCCGTTCGACGAAGCGCCGGCGGTCGGCGCCCTCCAGCGGGGGCACCCCCCGGCTGCGTACCGCCTTGGCCCGCTCCTGGAACCGGGCGACCAGCGCGGCGACGTCGAACTCTCCTTCGGCCATTGCGGCAACGCTAGCCCGGTGCCGCGCCTGTAGAGTGGCGGAGCACGGTCGGCAGGACGAGTTCGGGAGCACCCAGCGTGAAGAAGGGACGGCACCGGCGCTTCGAGGAGGCACGCGCCCTCAAGCGCACCACAGAGCCCAGGGTCGAGCCCTGCCCTGAGTGCGGCGCCGTCCCTGGCGACGAGCACGCGTCGTGGTGCCTCTACGAGGAGGCCGACGACGACGAGGAGGGTGACGCGGGCGACGAGGGCGACGATCGGCCCTGAGCCCTGGCGGTCCGAGACTCTTAGCCGCCTCTGACGGCGGGGTGGGGGAGCGGTACGCCCCCTTCCGCCCGCTCGTCGAGGTACTCCACCAGCCGGGCATACACCTCGTCGCCCACCAGGCCGATCAGCTCGTCGGCCATGGTGCGGTAGACGGCGCCGGCGCCGGCAAAGGCCTCCGGGCCCTCGGTGCACCACCAGTGGAACTCGTCGCCGCCCTCGCCCCAGTCGGAGCGCTTCCACTCCACGATGGTGGAGGTGACATGCCCCCCACCGTCGTCGCGCTCCTCGCGCCGGAGCGGGAGCTGCCAGCACACGTCGGGCTTGAGGTCCATGGGCCGCTCACCCCGGTCGAGGGCGGCGCGGTGCAGGGCGCAGCCCGCCCCGCCGGCGAAGCCCGGGCGGTTCAGGAACACACACGCGTCGGCCACCATGCGCGTCACCCGCTCGCCCTCGGCGTTGGTCTTCACCACCCCCCGGGCGCGCCCGTCCTTGCGGAACTGCCACTGGGCCGCGGTCAGCGACCGGGCCGCCGCCTCCACCCGCGCCTCGTCGCCGGCGTCGGTGAAGTGAGCCCCGTAGGAGCAGCACCCCTGGACCAGCTCGGCCGCCGGCCCGGTGAGCACGCCCTGGCAGCCGGCCCCGAAGATGCAGGTCCACCGGCTCAGCAGGAACGTGACGTCGAACACCCACGTGCGTTCCTCGGTGGGATCCTCGAAGGAGATCCACTCCCGCGCCGTCTCGCTCACCCCCGCCCCCCGTTCTGGAGAGCGCAGGGCGTCGAAAACGTAACGTTTCCATACCGAGAATCGGTGGTCACCGGCGGCCGAGCTCCCCGAACAGCTCGCCGGCGGCGAGCAGCCCCTTCCAGAACTGGTCCATGACCATGCGCTCGTTGGGGGCGTGGAAGCGGTCGTCGGGCAGGGCCACCCCCAGGTACAGCACCGGGGCGCCCAGCACCCGCCCGAGCGCCTCCTCGGGGCCGCTGCCGCCGATGCGGGTGAACAATGGCGCCGTACCCCAGACTCGTTCGACGGCCCGGCACAGCGCGGCCATCGCCGGATGGTCGACCGGCGTGAGCGCCGGCGCCACCCCGCCCATGCGGGTGACCTCCACCTCGACGCCGGCCGGTACCTGCTCGCGGACCCACGCCTCGAAGGCGGCGCCCACCCGGTCGGGGTCCTGGTCGGGCACCAGGCGGAAGGTGACCGTGAACCGACCGTGGGCCGGCACGATGGTCTTGACGCCGGCGCCGGCGTAGCCCACGGCGATGCCGACCACGTCGCAGGTCGGGCGGGTCCAGATGCGCTCCAGCAGGCTCCGGCCCTCCTCGCCCTCCAGGTGGCCCACGCCGGCCATGGCCCGCCATGCCTCCTCGTCGACCGGGATCGCGGCCATCGACGCATCCTCGGCACCGGTGAGGGGCCGCACGTCGTCGTAGAAGCCGGGGAGGGTGACCCGCCGGCCGGCGTCGTGGAGCGACGCCACCATGCGGGCGATGAGGTGCGACGGGTTGGGCACCGCGCCCCCGAACAGGCCCGAGTGCAGGTCGGTCGGGGCGGTCCGCAGCGCCACCCCGTAGGCGATGAGCCCCCGCATGCCCACGCACACCGACGGCACGTCGGGCGCCCACATGTCGGTGTCGGACACCACGACCACGTCGCAGGCCAGCCGCTCCCGCTCGGCCTCCAGGAGGGCCTCGAAGTTGGGGCTGCCCACCTCCTCCTCGCCCTCGACGAGGAACTTCACGTTCACCGGCAGGCCGGCGCCGGCCAGCAGCCCCCGCGCCGCCTCGATCTGGAACATGGTCTGGCCCTTGTCGTCGATGGCGCCGCGGCCCCGCAGCTCCCCGCCGGCCAGCACGGGCTCGAACGGGGGAGAGGTCCACTCCTCCAGCGGGTCGACGGGCTGCACGTCGTGGTGGCCGTAGACGAGCACGGTCGGGGCGTCGGGGCCGGCGTGGAGGTGGTCGGCGTAGACCGACGGCAGGCCGGCGGTCTCGATCACCTCGGCGTGCTCGAGGCCGGCGCCGGCCAGCAGGCCGGCGGTGAACTCGGCCGAGCGGGCCACGTCGCCGGCCCGCTCGGGGTGGGCGGAGATCGACGGGATGCGCAGCCACTCGCACAGCGTGGCGACGATCCGGTCGCGCTCGCCGTCGACCCAGTCGCCCAGCAGGAGGTTCACCGGGCGTAGGGTACCGGCGTGCCTCCACCTGGAGAGTCAGGCGACGTCGACCACATGCGCGAGCGTTTGGAGGGGATGGCCGAGGAGCTGGCCGACCTGGCCCTCGACCGCCTCCGCGCCGCTCTCGACGGCGATGCCGGCGCCGCCGCCGAGGAGCGCCGCATCACCCGGGCTCGCCGGGCCGTGGAGAAGGCCGCCCACCTCCTCGGCGAGCCCTGAGGCTTCCGTCAGGGAACGGCGGTCACGGAACGGCGGTCAGAGAACGGCTCTAACCGCCGGCGAGCGCCCCGATCTTGTGCTGGGCCAACGACGCCTCGCGCCCCACGCCGGCGGTGATGCCGCGGCGCCAGGCCGTGGTGCGGGCGTGGCGGGCCGTCCTGGCCGCCTGCCACTCGCGGCGCAGCTCCACCGCCCCGTCGCGCTCGACGACGGCGTCGGGGCCGGGGGCGATCGTGCTCTCGTGGCCGTCGTCCCAGCGCACCCGGTACCGCTGGGGCCCGAGGCCGTCGACCAGCTCGACGATCACGCCTCCTCTGGCCCCCCGGGTGCCGTGCACCACCAGCCGGTCGGATACGTGTGCCTCCATGCCGATACCTCCCTCTGTCGACGCTCCTCCTGTGCGTTCGGCATGTCAACCCCCGGAGTTGAGGGGAATCGTGCCCGAACACGACCGGCGCCTGCACCGTGCGACGGGGGTCCGCCCGCCGGCCGAC
The DNA here is from genome assembly GCA_051003575.1 of Acidimicrobiales bacterium. Taxonomy (GTDB): domain Bacteria; phylum Actinomycetota; class Acidimicrobiia; order Acidimicrobiales; family AC-14; genus CADCTB01. Next base: position 4,404 of record JBPCLE010000044.1, on the reverse strand, counting down.
GCGCCGACGGTAGGCTGAACTCCCGTGGCGAAACACATCTTCGTAACGGGCGGGGTGGCGAGTTCGATCGGAAAGGGCCTGACGGCCGCGTCCCTGGGGCGGCTCCTCAAGAGCCGGGGGCTGCGGGTCACGCTCCAGAAGCTCGATCCCTACATCAACGTCGACCCCGGGACGATGAACCCCAGCCAGCACGGGGAGGTGTTCGTCACCGAGGACGGGGGCGAGACCGACCTCGACCTGGGGCACTACGAGCGGTTCATCGACGAGAACCTCCACCGCGACTCCAGCGTCACCACGGGCTCGATCTACAGCTCGGTGCTGACCAAGGAGCGCCGGGGCGACTACCTGGGCGACACCGTCCAGGTCATCCCCCACATCACCAACGAGATCAAGGAGCGCATCCGCCGGCTGGCCACCGACGACATCGACGTCGTCATCACCGAGGTCGGCGGCACCGTGGGCGACATCGAGATCCTTCCCTTCCTCGACGCCATCCGCCAGTTCCGCAACGACGTGGGCCGCACCAACGTGGCCTACGTCCACGTCACCCTCGTCCCCTTCCTCGGCCCTTCGGGGGAGCAGAAGACCAAGCCCACCCAGCACTCCGTCACCGAACTGCGGGCGCGGGGAATCCAGCCCGACACCATCGTCTGCCGCAGCGACCGGCCCATCGCCCTGGGCGTGAAGCGCAAGATCTCCCTGCTCTGCGACGTGCCCGAGAACGCGGTCGTCAGCGCCGTCGACGCCCGCAACCTCTATGAGATCCCCCTCGTCCTGCACGAGGAGGGCCTCGACACCTACCTGTGCGAGCTGCTCCACCTCGACGGCCGCGCCCCCGACCTCGCCGTGTGGGAGCGGCTGGTCCAGCGGGTCGAGGCCTCGACCGCGCCCGTGCGCATCGGGCTGGTCGGGAAGTACTCCCTGCCCGACGCCTACCTCTCGGTGGTCGAGGCCCTGCGACACGGCGGGTTCGCCAACGGGGCGCACGTCGAGGTCGACTTCATAGACGCCGGCGAGGTGGAGGGCATGCTGGTCGAGAGCCGCCTGCGCGACCTCGACGGCATCGTGATCCCCGGCGGCTTCGGCCCCCGCGCCATCGAGGGCAAGATCGCCGCCGCCGGCTTCGCCCGGGAGCACGACATCCCCTGCCTCGGGCTCTGCCTCGGCCTGCAGACGATGGTCATCGAGTTCGCCCGCAACGCCTGCGGCATGGCCGGCGCCAACTCCTCGGAGTTCGACCCCGACTCGCCCCACCCGGTCATCGACCTCCTGGACGAGCAGCGCGAGGTCGTCGATTTCGGGGGCACCCAGCGCCTGGGCCTGTACCCGGCGCGGCTCGTCGCCGGTTCCAAGGTGGCCGAGGCCTACGGCGAGGCACTCGTCTACGAGCGCCACCGCCACCGCTACGAGTTCAACTCCCGGTACCGCCGGCGGCTGGAGGAGTGCGGGCTGCGCCCGGTCGGTACCTCGCCCGACGACCGGCTGGTGGAGTTCGTCGAGCTGGAGGGCCACCCGTTCTGGATCGGTACCCAGGCCCACCCTGAGTTCAAGAGCCGCCCCGACCGGCCGCACCCGCTGTTCAAGGCCTTCGTGGCCGCGGCCCTGAGCCGGGCTGAGGGCCGGGCGCCCCATCTCCTCCAGCTCGACACCTCCGACCTGTGAACTTCTGTCCGGCCGTCTGAGGCGTGGGCTTCCGCAAGCTCGGCGAGCGCACCGTTTGGCAGGGCACGCTGGTCTCGGCCGGCACGGGCACCTTCGCCGACCCCGATGGCAACATTTTCGAGCGTGACATCGTCCACCACCCCGGCGCGGTGGTCGTGGTGCCCGTGGTCGACGGTGAGGTCGTCCTGGTCCGCCAGTACCGCGCCGCCATCGACGCCGAGCTGCTGGAGGTCCCCGCCGGCAAGCGCGACGTGCACGACGAGCCCCCGGAGCTCACCGCCCACCGGGAGCTGGAGGAGGAGGTGGGCATGAAGGCCGCTTCCATGGTGAAGCTGGCCGAGTTCTACAACTCACCGGGCTTCTGCGACGAGCACTCCTTCCTGTTCCTCGCCACCGGCCTCACGCCCTGCGCCACCGACTTCCAGGGCCACGAGGAGCAGCACATGACCATCGAGCGGGTGGCCCTCGACTCGCTGGGCACACTGATCGCCTCCGGCGACCTGGTCGACGGCAAGTCGATCATCGCCCTCTGCCTGGCCCGCCAGTACCTGGCCGGCGCCTAACCGGGGCCGTACCAGCCGGCGATGTCGACCACGAGGTGGACGGTGCTCGCGCTGCCGTTGTACATACTGATCTTTCCGCCGGCGCCGACCTTGGCCACGACCAGGTTGGGCACGGTGCGCAACGGGGTGAAGTTGAGGTTCGAGGCCAGCGGGCGGGCCTGGCCCGTCGGCCACACGGTGAGGTAGCCGCCGGCAGCCGGATCGACCGCGGTCACGTTGAGGACGACCGCCGAGGCCCCGGCGAGAGGGACGCCGCCCTGGCCGACGACCGCCAGGTCGACCGCGCCGCCGGCGGCCACCACGTTGGGGTAGTGGGGCGGTGGGTAGAGGGAGCCCGGCGGGAGGACCCCGGGGGGTATCTGGATCACCGGGATCCGCGTGTCGAGAAGGCGGGCCGGGAGGACGGGGTGGTAGCGGGCGCCGGCCTCCTCCCCGAACCAGCCGGCGACGTCGGCCACCAGATGGGCCGTGAGCCCGCTGTGGAAGAGGCTGACCCGGCCGCCGGCGCCGAGCTTCACCGTCACCAGGTTGGGGACGGTCTGGCCGGGTGTGAAGTTCAGGTTCGACGCCAGTGGCCGGGCGTCGCCCGCCGGCCACGCCGTCAGGTAGCCGCCGGCCCACGGCTCGGTCACGGTCACGTTGAGCACGACGGCCGACGCCCCCGCCGCCGGCACCCCGCCGCGGCCGGCCACCTGGAGGTCGACCGGTGCGGGCGACGCCACCCGGCCCACCGGCGCCCCGTTGCCGTCCCGGGTGTCGAGGAGCCGGGCCGGCACCAGGGCGCGGTAGAGCGAGCCCTCTGGCGCCCCGGACGGCCCGTACCAGCCGGCAACGTCGGCGATGACGTGGCCGGCGCCGGCGCCGTTGAAGATGCTCACCCGGCCGCCGGCCCCGCCCTTGACCGTGACCAGGTTGGCCACCGTCTGGCCGCGGTCGACGTTCAGGTTGGAGGCCAGGGGTTGGGCGTCGCCGGTCGGCCAGACGGTGAGGTACCCCCCGGCCTGCGGCTCGGTGACGGTCACGTTGAGCACGACCGCGGCCACGCCGGCGGCCGGCACGCCGCCCCGGCCGGTGACCTGGAGGTCGACCGTGGCCGCGTTGCGCACGAGGCCGAGGGGCGCCCCGTTCCCGGCGCGGGTGTCGAGGATACGGGCGGGCGGGAGCGGGTGGAACCGGGCGCCGCCGGCGGGCATGACCGCCGGCGTCGGCGGCGACCACCGGCCGACGCCGTAGGTGTTGACCCCGGCGACGCTGAAGCTCACGCCCGCGCCGGCCGGCAGCGCCGGCGGGGTGTAGCTCGTCGTGCCCGCCGGGATGGCTACCGGCGGGCCGGGCACCCCGTCGACGATCGCCCGCACCCGAAAGCCGGTGATCTCCGAGCCCGCCGCCTGCGCCGCCCAGTCGGCGGTGGCCGACGATTCCGTGGACACGGCGCCCACGTCGCTCGGCGCCGCCGGCGGCGCGGTGAGGAAACGGCTGTCGGCGGTGTTCCAGTGGGTGGCCAGGTAGTTCCCGGCCGGCGGATCGGTGTGGAAGTAGTCGTCGTGGTTGCAGTCGAACATGTCCTCGTTGCCGTCCGGGCACGCCACCACCACGGGCAGGCCGGAGCCGTCGATGCCGCACATCCGGTCGATCTCGTCGAGGCAGTGGAACCCCGGGGTGGCGTGGGGGGCGCTGGTCTGCACGGCCCCCAGGGAGTGGAACAGCTCGTGGCCCTCGGCCAGCCCGCCGGAGAAGCCCCAGCACCCGGCGTCGACCCGTGCCACCAGCGAGGAGTGCGCGTTGTTGGCGTTGGCCCAGTCGGGGCGGTCGTCGACCCGGCCCTCGGCGGCGCCGCAGAACGTGGTGGCCTCCATCCACACCAGGTAGCGGCGGTCGGTGCGCTCGCCGTGGGCCTGGCGGACCTGGTTGTTGAAGCCGTAGTAGTCGGTGCCGGCCTCAGCGGTGAGGACGAGGCGGCTGATCGTGGGGGTGCAGGAGCCGTCGTGCACGAAGCGGATCCGGCGGTCGCCGCCGGTCTGCTCTGCGCTCTCCTTCACCCCGGCGTCGACCTGGGCCGCCCAGACGAGGAACGACGCCGCGTAGGCGTCGTAGCGGTCGGGGTGGCCGGCGGGGCGGGCGTAGACGAGCTGCACCCGGGGGCCGCTGGTGCCGTCGCCGGTGCAGATCGGGGCCACGA
>JBPCLE010000043.1:0-10173 GCA_051003575.1 Acidimicrobiales bacterium | reverse complement strand
TTTGCGCCCCCCCCCCCCCTCCCCCTCCCCCCCCCTCCGCCCCCCCCCCCCCCGGCCGCCAGTGCCGTCACCAGCGTGCGCTCGGCGGCGTCGCCCGAGCGCGTCTCGATGAACCGGCGGTACCAGTCGGCCAGGCGTGCCGTATCTACGGGGGCTGCAGTGCCGGCGCCCATCGGCGCCAGCGGGAACCGGGGCGGGCGGTTCGCCGTGTCGCGGGCCACGAACGCCAGCCCGTGCACCAGCGCCAGCGGGTGGTCGGCCTCGTCGAGCCAGGGCAACAGGTTGGCCATGGCCACCAGCACGGTCAGCCCCGAGCCCCACCCCTGGGCCCGGTTGGCGGTGCCGAACTCCACACCCACCCGCACGATCCCCGCCGGCGGCTCGCCGGCCTCCAGCAACCCCAGCACGGCCTTGGCCGTCACCAGGGTCAGGCCCCCCTCCAGGCCCTCGGACAGCCGCCGGCGCAGCAGGTCGACCCGGTTGTCCGGCGGCGCCACCACCAGGTAGACGTCGTCGCCTTCGATCTCTACCGGGAAGGCACGGGCGTCGTCCGCGAAGGGGTCGAGCGTGCCGCCCGACGCCAGGTCGAAGCGGGCGTGGTGCAAGTGGCAGGTGACGAGCCCGGCCTCAAGCGATCCCCGGTGGAGCGGGAAGCCCATGTGCGGGCACCGGTCGTCGAGGGCGTAGGCCCGGCCGTCGTGCCAGAACACGCACACGCCATGGCCGCCGGCCTTGGCCAGCAGCCGACCCTCCGCCTGCAAGGCTTCCAGTGAACCCACGCGGACTCGCATGGGCAGATCCTACGGAGGTCAGGTGCTCAAGGACTTCAAGGCCTTCATCCTTCGGGGGAACGTCGTCGACCTGGCCATTGCGGTGGTGATCGGCTCCGCGTTCGGGACGGTGGTGTCGTCGGTGGTGGAGAACCTGCTCACGCCGCTCATCGCCATCCCCGGCGAGGCCAACTTCAGCGACCGGATGTTCACGATCAGCGGCAGCGACTTCAAGTACGGCCTCGTCATCAACGCCCTCATATCGTTCCTGCTCGTCGCCGGCGCCGTGTTCTTCTTCGTGATCAAGCCCGTCAACCTCCTCATGGCCCACCGCAAGACCGGGCCCGAGGTGGAGTCGACCACCAAGGAATGCAACTGGTGCCTGAGCAACGTGCCCGTCGGCGCCATCGTCTGCGCCTTCTGCACCCGCGAGATCGACCGCCGACCGGCGTAGCGCCGCACCTGGCCTAGAATGGTGACCGGCCGCGGTCGGGATGTCCGGACTGAGTGAACGAAAGGCCATCCCCCTCCCCCATGACGCTCCAGGCCTCCTCACTCCATATCGAGATCGGCGCCCGTGTTCTGCTCGACGACGCCACGTTCCGCATCGGCGAGGGCGAGAAGGTGGCACTGGTCGGCCCGAACGGCGCCGGCAAGACCACGCTGCTCAAGACCCTGGCCGGCGACCTCGCGCCTACGGCCGGCGAGGTCCGCCTGCCCGATACGTGGGGCTGGCTGGCCCAGGAGACCGCGCCCCACATCGAGGTCAGCGACCTGCTGGCCTTCGACCACCTGCTGGCCGGCAGCCGACTGCACGCCCTCCACGAGCAGGTCCACGAGGCCTCGAACGGCATCGAGAAGGCGACGATCTCCAAGGACCCCGACGCCCTCGACGCCGCCATCCACCACTACACCGAGCTGGAGGAGACGTTCCGCCTGGCGGGTGGCTACGACCTCGAGCGGACCGCCGAGAACATCGCCCGGGGCCTCGACCTCGACGACGAGGCGCTCCTCCTGCCGGTGGGTGCGCTCTCGGGCGGCCAGCGCCGGCGACTGGAGCTGGCCCGCCTCCTCCTGGCCGGCGGCGACCTGCTCATCCTCGACGAGCCCACCAACCACCTCGACGCCAAGGCCAAGCTCTTCGTGATGGACTTCCTGCGCACCTCGCCCAGTGCCGTCCTGGTCGTCAGCCACGACATCGAGCTGATGAGCGAGTCCATCGACCGGGTCCTCGCCCTGGAGCAGGGCCGCATGGAGCAGTACCGGGGCACCTACAGCGTATTCCTCAAGAAGCGGGCCGAGCGTGAGGCGTCGCTCACCCGGGAGGCCACCAACGCCCAACGGGAGATCGACCGGCTCAAGGCCACGGCCGACAAGTTCCGCCAGGGCAATGCCACCGCGGCGCGCAAGCGCCGCAACCTCGAGCAGCGCATCGGTCGCATCGTCGACGAGCAGGCCACCAAGCTCCCGCCGGTCCGCCGGCGCCAGCTCAGGGTGCGCTTCCCCGACCCGGTCCGCGCCGGCGACGTCGTCCTGCGGGTCGAGGGCCTGGTCAAGTCCTTCGGCGCCGACGTGGTGGTCAACGAAGTCGAGTTCACCGTCAGCCGGGGTGAGGTCTTCCTCGTCGTCGGGGTGAACGGCGCCGGCAAGACCACGCTCCTTCGCTGCCTCGCCGGCCTGTACGCGCCCGACGCCGGCGCCGTGCGGCTGGGCACCAACGTCACCCTCGGCTTCTACGCCCAGGAGCACGAGGACATCCGGCCCGGTTTCAGCGTGCTCGACATCATGCAGGAGGCATCCTCTCCCGGCCAGAGCGCGGCGGAGCTGCGGTCGATCCTGGCCCACTTCGGGCTCGTGGGCGACGTCGCCGACCAGGAGGCGGCCACCCTCTCCGGTGGCGAGAAGACCAAGCTGTCCCTCGCCCGGCTGGTGGGCGGCCGGGCCAACGTCCTGCTCCTCGACGAGCCCACCAACAACCTCGATCCTTCCTCACGGGAGGCGGTGCTGGCCGCCCTCCAGCACTTCAAGGGCACGGTGATCCTGGTGAGCCACGACGTCGATTTCGTGACCCAGCTGGCGCCCAAGCACGCCATCTCCATGCCGACGGGCCGCCTGCTGCCCTTCGACGAGAAGATGCTCGACCTGGTCCCCCAGCTCGAGCCCCTCGCCGCCCGCCGCGGCGCCTGAACCGAGGGGCGGTCAGCGCCACGCCCTGTTGCTCCTGTTGCTGGTGTGGCTAAAGTGACCAGCGGCGAAGGGGGAGAACAGGAACGAACAGCCAATGCAGGTCCGCGCCCTCGCCGTCGCCGCCAGCATCGCCGCCCTGGCGGCCGTCGCCATCTGGTGGCCGGCGGCCGTCGCCGCTGAAACCTACGTCGTCGAGGAAGGCGACAGCCTCGGCGTGATCGCCGCCCGGGCGGGCGTGAGCACGTCCCGCCTAGCCGCTCTCAATGGCATTGCCGATCCGGACCGCATCTACCCCGGGCAGATCCTCAGCACCAACGAGCCGGCGAAGCACACGGTGCGCAGCGGTGAGACGCTCAGCGGCATCGCCGCCCGCAACGGGCTGTCCACCGCCTACCTGGCCGGGCTGAACGGGATCGGCGACCCCAACGCCATCTACGAGGGCCAGACCCTCGCCACGTCCGGCCCCTTGCCGGTGGCCAAGGCGGTGGCCATGGGCATCCGCTGCCCGGTGCCCGGCGCCTCGTTCGTGAACGACTTCGGGTACGTGCGGCCTGACAGCACGGCGCATGCCGGCGTCGACCTGTTCGCCGCTCGCGGCACGCCCGTCGTGGCCCCGGTGGCGGGGCTGGTGGCGTGGGCCCCCAACCCCTCCGGCGGCAACGCGTTCCAGTTCTACGGCGACGACGGCATCCGCTACTACGGCGCCCACCTCGACCGCTACGGCCGGAACGGCTACGTCGGTGCCGGCGCAGTGATCGGCTACGTCGGCAACACCGGCGACGCGGTCACCACGTCGCCGCACCTCCATTTCGAGATGCACCCGGGGAGCGGGCTGACCATGAGCCCCTACCCCTCGCTGTACGCAGCCTGCTGAGCGGGAAGGATGGGCTCATGCTCGAGCTCGTCGCACTCTCCAAGCGCTACGGCGACGTCGTCGCCCTCGACGCGCTGTCGATGTCGGTCGGCGCCGGCCGGATCCACGGGTTCGTGGGTCGCAACGGCGCCGGCAAGACCACCACCATGCGCATCACCCTGGGCCTGGCCCGGCCTGATGCCGGCGAGGTGCGCTGGAAGGGCCGGGCGGCCACCGCCGCGGACCGGCGGGGATTCGGCTACATGCCCGAGGAGCGGGGGCTGTACCCGAAGATGACGGCGCTCGACCAGATCGTGTACTTCGCCCGGCTCTCGGGCATGGCAGCCGGCGAGGCGCGGACGGCGGCGGCGGCCATCCTGGAGTCGATGGGCATCGCCGACCGCAGCCACGAGCCGGTCGAGCGGCTGTCGCTCGGCAACCAGCAGCGGTGCCAGCTCGCCGCCGCCCTGGTGACCGCACCGGAGCTGCTCGTCCTCGACGAGCCGTTCAGCGGGCTCGACCCCGTGGGCGTCGACAACCTGGCTGGCGTGCTCCAGGCCCAGGTCCACCAGGGGACGGCGGTCGTGTACTCGAGCCACCAGTTGGAGCTGGTCGAGCGGCTCAGCGACGAGGTGACGATCGTCGACCAGGGCCGGGTGGTGGCCACGGGCCCGGTCGGCGAGGTGCGCCGGCGCCGCGGCGGCGACCAGCTCAAGGTGGCGCTCGAGGACGGCGGCACGGCATGGGCCGACGGCCTGGCCGATGCGAGGGTGCTCGGCCGGTTCGGCGACGAGGTGGTGCTCGAGCTGGCCGCCGGCGGCGACGACCAGGCGGTGCTCGACGCGGCCCGGCGCGCCGGCCGGGTCCGGTCGTTCCGACGCGAGGCGCCCTCGCTCACCGAGCTGTTCCGGGAGGTCGTCGCATCATGACCAGGTTCGAGGTCGTCCGCCTGGTCGCCGGCCGGGAGATCCGCGAGCGCGTCCGGTCGAAGGCGTTCCGCATCTCTGCCGGCTTGAGCCTGGCCTTCATCCTGGCCGTCGCCATCCTGCCCGGGGTGCTGGGCGACGACGGGCCGACGATCTACGACGTCGGGGTCTACGGCGCCGGCGCCGAGGCCCTGGCCGAGCGCCTGGCCGACGTCGCCGCGCTCGACGACGGCGTGGAGGTCGACGTCCGCCGCCTGGCCGGCGGGGACGAGGGACGGCGCCTGGTCGAGGCCGGCGACCTCGACGCCGCGCTGGGCGACGGGGAGGTCACCGTCCAGGAGGACCTGCGCGGCCGTCTCGGCGTCATCGTGGCGGAGGCCAACCGCCGGGTGGTCACGGCCGCGGCGCTGGCCGCCGCCGGCATCGGGGGCGAGGCCGCGACGCCGATCCTGGCGCCGGCGCCCCTGACCGTGCGGGCCCTCGACCCCGAGTCGGAGGAGAACAACACCAAGAAGGGCCTGGTGTTCTTCGGCACCATCCTCCTGTACGGCCAACTGCTCGCGTTCGGGTACTGGGTGTCGAGCGGGGTGGTCGAGGAGAAGGCGTCGAGGGTCGTGGAGGTCCTCCTGGCCAAGGTGCCACCCAACCAGCTCCTGGCCGGCAAGGTCCTCGGCATCGGGGTGGTCGGCCTGGCCCAGCTCGTCGGCTTCGTGCTCGTGGGCCTGCTCGCCGCCGTGGTCACGGGCAGTTTCGACCTCCCGCCCGAGACGCCGGCTGTCGCCGCCCAGGTCATCGGGTGGTTCGTGCTCGGCTTCGCCCTCTACAGCGGCCTGTTCGCGGTGGCCGGGGCCATCGCCAGCCGGGCCGAGGAGCTCCAGAGCACCACCACGCCGCTCACCTTCCTCACCATGGGCTCGTTCTTCGCCGCCGTCACCGCCGGCGGCGACCCGGGGGGGCCGGTGGCCCAGGTGGCCACGTTCGTCCCCTTCTCGGCGCCCATGGTCCTGCCCATACGCATCTCGGCCGGCGAGATCGAGCTGTGGGCCGTCCTGGTGAGCGTGGCCATCGTCGTGGTGTCGATCCTGGGCGCCATGCGCCTCGCCGCCCGGGTCTACGCCGGCGGGGCCATGCACCTGCGGGGCCAGCTCAAGCTGCGCCAGGCCCTCCGGGCCCGGGAAACGTCGGGCCTCGGTGCGTAGTCGGAACAACGAGCGGGTAGTGGAGGTTACCTACTGAGAGGTAAGACATGCCCGACGTCGCACAAGCCAGGTACAGGCGGCTCCTCGTCGGTGGCCTCCTCGCGGCGACGCTGGTGGCGTGCGGCCGGGCCCAGCCGGTGCAGGTGGCGGCCGGCGGCCTGCCACCGGGCCTGCCGCCCGCCCCGGTGGCCACGACCTCGTTCCAGGGTGCGGTCGCCTCGGTCGACGCCGGCACGGGAACCGTCGTGGTCGCGGTCACGATCGTCTGGACGCCCGTGCTCAAGGCCGAGGCCCACGAGCGGCGGGTCCTGATCGACAGCCAGACCCGCTGGGGCCCGAGCGGCCCCCGGAGCGGGGCACAGGACCCGGCGCCGGCCGAACTTCGCATCGGGCAGGAGATCCAGGTCGAGGCGGTCGACGCGGTCGAAGGTGTGTGGCCGGCGCTGAAGATCCAACTGCTCGACATCGACTGACGCCGCCGCGATCGGCGCGGCGGCGCCAGTCGATGGGAATGGGCTACTTGATCTCGATGAACGACATCATGCCGTTGTCGGCGTGCTCGAAGATGTGGCAGTGGAAGAGCCAGCCGCCCGACCGCCCGGGCGACGGTGTCTTGCCGGAGGCGTAGATCTGGCCCTCCCGGCCCACGTCGCTAAACACGGTGGCCGCCCGCAGGATCGTCTTCGTCACGCCCCCGCCGGCGCCGGGACGGGCCGGCAGGCGGATGGTGTCCTTCCACTCCCTGGTGTTGAAGGGCACGATCCGGTTGTTGGCCGGGTTCGCCGTGTCGACGCACTCCACCTCGAGGGGCTGGAAGAAGAAGCCGTGGGCTGGAAGGGATGGTCGGACCCGGTCAGGTTGGTGACCTCCCACACCCGGGTCTCACCGACGCTCACGTCCTGGGCGTCCTCCGGGGTGACCTTCGGGAACGGCTTGCCCGGCTCCTGGGCCACGAAGACAGCCGCATGAACCGGGCGTTGGCCGCGTTCACCAGCCGGATGCGCAGGGACTCGCCGGCGCGCGCGTCGAGGATGCCGCCCTGCTTACCGTTGACCAGCATGAGGTTGCCCTCCCGCCCGTCGAGGAGCATCTTGGCCCGGGCCTCGGGGTCGTGGGCAACTCGGGGGCGATCTGGTTCCGGTCGTCGAGCAGGCCGAGCCTGGCGTCCTCCGCGGGATCGGAGACCACCAGCGTGCCGGCCAGGCCGTGCTCGATCTGGACGTTGCTGTTGAGGTGGGTGTGGTTACCAGTACGTCGCCGCCCGCAGCGGCTTCACGCTGTAGTCGAAGCACTGGCCCCGCTGCACCGGGAGCTGGGCGATGTTGCTCCCGTCCATCGTCGCGATCGCCTCGATACCGTGGAAGTGCACGATGGTCGCCCCCGCCTGTACCGGCAGCTGGTTGCAGAAGTGAACGTGACGACGGCGCCTGGCCTCCGGTCCCGGTCGACGGCGGTCCGCGGTTCGAAGTTAGCGAACCGCCCGTGGCTGGCGCCGGCCACGCCGGAGATGCCGACATACGCGGCGGCCGGCGCCACGAGCGTGACGGCGAACAAGGCGGAAGCGACCCATTGCTTCTTGGACAGTCTTCGACGATTCGTGACGGTGTGCTCCATACCGCCAGCCTTCTCGGCGTGCTGATGCGACGGTATGGGGATCACCCTGAGCGCGCCGCGGGACCCCCCTGACATACGCGCGTTCCGATCGGAGAACGCAACGATTCTGTAACGAACGCGCTGGCGGGGCTCGTTTCAGGCCCGGTGGCGGCGCTCCGCCTCGGCCTTGAGGTACTCGGCGCGGACGGCGATGAGCTTCTGCAGGTACGACGCCAGCACGGCGCGTTCGACGAGCCGACCGACGACGCCGGCGGGCGCGTCGAAACGGATGCGATCGACCATCCGCGTCTCGCCGTCGTGCGCCTCGAAGACGTGCTCGTGATGGAACGCTCGGAACGGGCCACGGACCTGCTCGTCGACGAAGCGCTCCGGGCGCTCCAGTTCGGTGACCCGGCTCGTCATCGTGAACGGGATGTGGAAATGGGTGGCACGCCACGTCACCGTCTCACCGAGGCCGATGCGTCCGGAGGTGACGCCCGCGACCGCTCGCTCATCCGACGCCGACATCGAGGCCCGATGCGCATCGATGTCGAGCGCAAGGTCGAAGACGACCTCCGCCGGCGCCTCGATGCGGGTGGTGTGGTCGAAACGAACGGTCATCGGGGCGGGACGTGGGCCGGGACGCCAGCTTGGCTTCTCATCGCTCGATCAACCCGCCGAGGCGTTCACGGCCGAGGTGGGCGACGCTGGCGTCGAGTGCGGCGGCGAGGACCGTGCGGGCCGTGGCCTGGAGTCGAGCCATGGTCCGGGCCAGCTCGCGCGCCTCGTCGGCGTCGAGGCCGCGATGCCAGTCGGCCGGTGCGAGATGGGCCTCGAACAACGCGATGAAGCGGGCGGCGACATCGTCGGTGTGGGCGACTAGCGCCTCCCACTCGTCGAGGATCACGCCGGCGGGGATGCCCAGGTGGGCCAAGACGGAGCCCGTCTCAAGGAACCGTCGGTCAGTGACGCGGAGCCGGCCGTCGTCGGTGACCTGCACCAGCCCCAGGGACGCGGCCCGCTGCACCAGGGCGGGCGTCATCGACCCGTCGGGGAACCGGCCGAGCACATCCGCCGGCTCCATGACCACGGCGTGCACCTCACCGACGAGGGCGTCGAGCTCGGCCTCGACCCCGATGACAGCGTCGAGGCTCCGACCCTGCTCCCACTGCTCCAGCAGGTTGGCGATCCCGGCTAGCGAGTACCCGCCACCCTGCAGCCGTGCGATGAGCCGGAGGCGGCTCAGATGCGAGTCGTCGTACCAGCCCGTTCGCCCCTCGAGCCGTGGCGGCGCGACCAGGCCTTTGGTCTGGTAGAGGCGCACGGTGGTCGAAGCCACCCCGGCTCGTCGTGCGAGGTCGTCGAGGCGGTACTCGCTGCCCATGCCGCTCCCCTCTATCCGCTTGCTTCCAATACGTGAACAAATGGTAGCGTATCAGTCATGAGCGAACATGAGGCCGGCAGCGGTCGAGCGATCAGGGGCACCATCCGGCGGCGACTCCTGGTCAACGCCGTGGTCGACCCCGAGGAAGCGGCGCGGCGTCTCCCGGCCGGCGTGCGCCCCCATGTGAGCGAGGGCGGCACCGTGGTCCGGGCGACGATCACGCCGACCACGGCGGCGGTGCCGTGCGAGCCGATCGGCGGCACCTGCCTGAGCGCCACCCTGGGGCTCTCGCCCGACCACCGCGGCATGCTCGCGGCACGCATGGAGCCCGAGCATCGGCGCGCCCAGCGGGTCGAGATCGACCAGCTCGACTCCGCGTTCCTTGCCGGCTTCACGACCGCCCGGCCGGCGCCCTCCTATCTGATGCGCGACGTCGCTGTCACCTGGACCGCGGTGGACGTGCACGGGCCGGCGTGCACCAAGGTGCTGGCGTGAAGGTCGTCATCGCCGGCGGCACCGGATCGGTCGGGCGGCACCTGGCCGACGACTTCGCCGGTCGCGGCGACGAGGTGACGATCCTGACGCGGTCACCGCGGGCCGACATCGCTCACCGGCAGGTTCGATGGGACGGCCGGACCGCGGGCCCGTGGGCGGACGAGCTCGCAGGGGCGATCGTAGTCAATCTGGCCGGCGAGCTGGTCGACCGCCGGCCGACTGCGAAGAACATCGAGCTCCTGAGGCGCTCACGGGTGGACCCCGCGAAGGCGTTGGTCGAGGCGGCGTCGCGGGTCGACACTCCTCCGGCGCTCTGGCTGCAGATGAGCACGCTCGCCATCTACGGCGACGCCGGCGAGGGCCTCGTCGACGAGCGGCATCCGGTCGCCGACGGGCCGCCGCAGATGGCCGGCGTCGCCCGGCCGTGGGAGCACGCGGTCCACGGCGCAGCCGCCGATCGGCTGGTCGTCATGCGCACCGGGATCGTCCTCGATCGGCGCACCCCGGCCCTCGACCGCCTCGTTCAGCTCACCAGGCTCGGCCTCGGCGGGCGCATCAGCGCGGGCATGCAGTGGATCAGCTGGATCCACGTCGACGACTTCCTACGTGCCGTGCAGTCCATCCGCGATCGCGACGACCTCGCGGGGACGGTGCACGTCACCGCGCCGCACCCGATCCGCAACCGCGAGATGATGGCGGCGCTGCGCAGCGCCCCTCCCCCCCCATGGTCGCCACCCCCCCCAAAACCCCTAGTCCCCCTCCGCGC
>JBPCLE010000042.1:0-2772 GCA_051003575.1 Acidimicrobiales bacterium | reverse complement strand
GCGGGCCGGGGTAGAGCCGGCGGGCGCCCTTGGCCACGTTGACCATGAGGTCGCCGATGCGCTCCAGCTCGTGGATGATCCGCAGGGTGGTGACCAGCATCCGCAGGTCGACGGCCATGGGCTGCTGACGGGCCAGGAGCAGGTACGTGCGCTCCTCGATGGAGTGGGTGAGCGCGTCGAGGTCTTTGTCGGCGGCGATCACCGTTTTGGCCGCGGCCAGGTCGAGGTCGAGCAGGCAACCGGTGCCGGCCTGGATGGCCTCCGACGCCAGCGCCGCCAGCCGCACCGCGTCGGTGTGGAGCTGGTCGAGCTCTTCGTGGAACACCTTGCGGGTCTCGGGCATGGGCTCCTGTCCTACCCGGCCGGCAACCGGAGGGTGAACGTCGACCCTAGGCCCTCCTGGGACTCCACCAGCACGTCGCCCCCGTGGTTGGTGGCCACGTGGCGCACGATCGACAGCCCGAGGCCGGTGCCGCCGGTATCACGGCTGCGGGCGCGGTCGACCCGGTAGAAGCGCTCGAAGATGCGCTCGAGGTCCTTGGCCGGGATGCCGATGCCCCGGTCGCGTACGACCACGTTGACCCAGGCGCCGCACACCTCGGCGCCCACCTCCACCGCGGAGCGCTCGTCGCTGTACTTCACCGCGTTCTCCAGGAGGTTCACCACCGCGGACACGAGCTGGCGCTCGTCGCCCGTGAGGGTGAGGCCGGTGGGTGCGGGGCGGACGACGAGGGCCACGCCGAGCTGGGAGGAGAGCGGCTCCACCCGCTCGACGGCGCTGGCGACGACCGCGCCGGCATCCAGCGCCTGCTCGCCGCCGGCGCCGCCCGCCTCGATGCGCGACAGGTCGAGCAGTCCCTCGATGAGCCGGCCGGCGCGCTCGGCCTCCGTGCTGATACGGCCGGCCAGCCGCCGCATCACAACGGGATCCGGCTCGTCGGCCAGCGTCTCGGCCAGAACGCCCATGGCCCCGACCGGCGTGCGCAGCTCGTGGCTGACGTTGGCGATGAAGTCACGGCGGACCGCCTCGAGCCGGCGCAGCTCGGACACGTCGTCGACGAGCACGACGGTGCCCAGCGGGCCGTCGCCGCCGCCCATCGGGGTGCCGGTCACCTCCAGCGTGCGCGGCGGCGGACCGTGAAGCTCCAGGGTGCGGGTGACGGGCCGGGCGCCGCCGCTGGCGGCCACGACCTCCTCGACCGCCCGCTCCACCAGGACGGCGACCTGATGGCCGCCGTCGACGTCGTGGCCGCGGCGGTTGCGCAGGATGATGCCCCCGGCGGCGTCACAGACCACGACTGCGTGCGGCAGGGCCTCGATCGCGGCCTGGAGCCGGGCCGACTCGGCGGTGGCCAGGGCCAGCCGGCGCTCGAGGCCGGCGACGCGCCGTTCGGCCTCCACCATGCGTGCGAGCAGCAGCTGCTTCCTCATCGGCGCCCCCAGCCTACGGCCGGCGCCGTCGCCACTCGCGCCCATGGGCACGGAAACACCTTGACAAGGGTTGGTGCTCGGGTCGGACTCCGCGAACATCGGCGAAAGGCGTCGGCAAGGAGGGGAGACGGTTTCATGAAGGACGTTCCCGTGTGGGGGCCAACTACTCGCTAGTCACCGGATGACGCGGTGCACTTGAAATGGCCGCCCGCGTCGAGGAACTCCTACCCGGGCTAAGTCGTCAGCGGCCAAGGGCGCGCTCGACATCGGTGAGGCGCCGCCACAGGCGTCGTTCGTCGAGGTCGTGGAAGTCGAAGTGGCGGTAGAACTCGGCGGCCTCCCCGCTGATGACGTCGACGACCACCGCCCGGGCGCCGAACTCGTGGCCCCCTCGGACGCATCGCCGCAGCGCGTCGACCAGGAGGTGGCCCCCGAGGTGCTGGCCTTGTTCGGAGCGGTCGATGGCGAGGCGTGCGAGTAGCACGACTGGGACCGGGTCGGGCATCCCCCGGCGGAGGCGTGACGGCGCTCGTTCGTGCCCGATGGAGTTCATCGCCAAGGCGTAGTAGCCGACGACCACGGGCCCCCGGCACAACAGGTAGGTCGCCGCGGTCCCTGCGGCGGCGGCCACCCGCGCCGAGCGTCGTAGCCAGTGGTCGAGTTCGGCGACGTCGGAGTCGAACTGATCGAGCTGGTGGGTGTCGGAGAGCGCAGCGACGGCGCCGAGCGGCTCGGCGATCACCGTTGGGGAATGGGGCTTCGTTTCCTCGCGTAGCGGCGAAGCGTCGGCATCTCCTCCACGGGCCCGTCGAGCGCGGCGACGAATCGCTCGAAGGCATCGGCGCTCACGTTGATGCGCTCGGCACGTTCGATCACGTCTTGGGCTCGTTCGGTGGCGGCGGCGAGCACGAACCCGGTGAGGGTCTCGCCGGTCAGCTCCGCAGCGGCGCGCAGCTCCCGTTCCTGACGTTCGCTGACCCGCATGTTGATCCGCCCTGGACGGTCGGACGCGGCCTGGCTCACGGATCTGAGTGTACAACCCTGGTATGTACATGTAGACGACTGCGCCGCTCTTTGTGCCAGCTGGTACACGCCGAGAACAGCACGGAACTGCAGGCGCGAGCCCGCCCGTCGGTGCGCAGGGTTGATAGCCCCCAAGTTGCATTATCCCAGCTGATCCTGGGCCTCCGACCGCATTGGTGAGCGCCACTTGTTCTGAACACGGCGCCCCCCAGCGTACGGGGACGCTCTCCGCTACGTTGCCGCGGTGTTCGAGAACTTCTACAGCACCTTCGCGTCGGCCTCCCTCACCATCACCGGGCTGTGGATGTACGTCGCCCA
>JBPCLE010000041.1:0-6614 GCA_051003575.1 Acidimicrobiales bacterium | reverse complement strand
CCCCCCCTCCCCACCTCCGGGAGAGGCAGGGTCTACCGGTTCGAACCCCCCCCTACCGGAACTGGCTGCCCCCCCCCCTTCCCCCGGTCCCACTACCGTGCGGGCGTGACCTCGCTCGTCGAACGTCTCGGCCGCCCGGCGGGTTCGCGGTTGCTCATCGTCAACTGCGACGACCTGGGGTCCTGCCACGCCGCCAACCTCGGCGTGTACGAGGCGCTTCGCGAGGGCGCCGGCACCAGCGGAAGCATCATGGTGCCCTGCCCGTGGGCGCGCGACGCCGCGGCCCGCTATCGGGGCGAAGACGTCGGGGTGCACCTCACCCTGAACGCCCAGCACGACCTCTACCGGTGGGCGCCGATCACCCGCGCACCGTCGCTGCTCGACGGCGACGGTGGGTTCCCGCGCACGACCGCCGACCTCTGGGACCACGCCGACCTCGACGAGGTGCGCCGCGAGTGCCGGGCCCAGGTCGAACGGGCGATCTACTGGGGTTTCGACGTCAGCCACCTGGACTCCCACATGGCCGCCCTCGAGCTGCGGCCGGAGTTCTTCGACGTCTACCTCGAGCTGGCGGTCGATTTCACCCTCCCTCTCCGCCTGGGCGCGGCGTCCACCGAGCGTTCGGTCGGGTTTCCGTTCCGGCGCCTCGCCGCCGAGGAGGGCGTGGTGTTCCCCGACCACCTCGTCCATGTCCGACGCGCCGGCAGCCGCCGGGCCATCGAACGAGCCCTGATGGAGCTCCCCCCGGGGGTCACCGAGCTGCACATCCGCCCTGCCGTCGACACCCTCGAACTCCGGGCGCTGGCCCCCGACTGGGCTGGCCGGGTCGACGACCACGACCTGGTGACCGGCCACACCACCCTGCGGGCCCTGGCCCACCGGGCCGGCGCCGACTTCATCGGGTACCGGGAGCTCCGCGACCTCCAGCGGGCGGGGTGACCCGCCCGCTGCTCAGGCGGTCTGGAGCGCCCCGGAGACGACGGGGGTGGCCCGGCTGGCGACCACGCCGCCGGCAACCTCCTCGGTGATGGCGAGGGCCGACACGTTGCCGTTCATCTTGAACGGGACGATCTTGGGCTCGTTTCCGAGGACGCCGACGGAGATCTTCGCCGCCCCGACCACGGCCCACAGCTGGTAGGTCCGGTCCACCGACAACGTCGGCAGGTCTGGGTTGACGAGGTAGCCGGTGCCGTCGCGGAGCACGACGGCTTGCACGAGGCGCGAACCATCGGTCGACACGAGGTCCACCTTCTGCGCGCTCGGGTCGGCTAGCGCGGCGTTGGCCGACCGCTCCAGCTCGGCGGAGGCGCTGACGGTGTTCCGATCGACCCGGCTCCGGTCGTCGCCGACTTGGATCCCGAGGAACCCGACCATGGCCACGGCGGCAATGCCCACCATGGCCGCGATGCCGATGGCCAGGCCGCGCCGAGCCCGGTCGGCACCGCCGAGAACCCGCGACGACGCCGGCTTCATGGCGATGACCGGGGCCAGGTCCAGGGGGGGCGGCGACTCCTCCAGGGCGGCGGCGATCTTGTCCCAGAGCCCAGGCGGCGGCTTGCCCCAGCCGGGCGTCAGCAGCCCGGCCACCTCCCGGTGCTCAGCGACCTCGGCCAGGCACGTGCGGCACCCCTGGACGTGGCGGTCAACGACCTGCAGCTCCGCCGGCTCCAGAGCGTCGAGCGCGTACGCACCCAGGAGGTCGACGACCTCGGCGTGGCTCAGCTCTCTGCCCATGTCACTCCCAGTCCTGCTTCAGCCAGGTCCTTGCGCAGCCGGCGCAGGCCCGAACGGATCCGACTCTTGATCGTCCCCTCGGGCGTGTCCAGCATCGTGGCCACCTGGCGGTAAGTGTGCCCGCCGAAATAGGCCAGCTCGATCGCCCGGCGCTCGTCGGGCGGGAGGCCGGCGACGACCTCCTTCACCTGCTCCGAGACCGTGAGGTCGATGACCTCCCGCTCGATGTCGTCGCCGAAGACCGGAGACTCACGCGCCTCCCGCTCCTCACGGCGCCGGCGCGAGGTCTCCGATCGCAGAAGGTCCACCGACCGGCCGTGCACCTGAGCCAACAGGTACGACCGCAGGCTGCCCCGTTCGGGGTCGAAGCGCTCCGGCGTGTTCCAGAGCCGCAGGACGACCTCCTGCAGCACCTCCTCGGCCAGCTCCTTGTCGTTCAGCAGCCGCCGGGCGAGGCCGTAGGCGGCGCCGGCGTGCCGGCGGTAGACCTCGGCGAGGGCATCCTCCCGCCAGCGCCCGATGGCTACCACGAGTGCGGCGTCGCTGGAGTCGCGCAGATCGTCCATGTTCACAACACCCTTTGTACGGATCTGGCCACATGCCCGGACCTACAGAATCCGCAGTATCGACGTCACCTGATCATACGGCCCCCTGGTCGCGTAGGCTCCCTGAGTGTCAGGACTCCCCCGCCGGCGCGTGCTGACACTGCTGGGCGGCGCGGCGGCGGCCAGCGCCATCGCCGGCCCGGCCCGGGCCACCCCCGCCCTCGACCTCGACCTGCAGATCCTCCAGACCGCGTCGTCGCTCGAAGCGCTGGCCGAGGCCGCGTGGGCCCGGGTGCCGGCCGACGCCCTGGCCGGCTGCGGCGCCGGCGCCGGCCCCCGCCACACCGGCCTGAAGGAGGCGTTCCAGGCCCGGACCGTCGCTCTCGGTGGCAGGCCTCAGGGGGCGCCCAACCCCAAGTTCGCCCCCCTGCTGGCCGGCGCCGACCCCGCGGCGGCGCTGGCCACGATCGAGACGGTCCTCGTCGACACCTACCTCGCCAACCTGACCGAGCTCGAGGACCCGCCGGCCAGGGAGCTCGTCGCCGGCGCCATGGCCACCTGCGCCCAGCACCTGGCGTTCCTCCGCGTGGTGGGGGCAATGGTGGCCGGCGGCCGCCCCGAGCTGGTGCGGATCCCGTTCCTGCAGTCCGACCTGGCCCTCGTGCCGGCCGCGTCCGGCACGGTCGCACCGCCGGAGGGCCTCCACCGGGCCGGGCCCGAGGGCGTCGCCGAGCCGGCCACCGGGGCCCCCGGGTGAGCCTCGCCGTGAGCCGGCGCCGGCTCCTGGCCGGCGCCGGCGCGGCCGTCGTCGGCGCATCCTGCTCGGGCGGCAACGGCGCCGGCGGGGGCGACCTCGACCTCGCCGCGGAGGCGGCCGGCATCGAGGAGCTGGCCGCCGACCACTACGAGGCCACCGGCACGGCCCTCACGGCTGGGCGCCTCGGTGCCCTCGTCCCCCAGTCGCTCGCCGCGCTCGTGGCCGCCGCCGCCGGCCATCACCAGCAGGCCCACAACGCATGGAACGCGATCCTCGGCGACGCCGGGCGGTCCCCGGTCGACGGCCCCCGGGCCGAGCTCTTCGAAGCCCTCAACGGCGCCGCCGTCAGGGTGAACGACGTCCCCGGAGCGGCTGCCCTCGCGTTGCGGGTCGAGGACTACGCCGGCCAGACCTACCAGAAGGCCCTTCCCGCATTGCAGAGCCCCGCCGCCGTGCGCCTGGCCGCCCAGATCGTCGTCGCCGGCCACCAGCGCCAGGCCGTCCTCCGCTACCTGCTCGGGCGCGAGCCCTTCGCCCCCGCGGGCGCCGACCCCCGGCTCCGGCTGCTCACGGGCTGAAGCACGGACGGCTCGTCGGCGGGCGCCTACCCGTAGTCGGTGACGTCGTTGATCTTGGCCTGGATGGCCTTGTACTCCGGGCTCTGGGTGAGTGGCAGGAGGCTCATCAGCTTGCCCATATTGCTGCCGGGCACGACCTTGATCCGGCCCTGCATGAAGGCGGCGTTGGGGTCCAGCTCGCTCTTCTGCATCTTCACCGCGTCCTCATACGACATCGACAGCGTGATCTCGGCGTCGGCGTCGTCGCCCTTGACCCACTCCAGGAGCTTGCCGCTCTCGATGATCCAGTAGTGGTGGACCTCGCCCTCGGGCGCCCCGATCACCTGGTACTGCAGGCGGGCGGTGGCGCCGGGCCGCTCGGGGAACTCCTGGGCGATCTCCCGCCCGGCGTCCATCCACTCCTGGGAAAGATAGGTGTGCATTGCTCCCCTCCCGGCGGCATCTCGCCGCCTCCTCCTCGGTACGGGGTCCCGGCCGCCGGCCCCGTGGGCGGGAGCCTACCGGCGATGCTCCCCCGGCTACCGGCCCAGCTCGGGCCGGGCCCGCTCCCGGATCCCGGCGAAGAGGTCGTCCTCGGGGAAGTACGCCGGCGTCTCCACGAGCGAACGGGCCAGGATGTAGTCGTCCCACGGGTACGCCGCGGTGACCTCCGGCGGCAGGCCGAACCAGAACGGCGAGTTGGGGTCGATCTGGGTGGCGTGGGCGAGCAAAGCCTCCTTGCGGATGTCGTCGCCTGCGCTCACGTCGATCTTGGTGGTGATCCGGTCGTCGAGGCCGGGCCGCTCGAACCACTTCGTGTCGAACGGCGACTCCATCCCCAACTCCAGGAACTTCTCGTGGATGGCGACCATACGGCCTCTGGCCCAGGCGCTGTAGTAGAGCTTCAGCGGCTGGAAGGGCTCGCCGGCGTCGGGGTAGGCGCCGGGGTCACCGGCGGCCTCGAAGGCGATCACGCCGATGTCGTGGACCCGGAGGTGGTCGGGGTGGGGGTAGCCCTGCTGGTCGTCGGGATAGATGATCATCACCTGCGGCCGCTCACGGCGGATGACCGCCACGAGGCGCCCGACCGCCTCCGCCTCAGGAGCGCGGGCGAAGCAATCGGGGTTGTCGTTGGTCGGGCTGTCGGCCATGCCCGAGTCGCGGTAGCCGAGCATGACCACCTCGTGGTAGCCGATGATCTCCGTGGCCCGGCGCAGCTCCTCCATGCGGACCCGGTGGAGGTCCTCGCGGACATCGGGCCTGTCCATGGCCGGGTTGAGGATGTCGCCCTCCTCCCCGCCGGTGCAGCACACCAGCACGCACCGCACGCCGCCGCGTGCGTAGTGGTGGACCGTGGCCGCCCCCTTCGACGATTCGTCGTCTGGGTGGGCGTGGACGGTGAGCAGCGTCAGGCCTTCGCTCATCGGGCTCAAGTTACCCGCCGCCGTCGGCGTCCTCGGCGGAGTGGCCCCAGAACCCCGCCGGCGCCAGGAGGTAGTCGATGAGGGCCTGGAGCGTCTGGCCGTAGGAGGACCGGTACCCGACGAGGCGGGCCCACGCCTCCTCTGCGTCCCGCACCGGCAACCCGACCTCCTTGACCCGTGCGTATGCGAAGTCGAACTGCCAGCGCTCCATCGGCGCCTCCGGGTGACGGGACTGGGGGAGCCGGACCGAGATCTCCTGGAGCGCCCGCCGGCCCCGGCGGTACATGAAGTACGGCTCCCGGCCGTCGGCGCCGGGGACGACCGCGCAGGTCAGGGCGGCGGCGTCGAGGACCACGCCGAGCGCGGTCACCCAGGACTGGCCCCGGTGCTGGGAACGGAACAGGGCGAGCATTGGGAAGGAGACGTGGCTCTCCAGGATGTCGGCGGTCCAGTGCTCCACTCTCCGAAGAAGCGGTAGAGGCGGTCGACATCGCCGCCCTGGGCCCAGAGGGCGATGATGGCGGTGGGCTGGATCCGCTCGCCCACCGGCCGGTGAGGCCCCGCGCCGCGACCAGGGTGCCGCTGGCGTCGACAAGGGTCACGGCGACGAGCGCGAGCCCGGCCACGAGCGCCGCCGGGTGCGCCAGGGATGACACGCCCCGTGTCTTAGTCGAGGGCGGCGGGCTTAGCATCCCTCCATGGAGATGCGGCATCTGGGCGACGGGTTGGACGTGACGGCGCTGGGCCTCGGGCTCATGGGCATGTCGGGGGTGTACGGCGCCGCCGACGACGACGAGTCCGTCGCCACCATCCGGGCCGCCCTCGACGAGGGCGTCGCGCTGTTCGACAACGCCGAGGCCTATGGCGGCGGTCACAGCGAGGAGGTCCTCGGGCGGGCCCTCGCCGGCCGGCGCGACGAGGCGGTGGTGACGACCAAGTTCGGCCTCACCTTCCGCAACGGCGTCATGGGCGAGAACGGCAGCCCGGCGCACGTAAAGGCGTCTCTCGAGGGCAGCCTCCGCCGCATGGGCATGGACCACGTCGACGTCTACTTCCAGCACCGGGTGGACCTGGCCACGCCGATCGAGGAGACCGTCGGGGCCATGGCCGAGCTGGTGGCCGAGGGCAAGGCCCGCCACATCGGCCTGTGCGAGGTGTCGGCCTCCACCCTCCGTCGGGCCCACGCCGTCCACCCCATCGCCGCCGTCCAGTCCGAGTACTCCCTCTGGCACCGTGACCCCGAGGACGAGGTGCTGCCGGCGTGCGACGAGCTGGGCGTCGGCTTCCTGGCCTACAGCCCGCTCGGGCGGGGCATGCTGACCGGGAAGGTGCGCCGCATCGAAGACCTCCCCCCGGGGGACTTCCGGCGGGTCTCCCCCCGGTTCCAGGGCGAGAACTTCCAGCGCAACCTCGATCTCGTGGACCACGTCACCACGCTCGCCGCGGCCAGGGCCACCGAACCGGCGCAGCTGGCCCTGGCGTGGATCCTGGCCCGCGGCCCCGGCGTGGCCGCCATCTTCGGCACCCGCCACCAAGCGAACCTGCGCGCCAACCTGGGCGCCCTCGGCGTGAGCCTGTCGGCCGACGAGCTGGCACG
>JBPCLE010000040.1:0-16468 GCA_051003575.1 Acidimicrobiales bacterium | reverse complement strand
GGCGTAGGTCTCCGGCGGGACCAGGCGCACGCCGTCGCCGGCGGCGACGACCGACCACTCGCCGGCGCCGCCCGTGGCCAGCGGGGTGCCGGCGCCGTCGATGACGCGGAAGAGGCCGGGGGAGGTGAGCCGCACCGTCGAGGTGCTCATGACCACGGCGACCTTGATGCCCGGCGGAAGCGTGGCCGCGGCCGGCGTCGGGCGCAGGCCGTAGTAGTTGGCGAGGATGTCGCTGGCCGTGTGGCCCTCTCGCGCCATGGCCAGGGCGCCGTTCTGGCTCATGGCACGGGGGCCGTTGGCGGTGGAGGAGTAGCTGGCCATGATCGGCCGGCCGCCCTCGATCAGCGCCCGCCCGGCTGTGGCCTCCACCGCCGGCAGCCAGCCGTGGCCGTGGGCCCGGCGCTCGGCGTCGAGGCCCCGGTAGACCTGGCAGGTCGACGTGGCGCAGATGTCGGCGCCGACCGCCCGCCACCGGGCCTCGTTGCCCATGGCCTTGTGGGCCGCGTACGTGCGGGCCGCGATGGCCTGGGCCTGTAGCGCGGCCGCCGGCCAGCTCGGGGGCACCTCGTCGATGCCGCGGACGTACTCTTCGAGCGGCAGGTCGTTGACCACGGCCAGGCCCCGGCCGTTGCGGCGTACCTCGATGGCGCCGCGGAAGCTCCCCGTGCCGGCCACCTTGAAGCCGTCGGCGTCGCCGGCGAGCAGCTCGAAGCGCACCTCTGTACCGGCTAGGGACGGCTGGGCGCCAATCGGCCCCGGGATCAATGCGACGGCGGTGGCAGACAGCGCTACCAGGCCGAATGTGCGCGCCGGAGCGCGTCGGCAAGCAAGAATGCTGATCCCCCAGGATCGAAGCGGTGGTCGGTCGGACGGTACTCGACATTGACATCTACTTCCACTACTCAAATAGATGCGGTTGTGCTCCGGCTCGAGTCCGAGATCGACGCCGCCCGCCGCGACGCCGACCGTCGGGGCTGGTTCGCCGCCATGTACCGCCAGACCACCCGCGCCGTCCGTGACCGGGTGGTCGCCGGCG
This sequence comes from Acidimicrobiales bacterium, assembly GCA_051003575.1. GTDB lineage: Bacteria > Actinomycetota > Acidimicrobiia > Acidimicrobiales > AC-14 > CADCTB01. The sequence continues at coordinate 15,432 of JBPCLE010000040.1, read as the reverse complement.
CGTTCGACGACGCCGAGCGTATGGGCCGGTTCGTCGAGCGCTTCGCCGGCCGCTACCTGGGGCCGATGCGCGACTGGCGCGAGGCCCGCCCGGTGCCCCGGTGCTGGCGGCAGGCGTTCGGCGTCGGCCCCGACAAGCTGATCATCCAGCACCTGCTGCTGGGCATGAACGCCCACGTCAATTTCGACCTCGCCGTCGTGGCGGCCGAGACCTGTCCTGGCACGGAGATCCACGCCATGCACGACGACTTCGTGGCGGTCAACGACATCCTCGGCGGGCTCATGCCGGGCGTTCGCTCCTGCATCGGCCGGTTCTCGCCCCTGCTCGATGTCATCGACCGGGTCGGTGGCGGCGAGGACGACGAGATCCTGAACTTCAGCATCCGGGTCGCCCGCGACCAGGCGTGGTCACAGGCCCTGGTGCTGGCCCCTCCACCGAGGATCCCGCGCGGCGGGCCGAACTCGTCGAATCCCTCGACCGCAGCGTGGCCGTGCTCGGCAAGGTAGTCGCGTCGCCCGGTGGCCTGCTGCAGCGGGCGGTCGACGTGGTGGCGGCCACCGAGTCCGACGACGTGGTGGCGATCACCGACGCCCTCGGCCGCGTCACGCCCGGCCCCACGTAGCGTCGGGGTATGCCCGCCGCCCCCGACCCGGCCGCCCTCGACCGGGCCGCCACCGCCCTGGCCCGCCAGCTGGCCGAGCTGGGCGGCGAGGGGCGGGCGGGCATCGTTTCGTCCTCGTGGTGGAGCGAGCGGATGCTGGAGTGGGCGATGTCGCACCCGTCGTTCAAGACCCAGCTGTTCCGATTCGTCGACGTGTTCCCCGCCACCACCGACGACCGCGACGTCGTGCGCCACCTCGACGAGTACCTGCACGGGGGGGCGGAGGTGCCGCGGGCCCTCGACCTCGGGCTCGACCTGGCCGAGCACGTACCCCTGGGCAGGGCGGCCGCCGCCGGCCTGGCCCGGCGCAGCATCACCCGGGTGGCCGAGCAGTTCATCGTCGGCCAGACGCCGGCCGAGGCGGTGGCCGGGCTGAGCAAGCTCTGGGCCGGCGGCAGCGCCTCCACCGTCGATCTCCTAGGCGAGAAGACGCTCACCGAGGCCGATGCCGAGCGCTATGCCGCCCGGGTGGGCGAGCTCCTTCGCTCCCTCGTGGCCGCCGCTCCCCGGTGGGCCGCGGACCGACGGCTCGAGTCCGACGACCTGGGCCCGGTGCCACGGGTCAACGTCAGCGTCAAGCCCACCGCCCTGGCCACCCGGTATGCCCCGCTGACCCGTGCCGACGGCCTGGCCGGCGCCAAGGCCCGCCTCCGACCCCTCCTGGCGGAGGCAGCCGCCGCCGGCGCCTACGTCCACTTCGACGCCGAGCACTACGACGTGAAGGACCTCACCCTCGCGCTGTTCCGTGAGCTGCTCGACGAGCCGGCCCTGGCCGGGCTCCATGCCGGCATCGTCGTCCAGGCGTACCTCAAGGACGCCCACGACGACCTGGCCGACCTGATCGCGTGGGCATCGGGCCGGGAGCGGCCGGTCACCGTCCGTCTGGTCAAGGGCGCGTACTGGGACACCGAGACGGTGGCCGCGGAGGCCGAGGGCTGGCCGGTGCCGGTGTTCGCCGAGAAGGCGCAGACGGATGCCAACTACGAGCGGTGCACCCGCCAGCTCCACGAGGCCCACGGGAGGGTGCGGGCCGCGTTCGGCACCCACAACCTGCGCTCGCTCGCCTACGCGGTGGAGTACGCCCGGTCGCTCGGCATCCCCGACAACGGCTACGAGGTCCAGCTCCTGTACGGGATGGCCGAGCCGCTCCACGCCGCGGTCCGCAAGCTGGGCCTGCGGCTGCGGGTCTACGCCCCGGTCGGGGAGCTGGTGCCGGGCATGGCCTACCTCGTGCGGCGGCTCCTGGAGAACACCGCGAATGAGAGCTTCGTACGCCGGCGGTTCGTGGAGGGTGAGGATCTGGACGCCCTCGTGGCCCCGCCGGTGGTCGACCGCCTGCCCGAGCGTGAGCCGCCGGCCCGCCGACCGGCGACGGATGCCCGGGCGCCGGCGGCGCACGCGCCCGAGCCGGTGGGGGAGTGGCGGCGGTCGACGGTGCGGGCGGCCATGTCGGCGGCGGTCGAGGCCATGGTGTTCGAACACGCCGTGCCGGCCCGCATCGGCGGGCGAACCGTCACCACCGCGGCGTCGATCGTCTCCGTTGACCCATCGCACCCCGCGACGGTCGTGGCCCGCTCGGCCCGATGCGGACCGGCGGAGGCCGACGAAGCCCTGGAGGCGGCCCGCAGCGCGTGGCCGGAGTGGCGGCGGACGCCGGCGCGGGAGCGGGCGGCCGTGCTGTTCCGCGCCGCCGAGTGGATGCGCGATCGCCGCCACGAGCTGGCTGCGCTGGAGGTGTTCGAGGCCGGCAAGCCCTGGCGCGACGCGGACGCGGATGTCTGCGAGGCAATCGACTTCTGCGAGTACTACGGGCGCGAGGCCATTCGCCTCGGCGCCGGTGGCAGGGTCGAGTCGCCGCCGGGCGAGCACAACGACCTGCGCTACGAGCCCCGTGGCATCGGCGTGGTCATCTCGCCCTGGAACTTCCCGCTGGCGATCCCGACCGGCATGGTGGCGGCGGCGCTCGTCACCGGCAACGTGGTGCTGTTGAAGCCGGCGGAGCAGACGCCGGCGGTGGCAGCACGCCTGATCGACGCCCTGGCCGCCGCCGGCCTGCCCGACGGCGTGCTGGGGTTCCTGCCGGGCGTGGGCGAGGAGGTCGGCGCTTACCTTGTCGAGCACCCCGATGTCTCATTCGTGGCGTTTACCGGTTCCAAGCCCGTGGGCCTGGGCATCATCGAGGCCGCGGCCCAGCTGCGGCCGGGCCAGCGCCACATCAAGCGGGTCATCGCCGAGCTGGGCGGAAAGAACGCCCTGGTGGTCGACGCCGACGCCGACCTCGACCAGGCCGTCCCCATCGCCGTCGGCTCGGCGTTCGGGTACGCGGGCCAGAAGTGCTCGGCACTGTCGCGGCTGATCGTCCTCGACGACGTCCACGACGAGCTGGTCGAGCGGATCGTGGGCGCCACCAGGCTGCTGCGGGTCGGCCACCCGCGAGATGCGGCCGTCGACGTGGGCCCGTTGATCGACGCCGAGGCCCAGGCCAGGGCCCGGTCCTACGTCGAGCTGGGCGCCCGGGAAGGTCAGGTGGTCCTTGCCGGCGGTGAGGTGCCGGCGGAGGGCTTCTTCGTGGCGCCGGCGATCGTGGCCGGCGTGCGCCGGGGCGGGCGGCTGGCCACCGAGGAGATCTTCGGTCCCGTGCTCAGCGTGTTCCGGGCCGGCGACTTCGACGAGGCCATCGCCCTGGCCAACGACACCGACTTCGCCCTCACGGCCGGCGTGGTCTCCCGCTCGCCGGCCCACATCCGCCACGCGGCGGCCGAGCTGCGGGCCGGGAACGTCTACGTCAACCGCTCGATCACGGGCGCTGTGGTCGGCCGCCAGCCCTTCGGCGGGTACGGGCTGTCCGGCGTCGGGTCGAAGGCCGGAGGCCCCGACTACCTGCTCCAGTTCGTCGAGCCCCGCACCGTGAGCGAGAACACCCTGCGCCAGGGCTTCGCGCCCGGCGAGTCGCGGGTAGTGTCTCGGTCTGAGGGCCGTTAGCTCAGTTGGCAGAGCACCTGCATGACGCGCAGGGGGTCAGGGGTTCAAATCCCTTACGGCCCACCCTCTTGACCTGGACTTCGCATCTTGCACATACCCGCTCCGAGTGGTCGGAGCACCAAACTGTGCAGCAGTTCGCCCGCCGGCCTACACGACCCTTATCGCAAGGGCACCCGACCCTCGTGCTCGTCCTGGGTTGCGGAGACCGGTCCCGTGGAACCCGCTGCGTAGTCAAGCAACGGCGAGCCGTCCACTTCCCAATGGGCGAGGACGGGCTCCACGATCCGCCAGCACTCCTCGGCTTCGTCGCCCCGAATGGAGAGCGAAGGGTCGCCTTTGAGTGCCTCGACCAGCAGCCGGGCGTGGGCCGAAAGGTCCTGCGGAGCCAGCGTCAGATCGAGGGCGGCCGCCTCGAGGCAGAACGGGTCCCCCACCCCGTTGAGGGCCAGATCGAGAACCATCCGGTCGGGGCCCATGAGGAAGCTGAGCCGGTTGACGGGCGGCTCGCCCTCCTGGCCGAACAGGACCTCGGGGACGGGCAGGAACGTAATGTTGATCTCTCTGCGGTCGGCGGTGAGCGCCTTGCCAGTGCGGAGCCGGAACGGGACGCCGGACCAGCGGTCGCTGTCGATGAACAGCGTCACCTCGGCGAACGTCTCGGTCCGGCTGGCCGGATCGACTCCGGGCTCCTGGAGGTAGTCGGGGATCTCGAGCCGGCCGACCCGCCCGGCGCAGTAGCGCCCCCGGCGCGTGTGCGCGGCGACCTCCGCCGGTGACATGGTGCGAACGGCGCGAAGCAGCTCGACCTTGCGGTCGCGGAGCTCCTTCGCATCGAGGGCGGCGGGCTTCTCCATGGCGACGAAGCAGAGCAGCTGCAGCAGGTGGTTCTGGATGACATCGCGGAGCGCTCCCGCGTGGTCGTAGTAGCCCGCTCGTCCTTCGAGGGCGACGGTCTCGTCCCACACGATGTCCACCCCTGCCACGTGATGGTGGCTCCAGCTCGGTTCGAACAACCGGTTGGCGAAGCGGACACCGAGGATGTTCTGGACCGTCTGCTTGCCCAGGAAGTGGTCCATCCGGAACACCGTCTCCTCGGGGAAGTGACGGCGCAGGAGGCGGTTCAGAGCCTGCGCCGACGCCAGGTCGGTGCCGAAGGGCTTCTCCACCACGATGCGGCTCCGGTCCGAAAGCCCGATCCCGGCCATCGCTTCGATGGCCGGGGCGAACACGGCCGGGGGGAGGGCGAGGTAGGCGACCGTTGCGTCCAGGTCGGCGCCGAATGCCTCGGTCAGGGTGGCGGCGTCGGTCACATCTCCGACGATGTAGGACAGCCGCTGTACCAGCGCCCGGCGAGCATCTGCGTCGACGTGGGTGGCGTGACGGCGGAGGCGCGCTGCGGCGTGCTGGCGGAAAGCGGTGGTGTCCCACTCTCGACGGTCGACGCCGACGATGACGAGGCCGGCCGGGAGCGAGCGGGAGGCGACCAGCTCGGCCAGGGCGGTGAGCAGGTACCGCCCCGTCAGGTCCCCCGTGGCGCCCAGGATCACCAGACGCCGCGCCGTCATGCCTGCCTCCGCAGCTCACGGGCCAGGTTCATCCCACTGGAGACGACGCCCACGTGACTGAAGGCCTGCGGGTAGTTACCGAGGAAGGCCCCGGTGGACGGATCGATCTCCTCGGGAAGAAGACCGAGTCCTCCCGCCCGCGCACAGAGCGACTCATAGAGCTCCATCGCCTCGTCGATGCGACCCTGGGCGGCCAGGTTGTCGACCAGCCAGAAGCTGCACAACAGGAACGCTCCTTCGTGGCCCGGAAGCCCGTCGGCCGACTCCTCCGGAAGGTAGCGGTACAGCAGGCCGTCGCCGGCGCCCAAGCGCTCGGTGATGGCGGCCGTAGTGGCGACCATCTTCGGATGCCGGGCGTGCACGACGCGGCGGAGGGGTAGCGCCAGCAGGCTCGCATCCAGTCCTCCCGGCCCCAGGTGCTCCACGAGGCTCTGTCGCTCGGCGTCCCATGCCAGGTTCAGGATCGCGTCCTGGATCCTCGCTGCCTCGGTCCTCCATCCCTCGACGTCGCCGGGCAGCCCGAGGCGCTCGGCCAACCTTGCACCACGGTCGAGGGCGACCTGGCACATGGCGGCGGAGTACGTGAACGGGCGGGTGGTGGTCCGGATCTCCCAGATGCCGTGGTCGGGCCGGTCCCACCGCACGCGGGACTCCTCCACGAGGGCTTGCAGCCGGGCCCACAGGTTCCGGTCGAGGTCACCGCCGGCGGCAACCCACTGGTACGCGCAGTCCAGGATCTCGCCGTAGGCGTCGTGCTGCGTTTGATCGGAGGCGCCGTTGCCCCAGCGCACGGGCGCCGATCGGCGGTAGCCCTCGAGCTCGGGATCCTCGCGCTCGGGAGGTGGCTGGGCCCCTTCGAGTGTGTAGAGGACCCGGGGTTCGCCGTCGCGCTCGATGGCGCCGAGCACCCATCCGAGAAACCCGCGGGCCTCGGCGTGGAGGCCCACACGCCGGAAGGCGTAGACCGAGAAGGCGGCGTCGCGGACCCAGGCGTACCGGTAGTCCCAGTTGCGAATGCCGCCGATGGCCTCGGGGAGCGACGAGGTCGGCGCGGCGACAAGGGCGCCGGTCTCGTTGAAGTCGAGCATCTTGAGCGTGACCACCGAGCGGCGCACCACCGGCTGCTCGGGACCGTCGTACTCGAGGCTCCGCATCCACCGTCGCCACGCGTCGAGCGTGGCCTGCAGCAACGCAGGTGGATGGAGGTTGCGGCTGTGGCCCGAGGCTCCCCAGCGGAGGACGAAGTCGGCCTGCTGGCCAGCACCGAGCTGGAACGTGCTCGTGGAGCCTTGAAGCGGCACGCTGGCGAGCAGTCGCAGATCGAGGTCGGGTCGTCCGTGGCAACCGATGACGACACCGCTTCCCTGCGGTTCGATCGAGGCGCCACCCCTGGGCTCGATCTCGACCCGGAGGGAGACTTCGCCCTCGAGCACCACGGCCGAGCGGAGGAGCTCTCCCCTCCCGGCAGGAGTGTCCTCGGCCAGATCCGCGCCCGAGCGCAGCGTCAGACAGTCGGTGACCCGGACGAGCCCGGATGGACTGCGTAGCTCGGTGACCAGGACGCCACTGTCGGGCTCGTAGCGCTGACGGGCTTCCACGACCTCCTCGGGAGCGATGCGAAAGAAGCCGCCACGGCGGGCGTCGAGCAGCGAGCAGAACAGTGGATCGGAATCGAAGTGGGGCACGCACAGCCACACCACGGCGCCGTCACGGGCGACGAGGGCCGCGGTGCTGCCGTCGCCGACCAGGCCGAGGTCTTCGAGCGGTGGATAGCCCTCGTGGTACCGAAGAGGGCTCGCGGCGACCGCTGAGTAGATAGGGACAGAGGCGGTCACGTCGCGCAGACGGCGACGGCAAGCGGGTTCGGCAGCGGCAAAACGGGTGACACCACGACCACGCTCGACATGGAGGCCCATGCAGTTGCCGTCCGCAGGTCCCGTCTCGTGCCAGCCGCATTCCCTCGCATAACCAAGATCTCCTCGGCTCGGCCGAGTCGCTCCGCCGCGAGCTCCCGCTGCCACGGGTCGGAGCATTCGCAGACGATGGCCCGCGCCAGCCTGAGCGAGCCCAGGTCCGGGCCCGAGGCCGCAGCGAGGTCTGTGGCGATCACCGACTCCAACGGCATCGAGTCGCCCGAGTCACGTCACACCACTGATGAGGGAAGCCATGAGCGCCGGTACCTCCACGCGCGACGAATATGCCGCCGACCAGGCTTCCCGGCTCGCCAACTTCATGCTACCCCCCGCAGGCACGCGCCGAACAACCGAGCCGCCGCCCCTCCGGTGGACCACATGGAAGTGTCCAGTTTGGGGGTAGGAAGCGACCATTGGCAACTGTTCAGGTATGAGCGCCGGCCGGCGGTAGCCAGGGGCCGGTGGTGAACAGTTCGACGAGCGCGTCGAGGAGGTTCTTGGCGTGTTTGGCGGGGGCAGGCCGGCGAAGGCCATCTCGATCGCCTCGTCGTAGCGGCGGCGCAGTTTCGCCGCCGCTCCGGCACCTTGTTCTTCCCTGCGGCCGTCGCCTTCTCCGCCGCCCCCTCGGCGTCATAGAGGACCTTCTCCATGGCCGTCGTCCACGCGCCCTGGGAGGCGCCCTCGCCGACGGCACCAAGTGTCCGGACCAGGTGCGCACAGCACTGGGCGGGGGTGGCAAGCCGAGGTAGTCATAGGTGCTGAGGCCGTCTTGCCGCGCAACGCCGCCGTAGGGGTCAGCGGGAGGTGACCCAACGATTCTCACACGACCGCGTACTCGAGTGGTGGACCCACCTGAACAGTTGCGACTATTGTGGTCCTCGGAGAGCCGGGAAGCCTGGTCGGCGGGCCCGTTATTTCGCGTCCAGGAGTAGACACCAGTGAACCGGATTTCCATGGTCGGCTCCCCGGCCTTCGCTGAAGATCGCATACCAGTGTCGGGACCGGTTGCCGCGGTGCCCGAGAGCGGGACGGCAGTCGGCGGTTTGGGGGAGCTCACCCCCGGATTCGGTTTCGCATTCCTCCTCGTTTGGGCGGCGACCGGAATTGCCGCTGCCGTCGTTCTTCGGCAGCGGGGCCATCACTTCGCCTCGACCGCCGCCGTGGGCCTCGTGTTCGGTCCGTTCTTCATCCCTCTTGCCGTCCGGTACGCGCGCGCTCGCCACGACGACGCCAGCACGGGCCCGGTCGTCGTCGCCGCGGGAACCATGGGTTCGGGACCAGTGCACGTGCTCGTGGGACTCGTCGGCGATTCGCCCGACGTGTCGGGCGTCCGTCCCCTGCTCCATAGTCTGGGCGAGCGCCTGGGACGACTCACCATGGTTCGCGTGCTCAACTTCGAGGTGATGCTCGACCACGAGGAACGGACGCGTGCCGCGTTGGCGCTGTCGTGCTCTTCACTCTTCCTGTACGACCACGACCCCGAGCTCGTTCTGCTCGGGGGTCACCCCCGACGCGCCCTCTGCGACCATGCGTCCAGGGCGGGGTACCACCTGGTCGTGGTGGTGGGCCGTTCGCAACGGGCGTTCATTACCCGTCGCGAGTCGGCATCGGACGCGAGTACTGTGCCGATGCTGTTCGTACCCACTGCCCCGGCCGTGCACGAGTAAGGCCTCGTAGAGCACGTGCTTCTCCTTCTCGGGCTTCACGCCGCCCTGGCCTTGGTTGCCCCTGCGGCCGGTCGGCGCCTCGGCCGGCGGGTCTTCTGGCTTTGCGCCGTCGCACCCGCCGCCACCCTCGTCTGGGTCCTTACTCGCGCTCCGGGAGTACTCGACCTGGACCCGGCCGAGCAGAGCGTCGAGTGGGTACCCGGGTTGGGGCTCGGGCTCGATCTGCGTATGGATGGGTTCTCGTTGCTCATGGCCGCGCTCATCTCCGGCGTCGGGGTGCTCGTCTTCGCCTACAGCCGGTGGTACTTCTCCGACCGGCCGGGACTCGGCCGGTTCGCGGGAACGCTCACCGCCTTTGCTGGCGCCATGCTCGGCGTGGTCCTCGCCGACAACCTGCTCGTCCTCTACGTCTTCTGGGAGCTGACCTCGGTCACCTCCTACCTGCTCATCGGCTTCGAGGACAAGAACGGCGCGGCGCGGGCCGCGGCGCTGCACGCTCTTCTCGTCACCGCTGCTGGCGGCCTGGCCATGCTCGGCGGATTTGTTCTCGTCGGTCAGGCGGCCGGGACGTACTCGCTCTCCGCCATCGTTTCCGAGCCGCCGTCGGGAACGGTGGTCAGCGCCGGCCTGGTGCTGATTCTCCTCGGCGCCTTCACCAAGTCGGCCCAGGCACCGTTCCACTCCTGGCTCCCCGGAGCCATGGCCGCCCCCACGCCGGTCAGCGCCTATCTCCATTCGGCGACAATGGTGAAGGCCGGAGTCTATCTGATCGCCCGGCTCGCTCCGGCCTTCGCCGTAACCGTCGGCTTCTGGCGACCGGTGGTGATCACCGTCGGGCTCGTGACCATGCTGCTCGGCGGCTACCGCGCCCTCCGTCAACACGACCTGAAGCTGGTGCTGGCATACGGGACGGTGAGCCAGCTGGGGCTGATGGTGGTGCTGGTAGGGGCCGGACGGCCCGACCTGACGTTCGCGGGAGCGGCCCTGATCCTCGCCCACAGCCTGTTCAAGGCGGCCCTTTTCCTGGTCGTCGGCGTGGTCGACCACCAGGCCCACACCCGTGATCTCCGGGTCCTCACCGGGCTGGCCACCCGGATGCCCGCCACATTCGTCGTGGCCGCCATCGCGGTTGCTTCCATGGCGGGCATCCCGCCCCTTCTGGGATTCATCTCGAAGGAGGCGATCTACGAGGCGATGCTGCACGCCGGCTCGGGAGCGGGCGATCTACTAGCCTTAGGTGGGGTCGTCCTCGGATCGGCCCTGACCTTCGCCTACGGTGCACGGTTCCTCTGGGGCGCCTTCGCGACCAAGCCGGCTCGTGCCTCTGGCGATGCGGTCGGGCCCGACGTCCTAGCGCCCTCGTGGCAATTTCTGGCTCCCGCCGCGCTCCTCGCCATCCTCACCGTGGCTTTCGGTCTTCTGCCCGCCCTGGCTTCTGGCGTCGTCGAGGCGGCCGGGTCATCGCTCGATCCGATGATCGAGGATCTGCACCTGGTCCTCTGGCACGGAGTGACGCCCGCCCTGGGCCTCTCCGCCCTGACCCTCGCGATCGGCGCCGGCCTCTACCTCAAGCGATCTGCGGTGGAGCGAATCCAGGACCGGCTGCCGGTCGCACCGAGCTCGTTCGGCGCGTACCAGGCGTCAGTCGTCGCCTTGAATCGCATTGCGGCCCGGACCACCGGAATCGTGCAGAACGGTTCACTCCCCACCTACATCGGCGTCATCCTGCTCACCCTTCTGGTCCTCCCCAGTATCGCCCTCTTCGGCGTTGATGTTCCCGACGGGATCACCCTCGCCGAGTCGCCGCTCCAGGTCGCGGTGGTCGCCCTGGTGATCGTCGCCGCCGCCGGCGCCGCACTCGCTCGTCGTCGTTTCGCCGCCGTGCTGTTCCTGGGCGGCGTGGGCTACGGCGTCGCCGTCCTGTTCCTCATCCAGGGGGCGCCGGACCTCGCCCTCACGCAGATCCTGGTCGAGACCCTGGCGCTGGTGATCTTCGTCCTCGTGCTCCGCCACCTTCCCGAGCGCTTCGAGCCAGAGCCATGGCGGTTTCGACAGGGCATCCGTATGGCCTTGTCGGCGGGGATGGGCCTCTTCGTAGCCGGCTTCGTCCTGGTGGCCGCCGGCTCCCGCACCGAGGAGCCAATCTCCGACGAGTTCATTGCGCGCGCGCTTCCCGAGGGCGGCGGGCGCAACGTCGTCAACGTCATCCTGACGGACTTCCGGGGACTCGACACCATGGGTGAGATCACCGTCCTGACCGTCGCCGCCCTCGGCATTGCCAGCCTGGTCGCCGCCGGGCGGCGCGGGGGAGACACGTGACGTCGTCGGGCGCCGTGCCGTCCCAGGAAGGAGGCCGGGCAACGGACCGGGCTCGCGCCCGGCGCCTCGGGACGGGTGGCAAGTACGAGCCTTCGGTGGTCCTCGAGACGTGTGTGCACACGCTCTTCCACACCGCCCTTCTCTTCTCGATCTTCCTGCTGCTCGCCGGCCACAACGCGCCGGGGGGCGGCTTTGTCGGCGGCCTCGTCGCCGGCGCCGCCTTCGTCCTCCGCTATGTCGAGGGCGGGGCGGAGGAGGTGGGGGAGGCGGCCCCCTTGTCTGGCACCGTGTTGATGGGCATCGGCCTGACGCTGGCGGTCGCAACCGGAGCGGCGGCGTGGCTCGGCGGCGGAGAGTTCCTGTCCAGCGGCAAGCTGGAGGTTGACATTCCTCTGCTCGGTATGGCGAAGGCGACCTCGGCGCTAGCCTTCGACATCGGCGTGTACCTCGTGGTCGTCGGACTCGTGGTGACCGTTCTCACCACGCTCGGTGCCGAGCCCGACGACCCGGCTCCGGCCGAGGAGGCAGCATGAACGGCGCTCGAGCGGGCCGAGGCTCGCGTTGATCGCCGTCCTCGCCCTCGCCGTGGGCGTCCTCTACGCGACGGGCACCTACCTGATCCTCCAGCGGAAGCTGACACAGATCGTGATCGGGCTGGCGATCATGGGGCACGGCGCCAACCTCGTCCTCCTGATGGCCGGCGGGCGCGCGGGACGGGCACCGTTCAGCGGGACGGGTGATCAGTTCGCTGACCCGTTGCCACAGGCTCTGGCGCTCACAGCCATCGTGATCACCTTCGGCGTCGGTGCGTTCCTTCTGGCTCTCGCCTACCGCAGCTGGCTCCTGCGTCACGACGACGAGGTGGAGGACGACGTCGAGGACCGCAGGATCGCCCGACGGGCCAGCGGAACCACGGAGGCCGAGTGAGGGTTCTGGTACCCCTGCCCATTGCGTTGCCCCTCCTGGCCGCCGGCCTCTCCATGGCCCTGCACCGGCGGACGCAGGCGCAGCGCGCCCTTAGCGTCGTGGTGCTCACGGCCAGCCTGGCCGCGACGATCGCCGTGCTGATGCGCGTCCACGCCGACGGACCGTTCGCTTTGCACGTCGGCGGGTGGCGGGCACCGATCGGGATCACCCTGGTGGCCGACCTCTTCGCGGCCGTCATGCTGGTCGTCTCGGCCGCCATGGTGCTGGCCGTACTCGTGTACTCGATCGGAAGCCCGCGAACCGCGGACCAGGCGATGTTCTTCCACCCCCTGTACCTGATCCTCGCCGCCGGCGTGTCGGCCTCGTTCCTCGCCGGGGACCTCTTCAACCTGTTCGTGGCCTTCGAGGTCATGCTCAGCGCGAGCTACGTCCTGATCACCCTCGGAGGAGCCAGAGAACAGCTCCGCTCCGGCATGACCTACGTCGTCATCAGCTTGGTGGCGTCCACCTTCTTCGTCACCGCCGTCGGCCTAATCTACGCGGCGACGGGTACCGTCAACATGGCCGACCTGGCCGGGAAGATCGGCGACCTCCCCGAATCCGTGCGCAACGCGCTGGGCCTCCTGTTGCTCGTGGTGTTCGGGATCAAGGCGGCGATCTTCCCACTCTTCTTCTGGCTGCCCGACTCCTACCCGACCGCGCCGACGCCGGTCACCGCCATCTTCGCCGGGCTCCTGACCAAGGTGGGGGTGTACGCCATCATCCGCACCCAGACGCTGCTCTTCCCTAGCGACGACGGTGGGTCCGTCCTCCTGCTGGGTATCGCGGTGGCGACCATGGTCGTCGGCGTGCTCGGCGCGATCGCGCAGAACGACGTCAAGCGCATCCTCAGCTTCCACATCGTCAGCCAGATCGGGTACATGATCATGGGACTGGGCCTCTTCACGGTGGCGGGCATCGCCGGGGCGATCTTCTACATCGTCCACCACATCGTGGTGAAGACGACGCTCTTCCTGGTCGGGGGTCTCGTGGAAAACGCCACGGGGACGGGTGCACTCCACCGCCTCGGCGGGCTGCTCCACCGGGCGCCCCTCATCGCCGTCCTGTTCGTGCTTCCCGCCCTGAGCCTCGCCGGCTTGCCCCCGTTTTCCGGGTTCGTGGCCAAGCTGGCGCTGGTACAAGCGGGTATGGACGCGGACCGCTACTTCGTGGTGGGGGCGAGTCTGATCGTGAGCCTGCTCACCCTGTTCTCCATGACCAAGATCTGGGCCGGGGTCTTCTGGGGCACACCGGACGAAGAGCCGCCGCTTCTGTCCGCTCACGGCGCCGGTCGCCTCGCGGCGCCCTGGCTCATGGTCGCGCCGACCGCTGCCCTCGTCGTCATCAGCCTTGTGGTGGCGATTGGGGCCGCACCCCTGTACGACGTGAGCCGCCAGGCGGCCGAGGTGCTCGTTGAGCGGACCCCCTACATCCAAGCGGTGCTCGGACCATGATCCGGGACGGCCGCCGCCGCGCACCGCGCCAGCTCCCGATGGTCGGGTGGCTACTCGCCGTATGGCTGTTCCTCTGGGAGGACCTCAGCTTCGCGAACGTGCTCGCCGGTCTCGCTCTCGGCTCCCTGCTCGTCGTGCTGTTCCCCATGCGCCCGAGAGGCATTCCCGGAGCGTTCAGGCCGCTGGCGGCCGCCCGTTTCGCCGGCTTCTTCGCATGGAAGCTCGTCGAAGCAAGCATGATCGTCGCCTGGGAGGTCATAACCCCGCAGAACCGGATCAACGAGGGCATCGTCGCCGTCCCCATACGCGGCGTCTCCGAGACGCTGATGACGCTGGTCGCCAATGCCATCTCGTTGACGCCGGGCACCCTGACGCTGGAGGTCCGGCACCAACCTCCCGTCCTCTACGTTCACGTGCTTCATCTCGAGGACATCGACGCCGTTCGGCACGAGGTGCAGTACCTGGAGGTCCTGGCCATCCGGGCGTTCGGAAGCTCGGCGGCCATCGCTGCAGCCGAGGCTGCGCTCGAGCACCACGAGGGCGACGGGCCGACGGAGTCGTCCGCGCCCGTCGGGGAGCGGGAGGGCGAACCATGAGAGTTGTCACTTCGCTGGCCTTCTTCGGCATCGCCGTCTCCGGGTTGCTCTGCCTGCTGCGCCTGGTTCGAGGGCCGTCCCTGGCCGACCGCATCGTGGCCCTCGACGCCTTGCTGATCCTGATCGTCAGCGGCATCGCCGTCGACGCGGCGCGGACCGGGGAGGGCACGTACCTCGACGTGCTCGTCGTCGCCGCGCTGCTCGGATTCGTCGGAACCGTCAACGTCGCCCGATTCATCGAGAGGAGGGGCGCATGATGCCCGACGTAATCGCGGCCGTGCTCATCCTGGTCGGTGTCGCTCTCGCAGTCACTTCCGGTCTGGGGCTCCAGCGCTTCCCGGACGTCTTCGCCCGCATGCACTCAGCGACGAAGCCGGCCACTCTCGGGCTCGTGCTCGTCCTGGCCGGAGCGGCGCTGCGGGTGGAGCAGGCCGGCGATGTCGCCAAGCTCCTCCTCGTGATCGTGCTTCAGTTCATCACTGTCCCCGTGGGGGCCCACATGGTCGGACGCGCCGCGTACCGGGCCGGCACTGAGCTGAGCCCGACGACGACCATCGATGAGCTGGCGCAGGACCGGCGCAGCGGGTGGGAGGGCGAAGGGGCTATCAAGGATGTCGCCCCTGAGGGGGACTCGCGCCTGGACGGGAAGTGATCGGCGCACGGGTAGCACCCGCCGACGCACAACCCAGACGGCAGCCTACTGGCCGCCATGCACTTCTCCCGGCTGACGGCCAGCGGCTGCTCGACGCCTAGATTCGGTCCTCTCGGCCGTGGATCCCGTCCGTCCACCTCGGTGACCCACTCGCTCACGGATACCGTGGGATGTGAGTGGACCACCACCGTCCAGGTTGCGGAGGTCGCTGCCAACACCGGTCGGATACGTGCTCGCCGCAGCTGCCGTCAGCCTCGTGGCCGTGGGGCTGGCGGTAGCCACAATTCGGCATAGTCGGCAGGCGGTGTACGCCGTGCCGCCAATCGCCGTAGTCGCTCTCACGGCCGCGGTGCTCTCCGTCGCCGGTGCCGTCGGACTGATCTGGGTGCGGCTCCGCAGGAGTGACGCTCGGGGGCCGGTAGCCAGCCCTACTGAGGCTTTCCGGACGCACTATCCACCGGCCTCGCCTCGTCTTCATGTTCTCCTGTCTGTGGGTAATCTACCAACAGACAGGAGAAATATTATGGCCGGCCGTCGAGCCCGTCCCGAGCCGTTCATGGTGCGAGGGGCGCTGTTCACCATGCGTCGCCGCTGCGGCAAGCTGAGCTGCCACTGCGCGTCGGAGTCGGGCCATGAGAGCCCGGCGCTGGCCTATCC
>JBPCLE010000039.1:0-5198 GCA_051003575.1 Acidimicrobiales bacterium | reverse complement strand
TTGGGACGGCCCTTGCGGTCGACGTAAGCCGTCGGCGCCAGTTCGGGGCCGAGCGTGCAGCGCAGGCCGGTCTCCTCCTCGACCTCGCGCAGGGCGGCCGCGGGGTGGTCCTCGCCCGGGGCGAGCTTGCCCTTGGGCACGGTCCAGTCGTCGTAGCGGGGCCGGTGGACGAGGAGGACCTCGAGGGTGCCGGCCGGCGCGCGCCGCCACACCACGCCCCCGGCGGCCTGCACGACCGTCGCCGTCACATCCATGCGCCCGTCACATCCATGCGCCCGTCACATCCATGCGCGCAGCCTCTTCGCCGAAGCCTTCTTCCACGCCTTCGGCCAGCGCCGGCGGCTCTCGGCTGCCTCGGCCCGCTGGACCGCGATCAGCTCGCCGGCGGCCAGGCTCACCGCCGCGTCGGCGCCCTCGGCCGCGGCCCGTAGCCACGCCTCCGCGACCACGGCGTCGTGGTGGTCGCCCAGCACCCCCTGCACGTCGGCCAGGGCTTTGGCGAACGACGCCGCCTTCGCGCCGGCGAGTGGTGCCGCCGACTCGGCCGCGTACCTGGCCCGCTTGGCCAGGACGCGGATCCGGTGGAGGTCGGCGTCGGGGGCCGACGCGGGGAGGGCGCGAACGGCCTTGCGCAGTGTGCGCCAGGGCGCGGCCGCCATGGCGGGGACCACATCAGCCGCGGGCTCGCCCGCGGCCGTGCGGCACCGGGGCCGGCGGGCGGCGTCGACCAGGCGGCCGAGCAGGGCGACATAGCGCGGGCTATCCATGGCCTCGATGAGCTCGGTGCGCGCCCGGTCGCGGTCTTTGGCCATCCGGCGGAAGATCGGCGCCAGGGCGCCGGTGTCGGGCTCGGGGAGCGCCGCGGCCTGGCGGCGGAACCGGTCGATGAGCACGTCGGCGTCGCGGACCGCGCCGAGGAGGCCCGCCAGCCACCGCAGCTCGTCGCCGAGGGACGACCGCCACCCGCTGTCGAGGACGGACGCGAAGGTGCGCAGATCGGCGCGCAGGTGGCGAACCCCCACCCGCGCCTGGTGGACGTCCTCGGGGTCGTCGCCGATGCGGACGCCGGGGTCGTGGCGCATGATGCGCTCGACGGCGACGCCGATGGCCTGGCGCACCAGGTCGGCCGCCGAGGCCTTCCTGGCCAGGGTCGCCGACGCCACCTCCGGCGGCGCCAGCGCCCGGGCACCCAGGGCCCGGATCACCTTGGGTGTCGGGTCGGGCTCGCCGGCGCCGGCCTCGCGCAGACGGCCGACGACGGCGTCGAGCAGGCCCGCCGGCGGGCGCGAACCGAGCTCCACCTCCACCTCTCGGAAGCGGGTGGCCACCCGGCCGCCGTGCAGCACCGACACCTCGTCGTCGACCACCTCGGCCACCACCCCGCCCTCGCTGTCGAGCAGGTTCACCCCCGTGCGCACGGTGCGGATGCGGGCGACAGGCTCGAGCGGGGTGTCGCGGGCGTAGGCCCGGATCAGAGACGCTGCCCCCGCCGGCATCCGCCCCGCCGGGCCCTCGAAGCTCAGCTCCCGGCGCACGAGCGCCGGCCCGTCGGCGCCCTCGGGCAGCTTGACCGTCCATCCGTCGCCCTCGCCCGTGCGGTGGCGAACGGTGACACCCCACCGGGCGAGGCGCAGGTCCGCGGTGTCGTGGTAGGTGGCCATGAGGGTGCGCGGCGCCCGGGCGACGGCGACCACGTCGTCGACCACCCCGTCGAGCGCGGGAAGCTCGAAGCCGGCCCACGCCCCCATTTTCACCTCGGTCTCGGTGCTCACCCCGGCTCGGGCCGCCGGCGCCGGCCCCGCTCGAAGGCCAGCTCCTGGAGGCGCAGGTGGGTGTTCAGGCCCGTGTCGGTGGGGACCCTGGTCCACCCGCCGTCGCTGGCCAGCTCCCAGGCCAACGTGTCGTCGGCCAGGCTGACGTCGAGCACCTCCTGGAGGCGGGCCTGGAGGTCGGGATCGAAGATCGGGGTCATGGCCTCCACCCGGCGGTCGAGGTTCCGGGGCATCAGGTCGGCTGAGCCGATGACGTAATGGCGCTCGCCTCGCTCGCCGAAGGCGAGGATCCGCGAGTGCTCGAGAAAGCGGCCGACGATGGACCGGACCCGGATGGTCTCCGAGAGGCCGGGCACGCCGGGCCGGAGACAGCAAATGCCCCGAATGATCAGGTCGATCTTCACGCCGGCCTGTGACGCCTCGTAGAGGGCGTCGATCACCGTCGTGTCCACCAGGCTGTTCATCTTCATCACGATGCGCCCGTGGCCGTCGGGGTCGTCGCGCTCGGCGGCGATGAGGTCGAGGATCGACTGCCGCAGGCCGGCGGGGGCGACGAGCAGCCGGCGGTAGGTGGTCTGGCGGCTGTAGCCGGTGAGGTAGTTGAACAGCTCGGCCAGGTCGGCGCCGAGCTCCGGATCGGCGGAGAGCAGGCCGACGTCCTCGTAGATGCGGGCCGTCTTGGGGTTGTAGTTGCCGGTGCCCACGTGGCAGTAGTGGCGGATGCTGTCGCCCTCCTCCCGAACCACCAGCGCCGTCTTGGTGTGGGTCTTGAGGCCGACCAGCCCGTAGACGACGTGTACGCCCGCCTCTTCCAGGGCGCGGGCCCAGGCGATGTTGGCCTGCTCGTCGAAGCGGGCCTTCAGCTCGACCAGGGCGGCGACCTGCTTGCCGGTCTCGGCGGCACGGATCAGCGCCTTGACGATCGGGCTGTCGCCGGAGGTCCGGTAGAGCGTCTGCTTGATGGCCAGCACCTGCGGATCTTTCGATGCCTGCTCGATGAAGGCCACCACCGACGTCGAGAACGAGTCATAGGGGTGGTGGACCATCACCTCCTGGTCGCGGAGGACGGCGAACAGGTCGTTGGCATCGCCGTCGTCGTCGACCAGCCGGGGCTGGGTGACGCCCACCCACGAAGGGTCTTTGAGGTCGGGCCGATCGAGGTCGTGGACGGCCATGAGGCCGCTGAGCTCCAGGGGCCCCTCGATCACGTACACGTCGTCGGCGGACAGCTCGAGCTCGCGCATCAACAGGTCGCGGGTCTCGTCGGCCATGGTGGTCGACACCTCGAGGCGGACGGCGCGGCCGAACCGGCGCCGGCGCAGCTCCAGCTCGACCGCGGCCAGCAGGTCGTCGGCCTCCTCGTCGTCCTCCAGGGTGACATCGGCGTTGCGGGTGACCCGGAAGGTGTCGTGCTCGCCGACCTCCATGCCGGGGAACAAGGTGTCGAGGTGGGCGGCGATGAGCTGCTCGACGGCCACGAACCGCTCGCCGTCGGGCATGACGACGAACCGGGGGAGCAGGGGCGGGAGCTTGAGCCGGGCGAACCGGCGGGCGCCGGTCTCCGGGTCGCGCACGTTGACGGCCAGGTTCGGCGACAGGTTGGAGATGTAGGGGAACGGGTGGCCGGGGTCGACGGCGAGGGGGGTGAGAACCGGGAAGATGCGGCCGCGGAACACCTCGACCAGGTACTCCCGGTCGTCGTCGTCGAGGGACTTCCAGTCGGACAGCACGATGCCGGCGTTGCCCAGCGCCGGCACGATGTCGTGCAGGAACACCTCCGCCTGGCGGGCGATGAGCGCCTCGACGCGGGGCCGGATGGCGCGGAGCTGTTCGGCCGGCGTCAGCCCGTCGGGCGAGGCGTTGGCCAGTCCGGCCGCCACCTTGTCGTGGAGCGACGCCACCCGGACCTGGAAGAACTCGTCGAGGTTGTTGCTGAAGATGGCGAGGAACTTGGCCCGCTCCAGCAGCGGCGTGCCCGGGTCCTCGGCCAGGGTCAGCACCCGGTCGTTGAAGTCCAGCCACGACAGCTCGCGGTTGAGGTACCGGGGCTGCCCAGGCGGGTCGGGCTCGGCCGGCTCAACCTCGGCGGCGGCGTGGTCCAGGTCGGTCACGTGGCTCGATCGTACCCGTGGCCGGCCGGCGCCCGGCCCCGGTCGGGACCCGCCACCGGGCGTGGACGCGAAGCGGCCCCGAGTAGCCTGACAGCCGAGGCTGCCGAACTTCTCGGGACCGGCTTCTCCGGCATCGCACACCCAACCGGTGCCGCCCGTGGGCAGGCTCCGGCCGGCCCGACATTCCCCGGGAGGAACACCGGCATGTGTTCGATACCTGGCCCGACCCGACCCGGCGGCCGCTTGCGCAACCACCGTTCCGTACCGGACGAAGGCCAGTATGAACCGCGACGGCTGTGCATTGGAAGGGGAGCAACCTGGGGATTTCGGAGTTTTCCTGGACCCGGCGCCGCCGCAGTCGTGGAGCGGCGGGCCGGGCTGGCCTTGCAGGGTCATTTGTAGACGCCGGAGATGACGCGAAGGTGTCCGGGGGCCACCCTGCCGGCCTCGGGGAGGCGAACAGCCCTCACCGGCCGGCGCGCCCTGGCCGCCGCCGCCGCTCGGCCGGCGCCGTTTGTCGAGCGCGTCGGCCAGCGTCCGAGCAAGCTCGGCTGGCTCGACGCCCACCACGGCCCGTATCCACCGCGTGAGCGCCGGCAACGTCGCCAGGTCCTTGGGCCGACCGGCGGCCTCCTTGGACCGGATGATGTCGGCCAGGGCCGCCACCGCGACGGGGTGTTCGTGCACTTGCAACACCGATGGGGGCTCCGTGGAGCTAGGCAGCGAAGCCGCCGATGATCACGAACTCGACGCCGTGGTCAGCGAGGACCTCGATCACTCGCACCGGGTCGAAGCCGGTCACCCTGGGGTCTGGGCGGCCAGGATCGCGTTGGCGGCGTCAATACGCTCGCGGTTGCGCGTCTCCCACAAATCGCGCTCGGCCTGGGGCCAGCGCTCGCGCTCGGCGGCCAACACGTCGTCGTGGTCGTCGTCGGGCTCAAGGTGCATCCGCAGCTCGAAGCCGGCCGCTTTCAGTAGGCGCAGCAGGGTGGGAATCGTCGGCTGCCGGTGATCGTGCTCGTACGCCGAGATCATCGAGGCCGGGACGCCGGCCCGGCGGGCCAGCTCGGCCTGGGTCAGGCCCGCCTTCTCCCGGGCCATCCACAGCAGTCCGGCGGCGGGCGACGGCAACTCGTCGAACGTGTTCACGTACACGATTGTATGTCGTGTGGCTCGATCGGCGTGCTGCTCGTCTCAGGCCGGCGTCGACCGCAGCGTCGGGGCCTGGATGGCACCACAGGAACCGGCAGCGACGACCGAGAGGCGGAAGCGGCCGCCGGCGGTGAAGTAGCCGCCGGCGTCTCCTGCGCCGCAC
>JBPCLE010000038.1:0-9064 GCA_051003575.1 Acidimicrobiales bacterium | reverse complement strand
GGACTGCGACGTGCCGCCTCCAGGCGCCGGCGGCCGCCTTCGGCGGCTTCGGGGCCGGGACTGCGACGTGCCGCCTCCAGGCGCCGGCGGCCGCCTTCGGCGGCTTCGGGGCCGGGACTGCGACGTGCCGCCTTCGGCGGCGCGCAGCCCTGTTCCGACGAACCAAGCCTCGCTTCGCTCGGACGGTTCGTCGGCGAGCTCAGGCTGGCCTTCGGCAAGCCTTCGCTCGGCTCGGCTCGGCTCGGGCGGCTCGGGCGGCGGGCGGCGGGGGCGGTTGGGCGGCGGCGGGGTTAGGTCTGGCGGCCGCGTCGGTGGAGCGCGGGGGTGGGGGCGGGGCCGATCCAAGCCTCGACCAGCTCGTGGCCTCGGTCGGCCCACTCTTCGGAGGTCAGTGCGTAGCGGATGTGGTCTTCCCACCGGCCGTTGATGGCCAGGTAGCGCACGGCGACGCCTTCGTCGCGCAGGTCCAGCTTCTCGACCACCCGCCGGCTGGCGTTGTTGCGGGGGATGACGGCGACCTGGATGCGGTGCAGGCGGAGATCTTCGAAGGCGAACCGCGCCACGGCGACGAGCGACTCGGGCACGTAGCCCTTGCCGGCCTGGGCCTCGTCGATCCAGTAGCCGACGTAGCTGTTCTGGAACGGGCCCCGCTGGACGCCGGACAGGTTGATCTCGCCGGCCAGCGTCCCCTCCACGAAGATGCCGAACCCGTAGCCGGTACCGAGCTGCCACTCACGCTCGCGAGCTCCGCAGCGGGCGTTGAAGGCCGGCTTGCTCTCGGTGTCGTCGGGCTGGCCGGGCGGGGGCTTGGGCTCCCACTTCGAAAGCCAGTTGCGGTTGCGTTGACGCACCTCCCGCCATCCGTCGAAGTCACCCAGGACCAGAGGCCGGAGAAGCACGCGCCGGCCGCGCAGCTGGGTGGGCAGGGGGCCGGGGGCCACGGGGGCGACTCTAGCCACGCAGTGAGAGCACGAGGCCGTCGAGGATGTCGGCCTCGCTGACCAGGCACTCGCTGAGCCCGAAGTACCGCATGATGGCGGTGACGATGATGGCCCCGCCGACGATCACGTCTGCCCGGGCCTCCTCCAGCCCCGGATTGTGGGCCCGCTGGCGCCGGCTCTCGGTGGCCAGGGTTCGGAAGACGTCCTCGGCGGCGGCCCGGGTGAGCACGAAGTGATGGACGCGGTCGCGGTCATAGGTGGCCAGGCCGAGCTCGATCGCGGCCATGGTGGTGACGGTGCCGGCCAGGCCGACGAAACGCCGTGCCTCGGCGGCCGACGGAATGACCCGGGCGACGTCGTCGAGGTGGCCGCGCACCACGTCGAATGCCTGGCTCAGCTCCTCGGGCGCCGGCGGGTCGGAGTGCAGGAATTTCTCGGTGATCCGCACACAGCCGATGTCGGTCGACAGCACGCCGTCGGGCTCGACGCCGGCGCCGACCGCGAACTCGGTCGAGCCGCCGCCGATGTCGACCACAAGGAAGGGGCCGTCCTCGTCGTCGAGCTCCGACGCCGCGCCGAGGAATGAAAGCCGGGCCTCTTCGTCCCCCCCCAGCAGCTCCGGTGTGACGCCGACGGCTGCGGTGGCGGCGGCGAAGAACTCGTCGCGGTTGGCGGCGTCGCGGGCGGCGGAGGTGGCCGTCATCCGCACCTGCTCTACGCCGTGGTGGTCGAGGACCTGGCGGTACTCGGCCAGGACGGCCACCGTGCGGGCGATGGCCTCTTCGGACAACCGGCCGGTGGCGTCGACGCTTTGGCCGAGCCGGGTGATGCGCATCAGCCGCGCCATCGCCTGCCCGGAGCCGTCGGCTACCAGCAGGCGGGTCGAGTTGGTGCCGCAGTCGATGCCGGCGCGCATGGTCATGGCAGGTTCTCCTCCACCCACCGTCCGATCGGGTCGTCGCCGCCGGCCAGGTGCCAGGCGAGGTGGGCGTGCAGGCACTTCACGCCTGTGCGGGTGCCGGCCACGCCGCCCGACGGGCGTGGGCCGGCGTGGCCGGCCGGCAGGGCGGCGTCGCGCTCGGCCGCGTGCCGGGCGTGGGCGGCAGCCACCTCGGTCGGGTCGACGGCGGCCTCCGCGGCCCGCACCCCGCCGCCGGCCTCCAGCGTGCTCACCGCCCGGCGCAGGTCGTCGTCGACCAGCCAGTAGCGGGTGGGCATGGGCGTGCCGTCGGCGAGCAGCGGTGCGTTGCAGATCACGATCGGCCGGCCGTCGGGCCGACGGACGACCACCTCGAAGTCGCCCTGGGGTTCGCGGCCGAGGAGCGCTGTTACCGCTTCCAGGTCATCCAAGGCGGGCGACCAGCTCCCGGGCGATCCGCGGCCCGTTGGCGTCGTCGTCGTGCTTGAGGAAGACATAGGCGTCGCGGTCCCCGGCGACGACCTCGGCCAGGCGGCCGGCCCACAGGTCGAGGTCGGCCGGGGTGTAGTCCGCCCGGCGGAGGCGCACGTAGGCGACCGGCCCGACCGGGGGGATGGCGGCCGCCGGCCGGTCGGCGGTGTCGCTGACCACAAGCGTGGCACCGCCGGCGTCGAGGCGGTCCAGGACGTCGGTGCGCGCCCACGCCGGCCCCAGCTCGAACGCACCGCCACCCAAGGGGTCGAGGATGCGGCCCAGCCGGTCGAGGTCGGGCTCCTGGTGGGGGAGCGACACGAGCACCGGCCCCAGCGCCGGCCCCAGTGGCGCGACCGCGGCAAGGAAGGCGTTCACCCGGTCTTCGACACCGTCGAGGTCCCGGCGATGGCTGATGCCCATGTGGGCCTTGCAGGCGAACCGGAACCCCGCCGCCACGGCATCGACCCACTTCGTGAGGGCGGCCGCGGCGGGCAGTCGGCGGTAGGTGGCGTGCGCCTCCACCGTGGCGAACGACGACGCGTAGACGCCGAGCATCCGCGCCGGCGACGTCCGCTCCGGGTAGAAGGGGCCGACCCACGCCGGGTACGACCACCCGCTCGTCCCCACGCGTACCGTTCCCACGGCGTCAGGGTAGGCCGCGTCAGAAGATCGACGTGATCCGGTCCCAGAGCGATGGCGACGGCTGAGGGGACGGCGCCGCCGTCGGCGCCGGCTCGGCCGGGACCGTCGGCTCGGGGAGGATGAAGTAGGCCTCCTCGCCCGGCTTGACCAGGTTGTACTGGCGGGCCAGGCGCTCAATCTCCTCGTCGGTGCGGAGCTGGTCGGCGCGGGCCTGTAGGGCCTGGTTCTCGGCCACCAGCACAGCCTCCTGGGAACTGAGGGCGTCGCGCTCCTGGCGCTGCTGGCGCCAGGCCTGGGCCGGGAAGACGGCCAAGCCCAGGACGCCGACCAGCGCGATGGAAGCGAAGATCAGGCCCGCCCGGCTCTTCATCTCAGGTGCCGCCCTCTAGCCGCCGGGCGAGGGCCGCCCCGCCGCGGAACGCGGCCGACTCGCCGAGCTCCTGCTCGATGCGCAGGAGCTGGTTGTACTTGGCCACCCGCTCGGAACGGGCGGGGGCGCCGGTCTTGATCTGGCCGCAGTTGGTGGCCACGGCGAGGTCGGAGATCGTCGTGTCCTCGGTCTCGCCGGACCGGTGCGACATCACCGCGCCGTAGCCGGCGCTGGTGGCCAGGGCCACGATATCGAGGGTCTCGGTGAGCGTGCCGACCTGATTGGGCTTGACCAGGATGGCGTTGGCTACCCCGGCGTCGATGCCCCGCTGGAGCCGGGCGACGGCGGTGACGAACAGGTCGTCGCCAACCAGCTGCACCCGTGACCCGATGGCGCGGGTGAGGGTGGCCCAGCCGTCCCAGTCGTCCTCGGCCATGCCGTCCTCCACCGAGACGATGGGGTAGCGGTCGACGAGGTCACCCAGCCAGCCGGCGAAATCGTCGGAGCCGAGGTCTCGACCCTCGCCGGCCAGGCGGTAGACGCCGGCCTCGTAGAACTCGGTGGCGGCGACGTCGAGGGCGAGGGCGATCTGGTCGCCGGGGACATAGCCTGTGGCCTCGATGGCCTCCACGAGGATGCGGGCGCCGTCCTCTGTGGAGGCCAGGTCGGGGGCGAAGCCGCCCTCGTCGCCCACCGCGGTGGACATGCCGCGCCCCTCCAGCACCCCGGCGAGGGCGTGGTAGACCTCGACGCCCCAGCGCAGGCCTTCGGCGTAGGAGGCGGCGCCGACGGGCACCAGCATGAACTCCTGCACGTCGAGGTTGTTCGGGGCGTGCTCCCCGCCGTTGAGTACGTTCAGCATCGGCATGGGGAGCACGTGGGCGTTGGTGCCGCCGATGTGGCGGTACAGCGGCACGTCGAGCTCGTCGGCCGCGGCCCGGGCGACGGCCAGGGACACCCCGAGCACGGCGTTGGCGCCCAACCGGCTCTTGTTGTCTGTGCCGTCGAGGGCGACGAGCCGGGCGTCGACCCCGCGCTGGTCCAGCGCCTCCCAGCCGGCGAGGACATCGGCGATCTCGCCGTTGACGGCGGCCACTGGGCCGGCCACTCCCTTGCCGCCCCACTCCTTCCCGCCGTCGCGCCGCTCGACCGCCTCGTGGGCGCCGGTGCTCTTGCCCGAAGGGACGGCTGCGCGGCCGCGCGCCCCGCTGACCAGGGCGACCTCGACCTCTACGGTGGGGAAGCCCCGAGAATCGAGGATCTGCCGGCCGGTGACCTGTTCGATGCTACTCACCAGATGTTGCTCCTGTTGCTAATGGGGACAAAGTTAGCGGAAGCCACCCGCACGACGGTTCATTGGGGTAAGACCTGACCATGCGCGACGCACGGGGCGAGCAGGAACACTGAACCTCTTCGACCTCGTGGTGATCGTCTCGGTGGTCGGGGCGGCCCTTGGCGGCTACCGCATGGGCTTTCTGGCCCGGGTGGCGTCGTGGATCGGGCTCGCAGCGGGCATCTACGCCGCCCTCCGCTTCTCGCCCGTCGCGCTCGACCAGTTCGAGGGGGGCGGGCCCGAGACGCGCCTGCTGGTCACCCTCGGGCTGTTCCTGCTGCTGAGCACTGCCGGCGCCAGCCTCGGGGCGGTGGCCGGTCACAGCGTCCACCGGCTCATCCCGCCCGGCACCGGGCTACGGACCGCCGACCGGGCGGCCGGCGGCGTCGTGGGCGGCCTGGGTGGCGTGCTGATGGTCTGGCTGCTGCTGCCGATCCTCGCCTCGGTGCCCGGCGTGGTGTCGGAGCTGGCCCGGAACTCCTCCATCGCCCGGTCGATCGACCGCATCGGGCCGGACACGCCCCAGGCGCTGCAGGATCTCCGCCGCCAGGTCAGCGACCTCAACTTCCCCCAGGTGTTCTCCCGGCTGGGCCCCTCGCCCGACGCCGGCCCCCCACCGGGCGACGTTGCCATCCCCGCGGCCCTGCGCGACGGGGTGGCAGCCTCCACTGTGAAGGTGACGGGCCCGGCCTGCGGTCGGATCCTCAACGGCAGCGGGTTCTCGCCCGCCGCGGACATCATCGTGACCAACGCCCACGTGGTCGCCGGCGTCGACCGTCCGAGCGTCGTGCGCACCGACGGCCGGCGGCTTCCGGCCACGGTGGTCGTCTTCGACCCCAAACGCGACCTGGCCGTGCTCCAGGTTCCGGGGCTCGGCCGTCCCGCCCTGCCCCTGGGCGATGCCGAGGCCGGCGACGAAGGCGCGGTGTACGGGCACCCGGGTGGCCAGGAGACGCTGGCGATCACGCCCGCCCGCGTCGAGTCGCAGGTCAACGCGCTGGGCTTCGACCTCTACGGCGGCACCCGTATCCGCCGGCAGGTCCTCGTTCTGGCCGCTTCCCTGGCGCCGGGTGACTCCGGCGGGGCCCTGATCGACACGGCGGGCAACGTCGTGGGCGTGGCCTTCGCCGTGGCGCCCGACCGGTCGGCCACCGCCTATGCCCTGGCCACCAGCGAGCTGCGGGCGGCGCTGGCCGAGCCCCGCGGCGAGCAGGTCGACACCGGCCCCTGCCTGCGGGGCTGAGAGCGCCGCCGGCGCGGACGGTACGCTGGGGTCGTGGCGAGATTTGGCGCGGTCATCACGGCGATGGTCACGCCGTTCGACGCCGAGGGCGCGATCGACCTCGACGCCGCCGCCGAGGTGGCCCGCTGGCTCGCCGGCCACGGGAGCGACGGCCTCGTCGTCGCCGGCACCACCGGCGAGGGGTCCACGCTCACCGACGACGAGAAGCTCGACCTCTGGCGGGCGGTGGCCGACGCGGTGACCATCCCGGTGATCGCCAACACCGGGAGCAACGACACCGCCCATTCGGTCCACCTCACCGCCCAGGCCGCCGGCCTGGGCGCCGCCGGCGTGCTGGCCGTCGCCCCCTACTACAACCGCCCCTCCCAGGCGGGCATCGAGGGCCACTTCCGGGCCATCGCCGGGGCAACCGACCTTCCGGTCATGCTCTACGACATCCCGGTCCGCAGCAGCCGCAAGATCTCCCACGAGGTCATCGTCCGGCTGGCGCGCGAGGTGCCGAACATGGCCGGCGTCAAGGACGCGGCGGCCGATGTCGCCGCCACGGCCCGCCTGATCGCCGCCGTTCCCGCCGGCTTCGAGGTCTACAGCGGCAACGACGACCACACCCTGGCCCTCCTCGCGCTGGGCGCGGTCGGCGTGGTCGGCGTCGCCACCCACTGGATCGGCCTGGAGATGGCCGAGCTGGTCGCCGCCGCCTCCAAGGGCGACCTGGCGCACGCCCGTGAGATCAACGGTCGACTGCTCGACAGCTACCTGTTCGAGAGCGGCGACTCCACCCCCAATCCCATCCCGGCCAAGGCCATGATGCGCATCCTGGGCCTGGCCGTCGGCGAATGCCGCCTGCCCATGGGGCCGGCTCCCGCCGGCCTCGAGGACCGAGCGCGAGAGGTCTACGCCGCCCTTCATGATTGAGAGCCCCCATGGCTGACCCTGTCCGCATCACGTTCCTGGGCGGGCTCGGCGAGATCGGGCGCAACTGCGCCTGCATCGAGCAGGAGGGCCGCATCATGATCCTCGACTGCGGCCTGATGTTCCCCGACGCCGAGATGCCCGGCGTCGACCTCGTCCTGCCCGACTTCACCTATCTGCACCGCAACGCGGACCGGGTCGAGGCCTGCATCCTCACCCACGGCCACGAGGACCACATCGGCGCCCTGGGATTCCTGCTGCGCGACCTGTCATTCCCGATCTACGGCTCGGCCCTCACCCTGGGCCTGGCCAAGAACCGAATCGAAGAGGCCGGCATGCTGGGCCGCACCAAGCTCATCCCGGTGGCCGACAACGAGCGCCGGCGCATCGGGCCCTTCGACTGCGAGTTCATCCCCGTCACCCACTCCGTGCCCCACGGCTTCGCCACCGCGTTCCACACGCCCCAGGGCGTCATCCTGCACTCGGGCGACTTCAAGCTGGACCTGACCCCGGTCGACGGGCGGGTCACCGACCTGGCCCGGATCGGCGCCATCGCCAAGGAGTCGGGCATCCGCCTCCTCCTCGCCGACTCCACCAATGCCGAGGAGCCGGGCCACACGGTCAGCGAGCGCAACGTGGGCAAGGTCCTGCGGGAGCTGTTCGCGGCCAACGCCGGCAAGCGCATCATCACCGCCTGCTTCGCCAGCCACATCCACCGCATCCAGCAGATCGCCGACGCCGCCGTGGGCAGCGGCCGCACCGTCGCCACTCTCGGCCGGTCGATGCTGAAGAACGTCGCCCTGGCCCGGGAGATGGGCCTGCTCCACATCCCCGACGCCTCGCTGGTCGACATCGAGAAGATCGACCAGTTCGAGGCGGGCAAGGTCTGTGTCATCTCCACCGGGTCGCAGGGCGAGCCCATGTCGGCCCTGTCGCTCATGGCGGCCGGCGAGAACAAGTGGATCAAGCTCACCGAGGACGACGTCGTGATCCTCAGCGCCCACGCCATCCCCGGCAACGAGTACCACGTGAACAAGGTCATCGACGGCCTGTACCGCCTCGGCGCCGAGGTCGTGCACTCCGGTCTGGCCGATGTGCACGTCACCGGCCACGCCATGGCCGGCGAGCTCAAGACCCTGCAGACGATCGCCAAGCCCGAGCACTTCATCCCCGTCCACGGAGAGTTCCGCCACCTGACCCATCACGCCCGTCTGGCCATCGAGATGGGCGTGCCCGCGGCCAACGTTTTGCTGGCCGAGGACGGCGACGTCGTCGAGCTGAGCGAGAAGGGCATCGACTTCGTCGACTCCGTCCCCTCGGGGTACCTGTACGTCGACGGGATCGTGGGCGACGTCGGCCACGGGGTACTGCGCGACCGCAAGGTGCTGGCCGAGGAGGGCGTGATCGTCGTCGTCGTCACCGTCGACGCCACCTCGGGGGAGATCCTCACCGGGCCGGAGATCATCACCCGGGGCTGGGTCCACGCCCCAGAGGCCGAGGATCTGCTCGAAGACGCGCGCCAGCGGGTCACCGAGGCGCTTGAGCACACCACCGGCGCCGGCAACCTCGACTTCGACACCCTCAAGCGCCAGATCCGCCAGGCCCTGGCCCGCTTCGTGAACGAGAAGACCAAGCGCCGGCCCATGATCGTGCCCGTCGTCATGGAGGCGTAAGAAGCCTCAGTCGACGAGCCTCACGGGCAGGCCGAGGGCTGCCGCGTTGCGGGCCAGGCTGCGGTCCAAGGTCCAGAGGACCGTCGCGAGACGCTGGGCGAGGCAGACGTACGTCGGTCGCATCGAGTGGCCGGCCGCGTTCGTCTGTGAAACCGATGCCGTCGGCCTCATCGGCGTTGCCCCCCCCGAACCGCGACCGCGCTCGCCGAGCAGATCCGCGACGTTGTGCGGTCCCGCCTCGAACCCGAGACCACACAGATCCTTCTGCACCTAGCGACCCCGGGCGGGTTCGCCCTGCTATGAGCGCGTGAACGATCGCCGTTGTTCTGGCGCGGCCGCACATTGCCGTATCTCGGGTCGCCTCACCTTAAGCCGGCGCCGAGGTGGCCCTACTACCGAGGTAGTATACTTCTGGCGTGCCGCGAGGAAGGCCATCTCCGAAGCTGGCGATCACCGTCGATGCTGACGTTCACGACCGCGTTCGCAACGCCGCTGCCGCCGAGGGTGTGAGCATCTCCGCCTGGATGACGAACGCGGCGCGTCGGGTGTTGCTCGTT
>JBPCLE010000037.1:0-10639 GCA_051003575.1 Acidimicrobiales bacterium | reverse complement strand
GGGGGGGGGCCACAGGGCCTGGGGCCGGCGCCTCCATGTGGCCGTGGGGGGGGCGCCGGCGCCGCCGGCGAGGCCGACCAGCATGACCGCGAACGGACGCCGCTCCGCGAACCACACGCCGGCGCCGGCGGCCGCCGCCAACCCCCAGGCCGCCGACAGCAGTGGGGCCCGGGGCCCCGGCCCCACGCCCAGCGCCACGAGCAGGGCCACGGCGAGGGGGGAGGCCACCACGGCGAAGTAGCGGCCGGTCACGATCACCTCGCCGGCACCGAGCCAGGCGGCCACCATCGGGTAGAGCGTGCCGAAGCCGATGACGCCGGCGAGGGCGACCAGCACCACGTTGTTGGCGGTGATGGCGGCGTCGGGCGGCCGCCGCCCCGCCGGCCGGCGCCGGCGGACCAGCACGACGACGGTGGCCACCGCTGTGGCGGCAACGGCCAGCCCGAGCACCCAGCCCACGGCCCGGGCCTCGGCGAAGGCGTGCACCGACTGCGACGCCCCTGACCGGGTGAGGAACGACCCCAGCAGCCCCAGTACGAACGCCAGCCCGGCCAGGCCGGCCGCCGCGCCCGCCGGCCCGCCCCGCCGGCGGGCCAGCACCGCGGCGTGGAGGAAGGCCACGCCGGCCAGCCACGGGAGCAGCCCGCCGTTCTCCACCGGGTCCCAGGCCCAGTACCCGCCCCACCCCAGCTCCACGTAGGCCCAGTGGGCGCCGGTCAGTAGGCCGGCGGACAGCAGCACCAGGCTCACGCCGGCGAACCGGGCCGCCGGCGCCACCCACGCCGCGCCGGCGCGCCCGCCGGCCATCGCCAGGGCGAACGGCACCACCAACCCCACCGCCCCGGCATAGAGCAGGGGTGGGTGGTAGAGCATCGCCGGGTGCAGCAGCACCGGGTTGAGCCCCCCGCCGTCGAGCGCCGGCACGGCCAGCCGCTCGAAGGGCTGGCTGACCGCCACGAGCAGCCCGCAGAACACCACGAGGTAGGCGCCGAGCACGGCCGTCACGCCGGCACCCAGCGCCGGCGCCCGGCGGCTGACGACGGTCCCGGCGATGACCGCCCACAGAGCCGCCATCCACGTCCAGAGGAGCAACGAACCGGCCATCCCGCCCCACAGCCCCGACAGCCGGTACGGCCACGACGTGGCCCGGCTGGTGTGGTCGGCCACGTAGACCAGCGACCCGTCGACGGTGACCAGCGCCACCGCCAGGACGACGAGCGCCGCCGTCAGCCCCGCCAGGGCAACGACCAGCGCCAGCCTCGCTCGCCGGGCCTGAGCGGCCCTCCGAGCGGGGTGGCCAGCCCGGCCCCGCAGCGCCAGCACCACCGCGGCCACCGCCGCGACCAGCGCCGCCGCCAACGCCACCGGGCCCAACACCGGCTCCTCAGCGACCGGTTTGGTCAATCGGGGTGGCCATGGCACCACCGAGTGACCAAACCGGATCGCTGGGGCCGCTCACGCTCGGCCGCCTACCCCGACCAGCGGTAGACGTTGGTCTCGCGCTCGACGAACCCGAGCCGGCGGTACAGCCGGTTCGCCGGTTCCCGCGCCGGCCGCGAGGTCAGGTCGACGGTGCGGGCGCCGGCGGCCGACGCCCGGTTGAGCGCCTCGCGGCACAGCATCTCGGCCACGCCCCTCCCCCGAGACGACTCGTCGACGACCACGTCCTCGATCCAGGCCCGGACTCCGGTGGGGATGCGGAAGAGCACCAGCGTCAGGCTCCCGACCAGCCCCTTGTCGGGGTCGCGCGCCATCAGGAGCACGGTTGCCGGCGACCGGACCATTTCCGCCAGCTCGGTGCCGCCCGCTGCCGGCGCCGAGCGCGAGAGCTGGGGCGTGAGCTGGCGGAAGGCGGCGACCAGCTCGGGCGTGACCGCCGTGGCCTCCTCGACGACGATCGGCACGGCTAAAGGTCGGGGACGGGCACGGGCGGCGGCGGGCCGGCGTAGTTGGCGCTGGGGCGGATGAGGCGGTTGTCGGCCGCCTGCTCCAGGATGTGGGCGGTCCAGCCGATGACCCGGCTGGAGGTGAACGTGGGCGTGAACAGGGTGCGGGGCAGGCCCACGTTGTCCATGACCACGCCGGCGTAGAACTCCACGTTGGCGTACAGGTTGCGACCGGGCTTGAGCTCGGCCAGCACGTCGACGACCGTGCGCTCGACCTTCTTGGCGAAGTCGACCATGTCGCCCCCGAGGCGCTCGGCGACCCCCCGCAGCATGACCGAGCGAGGGTCGTCGGTCTTGTAGATGCGGTGGCCGAAGCCCATGATCCGCTCGCCCTTCATGACCGACTCGCGGATCCACGCCTCGGCCTTGTCGGGCGTGCCGATGGCGTCGAGCATGTCGAGAGCCCGGCTGGGCGCTCCGCCGTGCAGTGGGCCCGACAGCGCCCCGATGGCGCCGACCACCGCCGAGCCGAGGTCGGCACCGGTCGAGGTGATGACCCGCCCGGTGAAGGTGGAGGAGTTGAACCCGTGGTCGGTGGTGGAGATCAGGTACTGCTCGATGGCCCGGGCGTGGCCGGGATCGGGGACCTCGCCGGTGAGCATGTACAGGTAGTTCGCCGCGTAGGCCAGGTCGGGGTTCGGGTCGATCGGGTCGAGGCCCTGGTTCAGCCGGTAGAGGGCCATGATCAGCGTCGGCATGACCGCGCTGGTCTGCATGGCGTTGGCCCGCAGCTCCTCCGGGCCGATGTCGAGCCAGCTCTTGAAGTCGAGCGCGTAGGCCAGCAGGGAGTAGGCGGTGCGCAACGCGTCAAGGGGCACGAAGTGGTCGCCGGCAGTGGCGATGGCCGGGAGCAGGCCCTTCACCGACGGCGGGATCTCCCGCAGCGAACGGATCTCGGCCGCGAAGGCATCCCGCTCCTGGGCGCTGGGGAGGTGGCCCTGGTAGAGCAGGTGCCACACGTCCTCCAGGGAGCGCTTCTCGGCCAGCTCGACGGCGTTGTACTGGCGGTAGTGGTAGAAGCCCTCCTGGCCCCGCACGTCGCCCACCTCGGTCTCGGCGACCACCACACCCTCGAGGCCGCGGCGGGCCTCGATGGCCCCCGGGTGCTCGACGCGCAGCACCTGGGCGAGCTGGAGCATGTCGCGGATCGACACGACGCCCACCAGCGTGTCGTTCTCGACCACCGGGAGGTGGCGGTAGCCATGTGCGCTCAGGTTGTCGAACGCGGTATGCACGGCATCGCCCGGCGCCACGGTGCCGGCGTCGGCCGTCATCCAGTCGGCCACCCTGGCGCTGGCCAGGTCGGCGCCGGCGGCCGCGGCACGCACGAGGTCGCGCTCGGTGAGGATGCCGACCGGCTTGCCAGGGTCGACCACGATCACCGATCCGACGCCCCGTTCGATCATCCGGGCCGACGCCTTGGCCAGCGCGTCGGCTGACGCGGCCGTCAGCACGTCTGTCGTCATGACCTCGGCAACCGTACGTACCTTGGCTCCGTCAGCCATCCGACCTCCTCGTCTCCGCCAACGGCATCGTATCGAGCCGGTTCGGGCACGCAGCCAAAGGCGCTGCGCCGCCGATGCAGGCCGCCCCCAATCACCTGTGATCGCGTACTTGTGGGCCGATCTGACCGGCGCCGTACGCTGTGCTCGTGGTCCGGGTGCAGCAGCAGGACTGGCGAGCGATCCACGACGAATTGACCGAACGCGAACTCTCGACGTTGAGCGCCGCTGAACTCGACCGCCTGGGCGAGAGTCTCTTCTGGCTAGACCGTCCTGACGACTCGATCGACGTGCTGGGGAAGTCGTTCGGGGCGCACGTGGCCGACGGTGATCATGCTGGCGCAGTCATGGTGGCATGGCAGCTGTACTACGACCACGCTCTCGTCGGAGATGTTGCTCTCGCCAACGGCTGGCTGGGCCGGGCGCGCCGTCACGCCACCCTGGTCGAGCGGTCGGCGCCGGCCGGGTTTCTCGCTGTGGCCGAGTCTGACCACGCGGCGTCCGCTGGAGCGCACGAAGATGCCGTGGCCCATGCCGAGCGGGCCCTGGAGCTCGGGCACTCGACCGATGACGCGGATCTGGTGGCGATGGCGCTCCAGGCGAAGGGGCGGGCGTTAGTGGCCTGTGGCCGAGTCGACGACGGCATGTCGGCACTCGAGGAGGCAATGATCGCGGCCGTAAACGGCGAGCTTGCTCCGTTGTTCACGGGTTGGGTGTACTGCAACGCACTTTCCACGTGCCACGACGTCGCCGACCTGAGCCGGGCGGTCCAGTGGAGCGAGGCCGCCATCCGCTGGTCGAACAATCTGCGCGACGGTCGCCTGTACCGGGGTATCTGCCGGCTCCACGTCGTCGAGCTCGAAAGCCTCCAGGGCAGATGGGACGTTGCGTCGCGTTTGGCCCGGCAAGCCTGCGACGACCTCACCAGCCATGATCCCCGGTATGCAGGCGAGGCCCACTACCTGCTCGGTGAACTGCAGCGGATGACAGGCCACTTCGACCTCGCGGAAGAGGCGTTCACCAAGGCGTACCAGCTGGGCCGTGTTCCGCAGCCGGGACTGGCTCGTGTTCGCATGGCGCAGGGGCGGGTCGACTCGGCGCTCAAGGGGTTGCAGCTTGCGCTGGATGCCGATGCCATAGCGCCGATGCGGCGAGCGCAGTTGCTCACCACGCTCGCCGAAGCACTGATTGCCGTAGCCGACATCGATGCCGCGGCCGCGACCGCAGCGCAGCTCCAACTGGTCGCCCGCGAGATCGGCAGCGACTATCTCAAGGCCGTGGCATGCGCGACGGAGGCCCGAGTCCTGCTCGCACGCAACGAGGAGGTCGCCGCACTCCGGCGGGCGGGACAGGCGGTCGAAGGATTCCGAGCCCTCGGGTTGCGCTACGACGAGGCGCGAGCACGTGAGGTCCGGGGCATGGCCGCTCGGATGATCCATCAGGATGACGCGGCCAAGCTCGAGTTGACTTCTGCCTACGACGCGTTGCGTAGCCTCGGCGCCGAGCCTGACGTTCGACGGGTCGGAGCGCTCCTCGGGGCACCGCCGTCGCCGCTATCGTTCCGCGAGATCGAGGTCCTCCGACTCGTCGCCCGAGGCCACACCAACAAGGTGGTGGCGGCTGAGCTGATCGTCAGCGAACACACCGTGGCGAGGCACTTGAGCAACATCTACACCAAGCTCGGGGTCAGCTCACGGTCGGCAGCCACAGCGTTCGCCTACGAACATTCGCTCATCTGACGCTCGCGGCCGGACATGATCAGAAATGACCATACCGACCAAGGCACGAATGGTCCATCGCGGCGATGCGCCAGTCGGCCCAGCGGTGTACAACCGGCCTATGAGCGCATCAGAGACATTCCAGGTCCCCCTTGAAACCGCGGAGATGTACGAGTCGAAGTTCGTCCCTGCCCTCTTCGCTGAGTGGGCTCCCCACGTCGTGGACATGGGCGACGTATCCCTGGGGCAATCGGTGCTCGACGTGGCCTGCGGCACCGGCATCGTGGCGCGCGCCGCAGCATTGCGGGTCGGGCCGGAAGGTCGGGTCGTCGGCAGCGACCTCAACGAGGCCATGCTGACCGTGGCCGGGCGGGTGTGCCCGGGTGTCGAGCTCCGTCAAGCTGATGTGACCGCGCTCCCTTTTGAGAACGCCGCCTTCGATGCCGTCCTCTGCCAGATGGCGCTGATGTTCTTCCCCGACCGGGTCGCCGCCATCAAGGAGATGAGCCGAGTGGTGAAGCCCCATGGAACGGTTGTGATCATGGTGCCCAGCTGTCTCGACGCCCAGCCCGCGTACCGACGACTGGTCGAGCTGGCCGAAACACACGCCGGGCCGGAGGCCGTCGCCATGCTGAGCGCATACTGGACGTGCGGGGACATCGACGAGCTCCACGGCATTGTGCGTGCCGCCGGCCTCGATGTGCTCTCGACGCGCACCCGGATGGGCACAGCTCGGTTCGGCTCGATCGACGAGTTCGTCGCCGTCGAGGTCGAGAGCACCCCGGTGCGCGAGCGGCTCACCGACGCCGAGTACGACACGCTTCGCCGGGAGGCCAACGACGCCCTCAAGGCATTCACCGCCTCGGACGAGGCCGCGGCAATTCCGATTGAGGGTCACCTCGTGGCCGCCCGGCCACGCTGAGCCGACCTCTCCCTGACCGTCGAGCAGGCTGCGACCGGACCAGGCTCCCGTGCACGCCTCTTCCTCGTTGAAGGGAAGCTCCCGGGGAGAGCGCCCCTACGGGTTGCGCATGAGCGACCGGAACCGGGGCCCCAGCCAGGGCTTGCGGCCCCACGCCACGAGCTTGCCCCTGGCGATGGCCGACCACTGGCTCTGGCGGTTCCAGGCCACGAGCAGGAGGGCGGCGGGATCGGCGGAGATGTGGCAGTCCACCCGCCGGGGCGAGGGCGGGTCGATCGACAGGGCGCCGTCGTCGAAGGTCAGGTGGAAGCTGGAGGCCCCGCGCATGCGGATGTCGTAGGTGGCGCGCACGCCGGCGGCCTTGGCCTGGTCGACCATGGCCCGGGGATCGAGGGCGGCGACGACCGGCCAGATGAAGCCCTCGAACACGAGTGCGGCATGGGCGGGGTCGATCGGCCACGGCCGGCCCTCGGCCACGGCGATGTCGTGGCCGTGCATGATCGCCTCGTTGAGAAGATGGCAGGTGAAGGTCGGAAGCGGGAGATAGGTGCCTTCCACCAGCCAGGCCCGGCGGTCGTCGGCGCTCCCCCCCGCGGCGGCATTATCCAGGAACGCCGCGGTACGGGCCTCGATCCGGTCGGCCAGCACGGCGGGGTCGCGTTCAGAGTCGGCCTTCACCCCCTGCATGGTGAGGCCGGCGAGATCCCAGACGTCGTCGATCGGTGACAGGCCCGGCCGCTCGGCCAGCGCCGGCAGCGTCTGGTGTGCGTCGGTCATGTCCTCCCGGGCCAGGCCGGGGACGACGAGCAGGCCCTGCGTGAGGTGCATGGCCACGTCGCCCACGGTCCAGTCGCCGACGGCGTGGGCACCGGGGTTGCGGATCGACCGCACCAGCGCCGCCACCCGCGCCTCCTCTTCGCGAAGGGCGACGAGCGTCCGACTCCAATCGACCCCCGGCAGCGCGCCCATCGGCGGACAGTAGCGTTCGGCGTCGCCTGGCTGCCGGCCGCTATGGCGCGGGCTGGCAGGCCGGGCACCAGTAAGCGGTGCGCGACTGCTCG
The DNA here is from genome assembly GCA_051003575.1 of Acidimicrobiales bacterium. GTDB lineage: Bacteria > Actinomycetota > Acidimicrobiia > Acidimicrobiales > AC-14 > CADCTB01. The sequence continues at coordinate 3,490 of JBPCLE010000037.1, read as the reverse complement.
CCCTGGCCGCGGGACCTGATCGGGGTGTCGCAGCGCCGACACGGGCGCCCAGTGCGGCGGTAGACCCAGCGGGGCGGGCGACCGGTGTGCGGCCCGACGCTGTCGGCCATGATGCGGGCCGCCGTCGATACCAGGGCGTCGAGCTCGTCGTCGGACAACGACGACACCGGCGACCACGGGCTGCGCCCCTCGAGGAACAGCGACTCGTTGCGCCAGATGTTGCCGATACCGGCGACGACACGTTGGTCGAGCAGCAGCTCGCCCAACGCGGTGTCGGGCGGCCGCCGCCGGGCCCGCCGGCGGATCTCCTCCAGGTCGGGCGTGCGGGCCAGAATGTCGGGGCCGAGCCCCGACAACGACGGGTGGTTGGCCTCGGCGCCGGGAGCCAGAAGTTCGACGACCGGCGCATTGAAGCACACCGCCACGTGCGTGCCGCAGGTCAGCGACACCCTGGCCTGGCTGGCTGGCCGCTGCCACCGTTCGCCGGCGCTGTAGACGTGCCACGACCCGGTCATCCGAAGATGGGTGTGCAGGACGTGGCCGGAGGCGAAGCGGATGAGCAGGTGCTTGCCGTTCGCCACCACCCGCTCCACCGTCTCGCCGACGATCGGCAGCGCCACGCCCGTCGCGTCTGTCACCTCCCGGCCGACCAACCACCGATGCAGGATGGCCGCGGAGCGGAAGAGCACGTCGCCCTCAGGCGCCATAGCGAACCAGTCCCCTCGGGGTGGGCACGAAGCCGGCGGCCTTCAGGACGGGTTCGAGGCCGTCGTCGAAGCGCTCGACACTGAGCCGGCGGAGGCGGCCGCCGGTGACGAGCGCGCCGAGGGCGGCGACGGCGGCGTCCTCCCACGTGCCGTCGTAGGGGCGAAGGGCGACGAGGCCCTTCCCGCCCTTCTCGACGTAGAGGCTGGGTTGGCCGTCGAGCAGGACCACATAGGCGCCGGCCACCCGGCGCGGGCCGCTCACCGGCCAGGGGAGCGAGAGGCCGCAGACGTTGGCCGGGTCGGTGGCGGCCAGGACGAGGGCGCCGGCGGCGCTGTCCCGACGATCGGTGCGGAGGCGGTCGACGGCACCGGGCAGGGCGAACTGGGCGCCGCCGAGGCCGGCCACGAAGTAGCCCCGCCGGCACCGGCCGGACTCCTCCATGGCCCGCAGCACCGGGTACACGCCGGCGAAGCCCCGGGGGTGGCCCTCGCCCCGCACCGCCTCTCGGGTCAGGACGCCGTGGCGGTCGAGCAGGGCGGTGGCCAAAGCGTGCTGGCGCCGGGTGGGGGTGACGTCGTCGAACGACAGGTCGGCGTCGACCAGCGACCACCGGCCCTGGGCCTTGGGCGGGCCCAGCACGGTCAACGCGCCCAGGCGGGGACGACCGGCGCGCTTGGCCGCCCTCGATCGGCTGCCGGCGCCGCCGGCGAAGGCCCGGAGGGCGGCGAAGGAGTCGTTGGTGACCTCGCCCGCCCACACCAGGTCCCAGAGGGCGTCGAGCAGCGCCTTGTCGCCGCCCGCGTGGCCGAACGCCACCGAGGCGCCGGACAGCTCCCGGAAGAACGACGCGCCCCGGCGGGCCAGGAACTCACGGAGCCGGTCGTGCACTTCGTCGCCGGGGCGCTCGGCCGGCGCGAGTGGCCGCAGCGCCGGCGCCTGGTCGCGCAGGAACAGCATGACCTTGCCGTCGTCACGCCCGAGGGGGCCGGCGCCCACCCACACCACCTCGCCGGCGGCGGCCAACTCGTCGAGCAGGCGGGGCGAGTAGTCGCCCACCCGGGCGGGGAGGACATCGCGCTCCAGCACCGACGCCGGCACGGCCACGCCCTGGAGCTGGCGGACGACCTCGAACAGCCGGTCGAGGCCCCTTGCCTCGCTGCCCACGCCCTGCCAGGCGGGCAGGAAGCCGGCGAGGGCGGCGGCGTCAACCGGCTCCACCTCCCTCCTGAGGGCGGCCAGCGAGCGCTGGCGGAGCTGGCGAAGCACCTCGGGGTCGCACCACTCCCGGCCGGCGCCGCCGGGGCGGAACTCGCCCCGGAGCAGCAGGCCGGCGTCGGCCCGGGCGGCCAGCATGGACTCGACCACGCCGGCGGGCAGCCCGAACCGCAGCGCCGGCTCCCCGGAGTGGAACGGGCCGTGGGTGCGGGCGAACCGCCCGAGGAGCGAGCCCAGCGGGTCGTCGACCGGCGCCAGGAACACCTCGGGCAGCCCCGGCGGCGCCTGCACGCCAAGGGCGTCTCGGTAACGGCCAGCGTCGTCGGCGGCGATCAGCCGGGCCTCGCCGGCGATGCGCACCTCGGCCGCCCGCCGGTCGGTCAGCAGCGTGGCCGCGAAGTCGCCGGTGGAGCGGGCCCGCAGCTCGTCGGCGGTCAGGTCGCCGAGGCGGCGCAGCAGGTCGTGGGCCTCATCCGCGTCGCGGGCCCACCACCGGTCGTCGAGGGCCTGGAGGGTGTCCTCCAGGGCCGCCAGCGCGTCGGGGTGGATCAGTTCCCGCAGCTCTTCGGCGCCGAGCAGCTCGGCCAGCATCTCCCGGTCGAGGGTGAGGGCCTGGGCCCGGCGCTCGGCCAGCGGTGCGTCGCCCTCGTAGAGGAAGTTGGCCACGTACTGGAAGGCCAGCGACTGGGCGAAGGGCGACGGCGCGGCGGTGTCGACGGAGACCACCCGGACGGTGCGGGCCCGGATAGCGGTCATCAACTCGATGAGCGCCGGCAGGTCGAAGACGTCGCGCAGGCACTCCCGGTAGGTCTCCAGCAGGATCGGGAAGTCGCCGTGCTTCGACGCCACCGCCAGCAGGTCGGCGGCCCGCTGGCGCTGCTGCCAAAGGGGCGTCCGCGAGCCGGGCCGGCGGCGGGGCAGGAGGAGGGCGCGGGCCGCGTTCTCGCGGAAGCGGGCCGCGAACAGCGCCGAGTTGGCCAGCTCCCCCACGACCAGTGCCTCGACCTCCTCGGGCTCCAGGAGCACCGAGTCGATCGGGGGCGACTCGTCGGCCTCGGGCAGGCGGACGACGATGCCCTCGTCGCTCCACATGGTCTGCACCTCGATGTCGAGGCGGTCGCGGGCGCGGGCCTCGATGGCCAGGGCCCAGGGGGCGTGGACCCGCCCGCCCAGGGGCGACAGCACGCAGATGCGCCAGTCGCCCAGGTCGTCACGGAAGCGCTCGACCACGACCTGGCGGTCGGTGGGCAGGGCGCCGCCGGTGGCCTGGCGCTCCTCCTCCAAATAGGCGCGCAGGTTGACCAGCGCCAGCGGGTCGAGCGAGCACTGCTCGACGAGCTTCTCGTCGGACCAGCCGTCGACCTCGCGGAGGAAGGCGCCGATGGCCCGGCCCAGCTCCGCCGGCCGGCCCAGGCCGTCGCCGTGCCAGAACGGCATCTTGCCGGGCTGGCCCGGCGCCGGCGTGACGATCACCCGGTCGCGGGTGATCTCCTCGATGCGCCAGGTGGTGGCGCCGAGCAGGAACGTCTCCCCCACCCTGCTCTCGTAGACCATCTCCTCGTCGAGC
>JBPCLE010000036.1:0-5985 GCA_051003575.1 Acidimicrobiales bacterium | reverse complement strand
GGCCGGGCCCGGGCCGGGGCGGCCGGCGCAGGCGCCCTGGCGTGGGCGGGCGCCGACCTGCGGCTCGGAACCGTGACGTCGCCCACCACCTTCCTCGGCCGCCTCGCCCTGGCCGAGGCCCACCCGGCGCCGACCGCGCTGATCGGCCTGGTGCTCCTCGGGCTGCCGGTCACCGGCCTGGCCCTCGTCGGCGGCACGTCTCTGGAGGCCGCCCGGCGCCAGGCCGGGCTGGCCGCCCAGCTCCGGTTCGCCCTCACCATGCAGGACCTGCGCACGGTCCTCCTGCTCCGCCGCCAGCTGGCGGCCGAAGGCCCGCGCCGTTGGCCGTGGCTGCGGCTTCCCTCCGGCCGGTCGAGGCCGGTGTGGCTTCCCTCCGGCCGGTCGAGGCCGGTGTGGAGGCCGGTGTGGCGGCGCGACTGGCAGGGGATCCTACGCTGGCCGGCCACGCGGATCCTGCGCTCCTCACGCTCGGCGCACTTGCCGGCGTCGCCGCCGCGGTGGCCTGGCGGGGCACGCCGGCGCTGGTGCTCGCCGCCGGCGCCGCCCTCCTCGTCGCCGGCCTCGACTCGGTGGAAGGCCAGTCCCAGGAGGCCGACCACACTGTCCGCCGCGACAGCCTGCCGGTCCACCCCGGCCGCCTGCTCGTGCGCCACCTGGCCGCCCCGGCGGTGGTGATGACCGTCGTCGTCCTCGCCGGCGTCGGCGGCGCCATGGTCCTGGGCGACCCCGCCACCGTGGTCCAGGTCGCGGCCGTGATCGGCCTGCCGGCGGCCCTGGCGGCCACCTGCGGCGCCGCCCTCAGCGTGGAGACCGGCCCGGGCAACCCGTTCGCCCTGGAGCCGTTCCATGCCGTCCGGCTGTTCGTCCGGTCCGTCGGCCCCGGCGTGCTGGCCGTGACCGGGGTGCTGCCGGTCCTGGCCGCCCGGGCCGCGGCCGGCGCCGGCCACTCACCCACCGCCGGCGCCGTCCCGGCCGCCGCCGGCGTCCTCGTCGTGGTCGCCGGCGCCGTGGCTTGGCTCCGCAGGTCGACCTGATGCTCCGGGCCGAGGATCTGACCGCCTCCTACGCGGACTTCACCGCGCTCCAGGGCGTCACGTGCCGCGTGGAGGCAGGATCCACCGTCGCCCTGGTCGGGCCGAACGGCGCAGGGAAGAGCACGTTCATGCGCCTCGCCGCCGGCCTGCTCGACCCCTCCGGCGGGCGCGTAGCCGTAGACGGCCATCCCGCCGGCTCCCTGGAGGCCCGCGCCCTGCTGTCGTACCTCCCCGACGCCCCGGCCCTCTACGACGACCTCAGCCTGAACGAGCACCTTGAGTACGTCGCCCGCATGCACGGCGTCGACGCGTGGCAGGACCGGGCCGGCGAGCTCCTCGAACGCCTCGGGCTGGCCGACCGGGGCGACAACCCGCCCGGCGGGTTCAGCCGGGGCATGCGCCAGAAGGCGTCGATCGCCCTGGCGTTCGTCCGCCCCTTCGGTGTGCTCCTGGCCGACGAGCCCTTCGACGGGCTGGATCCACCCAGCCGCGAAGCCCTCGACGACCTGGTGGCCGAGGCGGCCCAGGCCGGCGCCGCCGTCGTGCTGGCCACCCATCGCACCGAGGTGCTGGATCGGGCCGATCGCTGCCTGGCCATCGACGACGGTCGGCTCCTCTACGACGGCCCGGCCGGAGAATGGTCGATCGGCGACGACGCCTGACCACCCGGGGCCGACGGAGGCGCTCAGGCCTCCACGGTGTCGGTGACCGGCGACGCGTGGTGGGCCACCAGCAGCCAATCACCTCCGACGGCCCGGACGAACACGTTGAGCGCCGAGACCGTGGTGGCGCTGTCGCTCTGGAGGATGTTCTCGTCCAGGCTCACCCAGCCCACGTCGCCGGCCACCTCGGCCTTCTCCTTGGTGAGGATGAACTGGAGGTGCTGGGAGTTCTGGAACAGGGCGAAGAACGACGCCGCCACCTGACCCCAGCCCCGCAGGCTGGCCCAGCCCGGGTGGGTGCAGACGATGCGGTCAGAGTGCTCCCACAGCCGCGACATGGCGTCGAGGTCGCGGGCCTCGAAGGCGGCGTAGAAGGCCGAGTTGGCCGCGGCCACGGAGTCGAGATCGGTCGTCACCGCCTGCGACGGTAGCCTCCGCCGGTGGTCCGTCTTCCCTCCACCGACGGCGTCACGCTGGCCGTGCGCGACCTGGGCGGCGACGGCCCACCCCTACTGATGGCCCACGCCACGGGGTTCTGCGGCCCGGTCCTCGGTCCCATGGCCGCCTCCCTCGTCGACCGGTTCCACTGCTGGGCGTTCGACGCTCGGGGCCACGGCGACTCGGAATGGCCCTCCAGCCTGGATTGGAACTGGCCCTCGTTCGCCGACGACGTGCTGGCGGTGGTCGACGGCCTCGCCCTCGCCCACGCGTACGGGTTCGGGCACTCCTGCGGGGGGGCGGCCATGCTCGATGCCGAGGCTCGCCGGCCCGGCACGTTCGCCGCCCTCTGGTGCTACGAGCCCATCGTGTGGCCCGAGCTGACCGAGGAACTGACCGCATCGCGACGACCCCTTGTCACCGGGGCCCTGAAGCGTCGCGACCGGTTCTCCTCCCGTCGCGACGCGTACGAGAACTTCGAGTCCAAGCCCCCGATGGAGTCCTTCGACACCGCCGCGCTGCGGGCCTACGTCGAGTGCGGGTTCGGGCCCGACCCCGACGGCGTGCGCCTCAGATGCCCGCCGTTCGTCGAGGCGTCCATCTACCGCCAGGGCCTGGCCCACGACGGGTTCAGCCGGCTCGGCCAGGTCCGGTGCCCGGTCACGGTGCTGCGGGGCGAGCGGAGCGTGGCCGTCGAGGCGGCGGTGGCCCGGGCCCAGGTTGCCGCCCTGCCCGATGCGAGCCTGGTCACGTTCGGAGATCTCGGCCACTTCGGGCCCATGGAGTCGCCCCGTGCCGTGGCATCCGGTCTCACACCGGAGTAGCCCGCCAGCTCAAGCACGAGCGGCGGCCACCCATCCGCCGCTCTGTCCCACCCCGTCGGTACCGTGGGTACCTGATGGTCCTTCCCCTCCCGACGTCGCTGTCGCCGTCGAAGGTGGCGGCGTTCAAGGACTGTGCGCTGGCGTTCCGGTTCTCCAACATCGACCGGCTGCCCGCGCCACCTTCGCCGGCGGCCACCAAGGGCAGTCTCGTCCACCGCGCCCTCGAGCTGCTGTATTGCGAGCCGGCGCCGGCCCGCACCCTGCCGGCCGCTCTCGCCTGCCTCGAGCGGGCCCGCGCCGAGTTCGCCGCCGACCCCGAGTTCGTGGGCCTGGGGCTCGACACCGATGCGGAGGCACAGTTCGCGTCCGAGGCCGAGGGGCTGGTCCGCCGCTATTTCACCCTCGAGGACCCCCGTACTGTGCACCCGATCGGCCTCGAGCTGCTGCTCGAGGCCGAGGTGGGCTCCCTGAAGCTCCGCGGCATCATCGACCGCCTCGACCTCGATGGCGACGGCGGCCTGGTGGTGACCGACTACAAGACCGGCAGGGTGCCCGGCGTGATCCACGAGCAGAGCCGGCTCGGTGGCGTTCACTTCTACGCGTTCCTCTGCGAGAGGGTCCTGGGCCGGCGCCCGGCCCGGATCCAGCTCCTCTACCTGTCCAAGCCCGTGTCCATCGTGTGCGAACCGTCGGCCCAGTCCGTCCGGGGCCTGAAACAGCGCACCGCCGCCATCTGGAAGGCCGTCGAGCGGGCATGCGCCGAGGAAGACTTCCGGCCCCGCCCCTCGGCGCTGTGCGGCTCGTGCTCCTTCCAGGAGTTCTGCCCCAGCTTCGGGGGCGACCCCGCACGGGTTCGAGCGCTCGCCGGCGCCTGAAGTAGCGTCGCGGCCATCGTGACGGGCCGCCTCATCACTGCCCGGAGGGGCGTGGCTCGCTTCGACCTGGCGGTGGATCGGGCCTTCGACCACCTCCGGGGCCAGCGGGCCGCGGACCGGGTGTTCTACGCCGCCTCAGAACTCGGCGACTTCGGCCTCGTCTGGGTCATGCTCGGCACGGTCAAGGGGCTCCGCAAGGGCGACGACCTGACGTCGGCCCTGCGCATGACGGTGGCCATGGGAGCGGAATCCGTCCTCGTGAACGGGGTGATCAAGTCCTTCTTCCGGCGCACCCGCCCGCCCTGGGAGGTCGACCGGCCGCTCCGCGTCCGCCGGCCCCTGACCAGCAGCTTTCCCAGCGGGCACGCCACCTCGGCGGTGAGCGCGACCATCATGCTCTCCGAGGACGACGACTGGTGGCCGTTCTACGTCGTCGTGGCCGCGCTGGTGGCCACCAGCCGGATCTACGTCAAAATCCACCACGCGTCCGACGTGGCCGGCGGGGTTGCCGTCGGCGTCGTGCTCGGCCTGATCGGGCGCCAGCTTGTGCCGGCGCCCCCCCGCTAGTTCGGGCTCGGGGCGACTTTTCGCATCTCCACGACCTCGATCCCCGCCGTTGCGGGGATCGAGCGCATGTCGAGCAGGAGGTTCGACACCTCGCTGGTAGAGACCAGCTCTCGCGTATGCATGACACCGAGGCTCTTGTCGATCATCTCGAGTGCCTGGTTGATTGCCTCGATCTCAAGTGTTTCGCTCATCACTCACTCCCAACGCTGGGCAGCCGGGGCCTGTTCCCTGTACGTCGACCTTTGTGGGTTGCTCCTTGAGCGACTACCCACTTCCACCCTACTCAAAGCGCGAGACGGAGACGTCGCGGTTCGGTGAACAACAAGTTTCAACCGCCGGCCGCGCACCCTCCCCTGGCGTTCTGGAGAGGCGAGAGCGTCGAAAACGCACCGTTTCCATACAGAGAACGAGCGGGCGGAACGGGAAGACGCTGCCGAAGGCAGACGTTGCAGTTGTGTGTCGGGCGCAGCCCGACTGGCTGTCTCCCCCCCCTGGGATCATGGAACCATGAAGAAGACCGACCAACTGGCCCTCCTGCCGGACACACGGGGCGAGGCGTCGTGGGAGCTCGACGAGCACACCCGCCAGATCGGCAAGCAGGGCATTGCCGCCGCCCGCGAGGCACTGCAACGGGCCGCCGGCCGGCGCGCCGCCTGAGCGGGAGCCGGATGCGCGGCCGGGTGGGGGCGGTCCTCGCCCTGGTCCTGCTCGCCGGCGCGTGCGCCGGTGGCGGTGGCGAACCGGCGGCCGTGCCGGCGCCGGCCACCGGCGTTCTCCCCGCCGGGGTCGACGTCGTGGTGCGCAGGGTCGTGGACGGCGACACACTGGAGGTCTCCGGCGGCGAACGGGTGCGGCTCATCGGCATCGACACGCCGGAGTCGGTCGCGCCCGACCGGCCCGTGGGGTGCTTCGGGCGGGAGGCCAGCCGGTTCACCGAGAGCCTGGTCCCGCCCGGCACGCCGGTCCGCCTCGTCGGCGACGTCGAGCAGCGTGACCGGTACGGGCGCCTTCTGGCCTATGTCTACCGCCAGGCCGACGGACTGTTCGTGAACGCCGAACTACTCCGCCAGGGCTATGCCCAGCTGCTCACCTTTCCGCCCAACATCGCCCACACCGACGAGTTCGCCGGCATCGCCCGCCGGGCACGCGAGGTCAACCAGGGCCTGTGGGGGGCGTGTACCCTGCTCCCCGACGGACGGGTGGCGCCGGCGTCATCCGCCGGCGCCGGGGGCTCCGGATGATTCATGGGTAGAGATGCCCCCGGCAAGACAACCTCGCGCAGGGTCCGCTGCGCAGGACGACAAGGAGGAGTAGTGGCATACCGCTTCGCTTGACGAGATGAGAACCACGCCTGCCGTTGGCAGGGATCAGGTTCGACGGAGGAAGAGCTGATGGCCAAGGTCGCCGACCACGTGAAGAAGAAGCACAACGTGCAGGTCACGACGGCCACCATCGCCACCTACGTGCGAGGCAAGGTCCGCCAGGGCTGATCCTCCCCGACCGGGACCGGTGGCGGCCACCACCGGTCCCGGGTCCACTCCCATGTGGGAGTGGACTCGATCGTCCAAAGTTCCGGCCGAACGGA
>JBPCLE010000035.1:0-8281 GCA_051003575.1 Acidimicrobiales bacterium | reverse complement strand
CGAGGATCGCGCCATCGAGGACGCCGACCACCTGGGCATTGCCGCCATCGACCACGACCCCACGGCGCCCGCCGTCGCGGCCATCGGCGAGCTGGCCCAGCAGATCACCCGCTAGCCCCGAACCATTCGCTCCGCAAGCGAGCAGACTATTCTCCTCTTCGGAGGGCCAAGCGGTGAGTTCTAAAGCACGCATCTGGGTCGCGCGCGTGACCGTCGCCATTGCGATGGCCGCCGCCCTCCTCGTGGCCGGCGCCGAAGGCTCCCGCGCCGTCGTGTACCTGGTCACGAACACCAATGACGCCGACGAAGGCAGTCTGCGCGCCGCCATCCTGGCCGCCAACGCCAGCCCTGGCGTCGACACGATCAGGTTCGACATCTCGGTGCCACCGGACACTGGCGGGGTTCCCGATCTAATAGCCACGATCGTCCTGGCCACCCCACTGCCCCCCATCACCGACCCGGTGATCCTCGACGGCACGTCCCAGGCGGGCTACTCGGACCGGCCTCTGATCGAGATCCGCGGCGCCCGTGAGTTCGGCGACTTCGGGGTGCAGCCCGTGGGGCCCGGGCTCGTGCTGGCCGCCGGGTCGGGCGGCTCGACGGTGCGCGGCCTGTCGCTCACGCACTTCACAGCCGCCGTCGTCCTGTCCGGCGACGGCAACGCGGTCGAGGACAGCTGGATCGGCCTCGGGGCCGACGGCGCCAGCCGGCCCAACGTCACGGGCGTCCAGGTCGACGGCAACTTCAACACCGTCGGCCGGGGGAACGTGATCAGCACCAACGAGGTGGCCGGGGTCTCGATCACCGGCGACGACAACGTGGTGGTCGGCAACATCGTGGGCCTCGACCCCACCGGCACCGTCGCCGCCGGCAACCTCGACGTCGGCGTCCTCCTGGGCGGCGGCGCGGCCCGCACCCGGATCGGCGGCACCGACCCGCTCGACCGCAACGTCATCTCAGGGAACGACTCCGACGGCATCCGGGCCAGCGGGGCGGTCGCCACGGTCATCGTGGGGAACTACGTGGGCCCCGACGCCGCGGGCGCCGGAGAGGTCGGCAACGGCCGCGGGATCCTGCTCGACAACAGCCCGGCCACGATCGGCGGCACCGCCCCCGGGTCGGGGAACGTGGTCTCCGGCAACACCGGCTTCGGGCCGGGGATCGCCGTCCGGTTCTCCGACGGCACCGTCATCCAGGGCAACTTCATCGGCACCGACGCCGCCGGCACCCAGGTTCTCGGCAACGCCGAAGCGGGCCTTTCCCTCTTCGGGGGCGGGGACTACCTGGTGGTCGACAACGTGATCGCCGGGAACCAGTCCACCGTCTTCACGGAGGGGGGCCCGCGGACCTCCCTGCACCCGGGGATCAGGGCGTCGTTCGTCAGCGACCTCACCATCCAGGGCAACCGCATCGGGCTCGGTGCCACCGGCGGCATCCTGGCCAACCGCGACGGCATCCAGCTGTCCGATTCCTCCGGCATCGTCGTCGGCGGCACCGGCGCCGGCGAGGGCAACGTGATCTCCGGGAACGGCGCGTCGGGCATCGCACTGGTGTGCAGCGACTCCGGCGGGCGGCCCGACGGCACGACGATCCAGGGCAACCTCATCGGCACCGACGAGACCGGCACCCTCGGCGCCCCGAACGAGCTCAACGGGATCACGGTGGAATGCGGGGCGGACACCCTCATCGGGGGCAGCGTGGCCGGCGCCGGCAACGTGATCGCGGCCAACGGTGGCCACGGCGTCTTCGACGCCGGCACCGGGGACTTCATCCTGGGCAACCGCATCGGCGTCGACGCCAGCGGCAGCCCACTTGGCAACATGGGTTCCGGCGTCTTCATCACCTCGAACTTCCCCGAGGTGGGCGGCAACACCCCCGAGGCGGGCAACATCATCGCCTTCAACGTCGGGGCCGGTGTCACCGTCGCCGACGGCGTCGGCAACCCGATCCGGCTGAACAGCATCCACGACAACGGCGGGCTGGGCATCGACCTCAACGACGACGGCCCCTCCCCCAACGACCCTGGCGACGAGGACGGGCTCGCCAACCTCACCCAGAACTTCCCTGTCCTGTCATCGGTCATCGGGTCGGGCAGCGTGGCCACGATCTCCGGCGCCCTCGACACCCTGCCCGGCTCCTATTTCGTCGACTTCTACGGGAACCCGGCGGCCGCCGGAGCGGAGGGCGAGACCTACCTCGGCTCGATCACCGTGGAGGTGGTCTCCGAGCCGGCGTCGTTCTCTGCGCCGGGGATCCCCGTCACCAGCGGGTCGTTCGTCACCGCCACCGCCACCGATGTCGCACTGCTCAACACGTCGGAGTTCTCGCCCGCGGTGGCGGCCGAGTTCCCGCCGGGCATCACCCTGGAGACCTCGGCCGGCGTGCCCGTGGGCGGCCAGATATTCGCCACCGCCACGCTGACGGGTGACATCCAGACCCCGGGGACCATCCGCTTCTCGGTCTACGGGCCCGACGACGCCACCTGTTCGGCCGCTCCCGCGGCGACGTCGACGGTGGCGGTCAGCAGCGACCAGTTCGTCTACCAGTCGCCCCCGTTCACACCCACCGCGGCCGGCACCTATCGCTGGGTTGCCGAGTACGAGGTCGTCGACGTCCCGACCATCGCCACCGCGTGCAACGACCCCGGCACGACGGTTGTGGTCAGCCAGGCCGCGCCCGCAGTGACGACCCAGGCGTCGCCCGGTGTCACCGTCGGCGGCTCCATCTTCGACACCGCCACCGTGACCGGCGGGTTCAACCCGACCGGCTCGGTCACATTCAGGCTGTACGGGCCGGACGACTCCACCTGCACGAGCGCCGCGGTGTCCACCGGCTCGGCACCACTTACCGTCAACGGCACCGCGACATCGCCTTCCTTCGCTCCGAGCCTGCCGGGCACCTACCGGTGGGTGGCTTCCTACGGCGGCGACCCCAACAACCTGGCCGCCTCCGGGGCCTGCAACGACCCCAACGAGTCGGTCGTGGTCGCGCCGGCCCCAACGACCACGACCTCCTCGACGACGACATCGACCACCACGACGCTGCCGCCGACCACCATGACCAGCACGTCCACGACGACGAGCTCGACCACCACCTCGACCTCGACCTCGACCTCGACCTCGACGACTGTTCCGCCGACCACGACAACGACCATCGGCACCACGACGACCTCGTCCACGACGGTGCCGCCGACCACCACCACCACCAGCACCACCACCACCAGCACGACCACTACCGAGCCTCCGACAACCGAGCCTCCGACAACCGAGCCTCCGACAACCACCGTCCCGACCACGACGAGCTCGACGACCACCGTGGCGACGACCACCGTGGCGACGACCACCGTGCCGACGACAACCGTGCCGACGACGACGACCAGCGTGGCCGTCCCGCCCGGCACGACCACGACCGAACCCTCGACGGCACCGCCGGCTACAGCGACCCCGCCCGCCGGCGCGGTGACCACGACCAGCGTCTCGAGCCCGACGACAGTCCCAGCCAGCACGACGCTGCCGCCGACAACCGCGGCCACGACCACCACGACCGCTCCGGCCACCACCACGACCAGGGGGCCCGGGCCGGCGGCCCCCCTGTCGACGATCGACGCGGTCAACACCGACGGCGACCGGTCCGGCCCGCCCGGCGTCGGCCTCGATGTCTCCGGCGGCGGCTACCTCGACTGCCGCACGGCGTACTTCTTCTTCGACGGCGTGCGCATCGGCTCGGCCACCCCGAACGCCGCCGGCGCCGTCAACGTGGGCCTGCTGTCGGTGCCCGGCGACGCCGACCCCGGCGAGCACCGGGTCACGTCGTCGTGCCGGTCGTCAGGCGACGTCGTCCGGGCCTCCAGCACCTTCGGTGTCACCGAAGCCAGCGTCCACCGCAGCGCGTTCGCCACGTCGCTCGCCGGGCCCGACCAGATCTCCCTCGAGTTCTCCCGGATCATGGCCAGCGGCGCCCTCGCCGGCCTGGCGATCCTCCTCTTCGCCTTCCCCTCCAAGCTGTTCAACGCGGCCGTCGAGGAGAACTACGACGAGATCCGCGGCTGGTTCCGCATGCCGGCCCGGGTTGTCGACGCTGCCTCCAGCAGCGGGCGGGCGGTCACCTTCGTGGTGATGAACCTCCTGGCCGCCATCAGCCTCGGGTTCCTCAGCCCGGACTTCAGCCTCGACTACTCCGGCATCGTGATAGCGATTTCCTTCTTCCTCTCGTTCGTCGTGATGAGCGCCGGCTACGGCCTCCCGGCCGCCATCAGCATCCACCGCGAGACCGGGTCGTGGGCCAAGCTGAACTTCCTTCCCGGCACGCTGATCCTGTCCGCGGTCATGGTGGCCATCTCGCGGCTGCTCGACTTCCAGCCCGGCTACTTCTACGGTGCCATCGCCGGCCTGGCCTTCGCCGGCACCCTCAGTGCCAAGCGCCAGGGCCGCCTCACCGCCGCCAACTGGACCTGGGCCCTGCTCCTCAGCCTGGCCGCCTGGTTCGCCCGGGTTCCCGTCTCCGAGGCGGCTGCCCAGCCCGACGCCAGCGCGTGGTGGATCGGGTTGGAAGCCGGCCTGGCGCTCACGTTCCTGTGGGGGATCGAGAGCCTGGTCGTGGCCATGCTCCCGATGCGCTTCCTCGACGGCCCGAAGGTCAAGGCATGGAACCGGTGGGTGTGGCTGACGCTCCTGTTCGTAGGAGTCGTGTCCGTCGTCCATGTGTTGCTCACACCTTCCTCCGGCTACGTCGGCCACACCACCGGGGAGGTCACCTTTGGCGTGATGGTGATCTTCACGATCTTCTGCCTGCTGTCCGTCGGCGCCTGGGCGTACTTCCGCTACCGGCCGGAGCGATGGGTGCCGAGGAGCGCTCGCTAACGTCCGTCTCGTGCGTACACGGGTGGGGCCGGCGATCGCGGTGGTGCTCGTGGGCGCCGTCGTCGCCCTCGTCGGCTTGCAGGGCGCCGGCCCCTCGCTGACGCCCCGGCAAACCCAACCGGTCACCAGCGACCCGCAGCTGGCCATCAACGTCAACACCTCCCCGATGGTCGCCGTGCACCCCACCCGGCCCGAGGTGATCGCCGTCGCCGGCAGGATCGACGCTCCCCGGCTCGACTGCACCGTGTCGGTGTCGGAGACGGGCGGCGAGGCCTGGCGCCAGATCGACCTGCCCCGCGCCCCGGGTGCCGAGAACTGCTTCTGGCCGGCGGTGGCGTACGACAGCGCCGGGAGCCTGCTCGTGCTCTACACGCCCACCGGCGGGGAGCTCAACCTGCCCACCGGCCTGTGGCTGCAGCGCTTCTCCCCGGAGCTGGCCGCCGACGGCCCGCCCGTGCGGGTGGGCGGCCCGCTCACCTTCCAGCCCCGGCTGGCGGTCAAGGGCCGGCGGGTGGTGGTGGCCTGGATCGCCGAGGACGACGACCGCGCCACCAAGTTCCTCGGCTTCAGCCCGCCGCCCAACCCCCTCGTCGTGGCCCGCTCCGACGACGGCGGCCGCACCTTCGCCCCGCCGGTCACGGTGGACGAGCCGGGCCGGCTGGCCGTGCAGCCCACGCTCCTCGCCGGCCCCGGCGGCCAGGTGGTGATCGGCGCGCTGGACCTGCTCGACGACCGGTCCACCTACCAGTCCCTCCACGAGGGCCGGCCCGGCCCTCCGCCGACCGGGCCGTGGCAGGTCGTGCTCTTGCGCTCGGCCGACGGCGGCGCCACGTTCGGCCCGGCGGTCACGGTGGGCGAAGGGGTCGTGCCGGCGCAACGGGTGCTCGTCGACCTGGCGCCGGCGCCGGCCTTCGCCCGCCAGGGCGAAAAGCTCTAAGCGACCTGGGAGACGGGGCGCGACGTGGTGGTGGCCGCCTCCGAGGATGCCGGCGCCACCTGGTCGGCGCCCCGCCGGCTCGGGCCCGCGGTGGGCGGACAGTTCCTCCCGGGCGTCGGCGTGGCGCCCGGCGGGCGGGTCGACGTGGCCTACTACGACCGCAGCGGCGACCCCGACGACGTGCTCGCAGAACTCGTCCTGGCCACCTCCACCGACGGCGGCCGCTCCTTCACCACCGGTGTGATCTCCCCACGGCCGATCGACTCGATGGTCGGGTCGTTCAACGGCGACGACGTGATGCTCGGCAGCCACGTCGCCGTGGTGAGCCGGGCCGCGTCCGCCACGGTGATCTGGCCCGACACCGCCCGCGGCAACCGCACCAACAACATCGTCGACCTGGTCTCGACTGAGGTGGACATCAGCGCCGGCGGCGCCCGGGTGGCGGTGGTCGCGGTCGGGGCGCTCCTGGCCGCCGGCGGCCTGGCGGCTACTGCCCTGTCTTGGCTTGGTAGGGGAGTGGGTCGAGGGCGGAGGCCCTCACGCCGCCGAGCAGCTTCGCCATCACCACCCCGTCGGGGCTGATCAGGAACGAC
The DNA here is from genome assembly GCA_051003575.1 of Acidimicrobiales bacterium. Lineage (GTDB taxonomy): Bacteria > Actinomycetota > Acidimicrobiia > Acidimicrobiales > AC-14 > CADCTB01. Next base: position 1,892 of record JBPCLE010000035.1, on the reverse strand, counting down.
TCGGGCACGCCGGCGACCCCGTAGTCCAGGGCGATACGCCCCTTGGGGTCGGTGAGCATGGCCCACTCGCCGCCCTCCTTGTCGCGGAACTCCCGGACGGCCTGGGCGTTGTCGCTGTAGACGACACCGACGACTGCGGCGTCGCCGGTGGCCTGGTGCGCCTCGGAGAAGCGGATCAGCTCGGGGTGCTCCTGGCGGCACGGCACGCACCAGGTGGCGAAGAAGTTGACGACGACCCACTTCCCTCTGAAGTCGGCGAGGGAGGCCGGGTCTCCGTCGACCGTGGTGCCCGAGAAGGCCGGCGCCGGCTTGCCGACCAGGGGGGACTGCACGGCCCGGGTGGCGGCGGGCGTACCGTTGGCCAGGGCCACCACCAACAGGGCCACGGGGACGGCGACCGCCACCGCGATCCACAGGACCTTGCGGCTCTTGCGGAGGCCGGCCACGACCGGCGGCGGCGCAGGCGCGTCGGCGTCGGTCGGGGTGGTGTCGGAGATGTCCGTCATACGGGGGGCCATCCGTGCTCGGCGAACCAGCGTTGCAAGGGCAGGAAGTAACCCTGCCAGCGCCCGGTCACGAACAGCAAGCCCACCATCACCAGCATCGCCCCCCCGGCGATCTCGATGCGCCGGCCGTTGCGGCGCAGCCAGCCGAGCGAACGCTGGGCCCGGTTGAACCCGAGGGCGAGGGCCACGAAGGGCACGCCGAGGCCGAGGGAGTAGAGGACGAGCAGGACGGCGCCCCAGACCGCGGTGCCGCTGACCGCGGCGGTGGCGTAGATGGTGGCCAGGATCGGTCCGAGGCACGGGGCCCAGCCGGCGGCGAAGGCCATGCCCATGGGGAAGGCCCACGCCATCCCCCGGGGCACCCGGGCCAGGTCCATGCGGCGCTCCTTCATCAGGAACGGCAGCCGGAGCACGCCCATGGTCGACAGGCCGAGGATGACGATGGGCACGCCGAACCAGCGCACCACCGGGCCCCCGTTGGCCAGGAACACCGACCCCAGCAGCTGGGCGACGACCCCGAGGATGGTGAACACCACGGTGAAGCCGGCGACGAACAGGAGGGCGGCCCGCAGGGTGACCATGCGGGCCTGGCGGTCGCCCAGCTCCGACACCGGCAAGGCCGACACGTAGGACAGGTACCCCGGCAGCAGGGGCAGGCAGCACGGGGAGCTGAAGGAGATGAGGCCGGCGACGACCGCGAAGAGGGGCAGTGCGAAGCCGGCGTCCACAGGTCGAGGGTACTGCCGCTCTACCGTGTGCCGTGGCTCGCCTCGGTCCTCGACTGGTCATCGCCGGCACGTCGTCGGGCGTGGGCAAGACCACGGTGGCCACCGGGCTGATGGCCGCCCTGGCCAGCCGGGGCCTCACGGTGGGGGCGGCCAAGGTCGGGCCCGACTTCATCGACCCCGGCTACCACGCCCTCGCCACCGGCCGCCCGGCCCGCAACCTCGACGCCTGGATGTGCGGGCCGGAGGCGATCCCGGCGCTGGCCGGGAGGGCGGGGGCCGGCGCCGACGTCGTGGTGGTGGAGGGCGTGATGGGGCTCTTCGACGGGTCGGGTGACCCGGCGGGGCCGGCGGCCAGCACGGCCCAGGTCGCCGGCCTCATCGCCGCCCCCGTGATACTGGTGGTCGATGCCTCGTCGGTGGGCGCGTCCGTGGCCGCGATGGTCCATGGCTTCACCACCTTCGACCCCGCGACGCCGGTGGCCGGCGTGATCCTGAACCGGGTGGGTAGCGACGGCCACGAGGCCCTGCTGCGCGACGCCCTGGCGCCGGCGGGCGTCCCGGTGGTCGGCGCCCTGCGCCGGTCGCCGGCGTACGCCTGGCGCGACCGCCACCTCGGCCTGGTACCGGTGGTCGAGCAGCCCGGCACCGTGCGCCGGTC